>NZ_LJJB01000010.1:0-300000 GCF_001420695.1 Brevibacillus choshinensis | reverse complement strand
AAGAGAAGGGCGTAAAAGGCTGAGCCCTACCGCATAGTCGCGGCTAATTCTTCGAGCCGTTGCAAGACGAGCTGGGAAATCTCTTCTAGGGAAGTAAAGGCCGCTTCCGCTTCTTTTTGTTTCCCTGCCTGAACAAGATGGAAAATTCGGCGAACGATTTCGTGGAACTGGCGATGTGGTTCATCAAGCTGTTGGAAGGCAGGTAAGGACTGGAGGCTAGGGTTGTTCTTGGCTTCTTGATACCACTTGCCCAGGCGGCATTGCAGATGGTCGACCAAATCCTTCTCTTCGATACGGTGATAGCCCAGCATGAAGTTGTAGAGCCACCATTTCCACAGGAGATGGTCCGTCTTGACGATTCGCAAGTAATGTTTGGCTTTCAGCTGTTCGGACTGGCTGATACTGATCTTGTGCATTTCATTGATGGCGGCACCGATGTCATAAACATTTTGGCCCGCATGCTCGACGTTCTCGGCGATTTGTTCCATATTGCTTTGAACATGCGAGATACGTTGCGAAATTTCACTCGTGGCAGCCGATTGCTCTTGAGCGATGGAGGCGATGTGTCCCGTGGCATGGCCGACCTTTTCGATGTTCGTGACGATATCATCGAGCAGATCGATCGCTTCACGCGTTTGACTGACCTTTTGGCCGACGTGATCACTCATCTGTACTGCCGATTCACTCACTTGATGTGCTTCAGACTGGACGTTCTTGATGGTTGTGGTGATACTCTGCGCGGATTGCTTGGTCTGCTCCGCCAATTTCCGGACTTCCTCGGCGACCACTGCGAAGCCACGTCCATGTTCTCCCGCACGAGCGGCTTCGATGGATGCGTTGAGGGCGAGCAGGTTGGTCTGATCGGCTACATTGCGGATGACCTGCACGACCTGCGATATATTTTCGATGGATGTCATGAGATGCGTAATCTTGGTCTTCATTTCATAAAATTCATCGGCCATCGACAGGAAGCTACTCAGGGAAGACTGGATGATTTCTTTTCCGGCAGCCGCCTGTTCCATCGTGGTATTGGCATTTTCTGCAACATGCAAGGCCGATTGGGCGACCTTTTGCACGGATTCAGACAATTGCTCGGAAGCGACACGGACCGTTTTGGCTTCGCTGGTTGTTGTCTCCACGGTATCGAGGACGTGCTTGATCTTATCGATTTGCATGACCAGCTCGAGTACATGTCCCAGCTGATCGATTACTATGTATTCGTTGTCTTCCTGATAAGATTGAACCACGATTTGGGAGTCTAAGGTCAGCAACTTAATCAGTGACAAAAGGACAGCGGAAAGTTCTTGAGGGCGTTTGGAGTGAGCTTGGACGATGGCGGGGATCAAGAACTCGTATATTCTCAAGTATGAACCGGTGTACCACTCAGGAGCGAGGCCGATGCGGCTGTGTACCTCGCCGATTTTTTCCCGACCTGCGACATAGGCATCATCCAGTAGAGTATTAGAAAGGGATTGCAGATAACGGCGAAAGGAAGCGGAAAGACGTTCGATAGTTGAATGCGCTTCCACAATATTCATCAGGTTGGAAAACTCATTGAGCATTTGATAATGGCGATCGGTAATTGCCTCCAAATGTTCCTGAAGCAGCGGATCTAGCTTTTGAATTCGTTCCAGATCCTCTTGATTGAATTGTAAAAATTTAAGTTTACCCTCCAGCCGCTCTGTCATGTGTATGTTGCTATTCTGGATGGGGGCTGTTTCCACGTGTACTGCTCGCTTACCAAACATTAGGATACCTCCGTTATCATAAAAGACGACCTATTCGTTGGGAATAGGTCGTTTGTGGCTATATTATAACATTTGTCCAAATGAGTGAAAGTGAATATAACGATCGAACTATTGTGAATTTGTGAAATGTTTGTAAAGATTGTCATAAGTATATCATTCTTTATTCAAAAAATGTCACATGATGTTTATCCTGACGATAATAGGCAAGCCGATCTTCCAACGTTCCTGTATGTAATTCAAACTTGTGACCGTCGGGGTCCGTGAAATAAATGGAGCGTTTGTCACGTACATCGCGCTCTCTTCCGGGCAGGATGTGGACATCGTGTTGCTTTAGGTGTGCCAGCCAGGTATCAAACGTATCTTCCTCAATCGAGAAGGCCAAATGAGTATAAGACTGGTGGATTTCTTGACGGGGGATATCCTGCTCTTCATTTAAGGCAAGCCAGTATCCATTCAGATCAAAATACGCCAGCTTTCTACCGCGCACGAGTGGAATTGCACCTAGGACTTCCTGATAAAAGCGAAAAGACCTCTCCAGGTCAGACACGGAAAACAAAAGATGATTGATGCCGGTTGGTTGTAACATCATGCTCCCCTCCTCAGATCATACATGAAGTCTGGTATGCTCATTTTACGAGAGGGCGGTTCGTTTTACCAGAATGGAGTGGGACATGCATAAGAAATAGGATCAGGCGAACCCGCGCTGGATTCGCCTGATTATGAACTACTTGGTTTTCTGCTGCTGTTCCTGCGCTTGTTGGGTCTGAATAGTGGATTGTACTTGAGACACCATGGTTTGCGCCTGAGCGATCTCCTGGGATGCTTGCTTGAGTGCCTCTTCAGCCAATTGAGGGTTGGCGGCAGATTGCTGAATGGCTTGGCTAATCATCGACTTGGCGAGCTCAGTGGAAACCTCTGCTTTTTTCAGGGAATCCGTATTGATTTGACTAGGCATGAGTGTACCTCCTTGAATCATGAATGGTAAAGCACCACAATAATTTGTCCGGTCCTGTTGCTGAATATGTACGCAGGCAACAGTCCAACCGCATGTGCTTCTGGTTGCATACCCTTGTAGGAGGGAGGAATGCCGGATGAAAAAAATATGGGTGCAAACCGTGAGAAATGCAGAGCGAGCATTTTTTACCATCGTTCTCTCCGCCCAGAAAAGGGTGGGGAATCGAGGAAGGCTGCTACCGGAGCGCTTTCAATCAGTCGCAAAAATTCGCCGATTCTTGCTAAAAAGTATGACTCCTTGTCTGGTGAACCGTGTGATCGGAAATCTGGATTTACGCCGGATCAATGGAAAGCTGGCCGTGCCGGTAGGGGATACAATCGGAGCACCTCCGGTCGTAAAATCGCAGGTTCTGTCCCGTTGTGGTCCGAATGTTACGTTGGCCGTATGGTTTGCTTTTGATCCGAGCGATCGTTTTTTTCGCGTATACCAATTACGCAAAAAAGCGGATGGGAGATGGATTGTAGTAGGACGTCATCCGCTCGACTATCCGTTTAGTTTGCCAGGTCATGAGAGGACGCCGCCGATCGGTTGCTGTGCGCGTTGTCGATGAATTTTTTCTTTAGCTGTGGAAGGAGGTGCTGTATCACACCCATCGTCTGGACTATCTCAAAAAGAACGGCGTGATGGTCTATGGCGCAGTAGTGACAGGTCCTGTGAGGGAATTGGAAAAGCTGCGACAGAATCCGCTTTTTCATGATTTAAAGCTAGGCAGGTTAGAAGTGTGGAATTGGTAACGCTCATTTGGGGAAACTATGTTTTCCCGGAGGTGAGCAAATCATGGCTGTGTGGCGGAAAGGATTGCTGCTGCTGGTGGCTCTATTCGTGTGGAATCTGGTCTTTGCCTATTCTGTGGGAGAAGCGGCTGAGCGAGATTCCCAACTCATGCGCTTGGAGCAGGCAGCCAACTTTATTTTACAGCTGCAGGATGAACATGGTGCGATCGTGGAGTCAGGTTACATCAATACGGATTCGAATATGCTCTACGCCTTGATGGGGCTCATCAGCACGTACGATCTTACTCGAGACCCGAAGTATTGGCTGGCAGTAGAACGAGGGGTACAGTGGCTGATGCACGTACAGACACCGCAGGGAGACTGGCACCTCTCTTACCGTCGTGCAGGTGAGGAGTATGTCCCAGCTGTTCCTGGAAGCTACCGCCAATTCGCTGCCATTCGCGGGATCGACACGACGATGGCACTGTTTATACATGTCGCGCGTGAGGTCGACAGGAGGACCGATCGGCCTGAGCTTCGCGAGCAAATACGAGGGGCCGCCAAGCGAGCCTATCAGTTTCTCACCGAGCACAATCTCGATCCGGTGGACGGGCTTTACTGGAGCTCGTACCAGCTGAGAAAGGACAAAATCGCGCACTCAATCCACGACTATCAGGTATACAAGGTCAAATATGCGGCTGACAATGCAGAGACGTATGCAGGTCTCATTGCGGCAGCGGCGTTGTTTCCCGAATCCTCGGCAGAAAGACAGGCAAAGCGATTAAAAAGCAATTTTGCACGCTTTTTTGACCCGAAAAAGGATCTGTATACAGTCATGCTCGATGGCTCAGGGGAGCAATCCATGCGTCCAGCATACGCACGGTGGTTTGCCAACGGATGGTCAGCGTGTCTCCTCCGCGATCCGGCCATGTTTGATTCGACATTGAGAACCATGGCGCAGCAAATGGATGACCATGGAGCGTTTAAACAATGGGAAGGTACATACACGCTGTCGACGTTAGCCTACCTGCTAGGCGAGCAGGCGTTTTCCCGATCACCTGTAAACAAACGGGTAGCTGAGCGCTATTTGTTTACCATGCAACAATCCAATGGAGGAGTGGCTGATTCGGCAGAGACGAGGAATACCTATATAAATGTAGCGGGAATGTTTATTTTATACTTATCGAGAGAACTACAGAAATGATGTTGAAATGGTAAAAAAATCCGGTATTGATTTTGGCTTCTTTTGCCTGTATATTATTTAAGTATTGAAGCATGTTGCAGAATTTGTCGAATGTGCTCCGATTTATTCTTTTAGGCCGGTATGGCGGAATTGGCAGACGCGCGCGACTCAAAATCGTGAGGGAAACCGTGGGGGTTCAAGTCCCTCTACCGGCACCAGCAATTCTATACATAGTTATTTGTCATAAGGTGGGAAACAGCGTGAAAAACCTGTTTCTCACTTTTTCATTTTCTAGGACAAGCATGACCTGTGCCTGACCGCCTGCTACAATGGAGGAAAAAGGAGGTTGATCTCGTGAGACTTGCAGGGAAGCATATCGTCTGCTATGTGGAGCATGAGTTTGAAGATCTGGAGCTGTGGTATCCTGTCCTTCGATTGAGAGAAGAAGGGGCCACTGTTGACCTCGTAGGGCCTGAGGCAAATCATACCTATACCGGAAAGTACGGCGTCCCATGCCAATCCGACAAATCCATCCGTGATGTCAAAGCAAAAGACTACGATGGCGTATTGGTTCCTGGCGGCTGGGCGCCTGACAAGCTTCGTCGTTATCCTGAGATATTGTCATTCATCCAAGAGATGGATCAAGCGAAGAAACCGATCGGGCACATCTGCCATGCGGGTTGGGTCCTGATCTCCGCGAAAATTCTCCAAGGTGTAAAGACAACCTCGACGCCTGGAATTCGCGATGATATCGAAAATGCCGGTGCCATCTGGGTTGATGAAGAAGTCGTCGTAGACGGACATATCATCGGTTCAAGACGCCCACCAGATTTGCCAGCATACGCCAAAGCGTTCGCGGATGCCGTCGCGCAATATCGCGCTTAGCTAGGATGTGGGAAAGTCTATTGCTTGGGTTTCCCTCCCTTTTTCCAGGGAGGGTCGCCCAGCTCATGCAACTTTTCGCTGATTTTGGTGAAGAGGTAAGGGATCAAGAATGACAGAACGACTCCTGTCAGTGTCAAATACGGGGGGAGCGACCCAAACAGATTTTGCAAGGCAGCGTCACCGTCCTATTGGGTTCTCGGTTTTATTGATTCCACCGATATTCCGGATAAAGACCTTTGCTTCTACATTGATATCACTTTTTTGGTATAGCTGCTGTCCTTTCTCCCAATCATATTGAATTTGCTTCCACAGCTCGTGGTGATTTTGCTTGAGATAGCGTCCTAGACGAATAACATCCACAGGCATCTCCTTGTGAACCTTGGCGATCGTGTCTTTACTCATTCTCTCGATTTCGTGGGCAAAGGCGGACTGGAGCTTTTTTATCGATTTTTCATTCAAGAGATCCATAGGAACAAACGATTCCATGACGGCTCCTTCGCACTGAATACTGATGTTGAACTTCATATGTTGCTTATCTCTCAGGTCGGCTTTGATACTTTTTTTCGCACCTTGTATGTTCATGACGACCAAGTCGTTATTGATTTTTGCCTTTACGACCCCGCCACGTACCTTCCCCGTAAGGAAATTCAACCCTTCCGTCTCTTCTTCACCCAAAAAACCAACCATGTGATTATCCGTATCAAAGACAGCCGCACCTGCTATTTTCACTTCTTGTTTTTCAGCTGTGATCCTTGGGATCGCAAAACTGAAATTGTTTAGTAATTGCTGATGCACATCCCCGAGACGTATATCCGGCAACATACGCGAGTTTTTGTCGATGTTTTCTCCCACGGAATCGATGTAGAGAGATGGCAATTTTTCTGTTTTTGGTCGCACTTCTATGACGCTCTTTGCGTCCCCCTTGGCTATGTATACCTTAGAGCTGCGTCGAGAATCAGGGTCACGTAGTGTCACATCGATGGCATTGGCAAAACCGTACTTGGACTTGGCAACCTCCTCCGAGATGATCATAACCTTTAAGTGCTGGTAAAACGGCGTGCGGCTGGAGCGAGTAGCTAGCTCGCGAGCCACTTCAAAGATAGAGTCGCCCTCTGAGACGAGATTGAGATAGGCTTCATTGGATGTATTTTGTCCGCCTCCATTGGATTGACCGGAGGCGACTAGACCGCCGGGAATGACTAGCTGTGTTGTGATCAGAAATCGGTTCTGTCCAACAGGTTTATTCGGTGCTTCTTGATTTGATTGCTCTTTAGCTTGTTTATTTCGGGGAAAATCTACAGCAACTCCGACCACAAATCCTCGTTCTTCAATCTGTACCTGATCCCAGCAGCCTGTGACGAGCAGCATAAGTGCTATCACGAGTAATCCTCCTGCTAGCACTCGCTTAGCCATCACTCTTCACCCCTCGTAGATAGGCGATGAACAGAAGAAGGATCGGGACAAGATACACAACGACTATCCCGTAATAGGTGAGATTGTCACCAAACGAAAAGAAGTCAATCAAAGTTTGTGGAAGCATGGCGATAAGATAAATGACGGGAGATAGCGTAAAGATCCAGACCATTTTTTTGACTTTCTTGAACATCGAGGTCAGGTTGAGCACGGTAATATCCATCCACATGGCACACGTATTGAAAATCGTCATGATCCAGATGGTGAAAAAAATCGATTCTATCCGCTCAAAAAAACCCCCGGGCACTTCCACTTCTTTGGCCAGCTCGATAGTCGGGTAGGTCAAATTTTTGGCTACCTCTGCCGAGAATACGGCAATAACAAAGATGTAAATGGTCAAATAGAGGATCGTTGGAATAAGCAGGCCTAATAAAACGGACTTGGTCGCTTCCTGTGGTCGTTTCATGAGCATGGTATAGAACAAGATGATCTCAAAGCCGGAATAGGAGAGGCCTACGTCCTTAGTGCCTTTCAACAGCGAACTCCAGCTGGAAGAAAAATACGGTCGAACGTTTTCTAGATCGATGAGTGGTTGGCCAAACAGGAGTACAAACAACATGACATAGAGTACTACGGGTAGGAATAGGAGATTCAAACGCAGCAAGGCAACGCGAGAGCCAGAAACAGCGTATTGTACGACCAGTAGAAAACTCAAGGTGATCATTTCTACAGGGGTATTGTAAAAAAGATACTGTTTGGCAATGTTGCCGATTGCTCTGATCTCAAATGAGACAAACAGCATCGTGTAGATGCAAACGAGGATGGTCAACACGTATCCAACGGGCTTGCTAGCAATGAGCGAGGTGTATTCAAAAAAAGTTTGCCTGGGAAAACGGGAAGCCAGCTTGGCCAGTAGCCATGCGATCAAGTAAGCAATCGCACCACTCAAGACAACGGAAATCCAGCCATCAAACGCACTTGTCGCTTTTGCTAATGTGCGGGGGAACGTCAAGATGCCGACTCCGATGGTGACGGAGGCGATGTTGATCCCCATATGGTTTTTGCTGATCAGTTTTTCCGTTAAAGTCTGCGTGCTCATTGAGGATCCCCTGTTCTCATGCGAGTTTCATCCTGTGGATGCAGTGATTGTGGTCGTGTTTTCAAGAAGGTGACAGGCGCACGAAGGATCAGGTCCTTCCAATCTCGCGGCATTTGCGGGGCGAACGGAGAAAGGTAGGGGTATCCGATGCTTGTCAGATTGGAAAGATGAATCATGATGACGATCAAGCTGAGCACGACACCATATACGCCGAAGATGGCAGCAGCAATCATAGCCAGATAGCGAATCATCCGAAAGGCGATAGCCAGGTGATAAGAGGGTATGGCAAACGAAGCAATCGCAGTAAGAGCGACCACGATGACCATGACAGGGCTGACGATCCCGGCTGAAACAGCAGCATCCCCGATGACAAGCCCGCCTACAATTCCGACTGTCTGCCCAATCGGTTTAGGTAAGCGAAGACCGGCTTCTTGCAGCAGCTCCATGGTCGTTACCATCATAAGCGATTCCACGAATGCAGGAAAAGGAACGCCCTCTCGTGTAGCTGCAATCGAAAAAGCCAAATCAGACGGAATCAGCCCAGGGTGAAAGGTCACCAGTGCGATGTAAAAAGCAGGAGAAAACACAGCCAAAAACGCTGCCAAATAACGTAAGAGTCTGGCAAGCGTACCGACGATCCAACGCTCATAGTAGTCCTCAGGCGAATGGAGAAGCAGACCGAGCGTGACTGGCAAAATCAACACCATAGGAGAGCCGTCCACCAAGATAGCGATTCGCCCCTGAAACAGGGAAGATGCGACCTTGTCTGGGCGTTCGGTGTTATGAATCTGTGGGAAAGGAGACATGAAATCGTCTTCAATCCATTGTTCAATAAAACCGGACTCCTCTACTTCATCAATATCGATGGTAGCGATTCTGCGTTTGACTTCATCGAGGAGCTCCTGATCCACGATGTTGTCGATGTAGGCAATAATAATCTCGGTCTTACTGCGTGTCCCTACGAGAGATCCATCGAACCGCAGATGGTAGTCTTTCACTCTTCTGCGAATCCGAACGGTGTTGTCACGAATGTCCTCGGTAAAGCCATCGCGTGGACCGCGAACCAGCCCTTCCGAAACAGGCTCTTCTATTGCCCGTGTCTTCCAGCCTTTGCTGTCAATTAAGATGCATTGGCTCGTCCCCTCTACGAACAGGGCCGTGTCTCCAGATAGCACGCAATCGAGCATCTCGTGCAGAGCTGTACCCTGTTTGATTTCAATAACGGACAAGACTTCCTCAAAGAGCAAAGAGAGGATTTCATCCGGTTCGGTCGGCACTGTTTTTTCCGCAGTGGATATCATTAATTGGATATTGGATAAAATTTGCTCCTGAACCATCGCGCTGTTTGTAAGCCCGTCAATACAAATCACGGCACAAGAATGGTGGGTGTTGCCGATAAAAAAGGGGCGCACAATCAGGTCGTGAGGATTTCCTAGCAAGCTTCGTACGGTATCCAAATTTTCCTGTAAGTTTTTGGATAATAATGTGGGCAAAGAGGGTTGTGCCTGAGACTGCTGCAACATAGTTGAGGAGGCTTTCTGTTTGCGATGCTGTGCCAATAATCTGCGCAACATGAGAGTTCCTCCCATTCAAATCACGAATATCATGTTAGAGCGATTTTTTCCAAAAGAAAGGAAAAGTATGCGGATGAAAGTTCCATAGGGAAACTTTCGTACAAATAATTGAACAAAACCCATCAGGTATGATACATTCGGCATGGTAGAATAGAGAGTAGTAGTAGAGAGAAAGCAACGATGGAGAGGGTGGTAAGCAAGTGTTTCAAAGTCAGGTAATCATTCGGGAGACGGATTTCTCTCGGCTTGCACATACATGGGAACAACTGGCTGAACGGATGAAACAAAACGGGGACACAACAACCCCCGCCAAGTTACTGCAGCTCGCAGACAAAACGAAACGTGCGGAATTAAATATCGCTTTTTGTGGCCATTTTTCCGCAGGTAAATCTACGATGATCAACACGCTTCTGGGCGTAAACCTGCTGCCCTCCAACCCGATACCGACCAGTGCCAATGTGGTCAAAATCCGCGGAGGAGAAAAAGCAGCTCGCGTATACTCCATGAACAGCGGCGTGATTACGTTTGACCCTGATACGGAGATGGAAAAGCTCAAACAGTTTGCTGTCGACGGAGATACCGTGGAATCGGTGGAAGTTTCGTATCCGGGGACGTTCCTCGACGAAAATTCCAGTCTGCTCGATACGCCAGGGATTGACTCGACGGATGCGGCACATAAAATCGCTACGGAATCGGCCCTTCATCTGGCGGATGTTGTCATTTACATGATGGATTACAACCACGTCCAGGCAGAGGAAAACTTTAACTTCACGAAAACTTTGAAAGACCGTGGAAAACCGGTCTATCTCGTCGTGAACATGATCGATAAACACATTGATTTTGAGCTGGATTTTGATAGCTACAAGGAAAGTGTAGAAGAAGCGTTTGCGACCTGGAACATTCACCCGGACGGGATTTACTATACGTCTTTGGCAGAGCCGGATCATCTGGAAAACCAGTACGAGGAGTTCAAAAACAAGCTGTCTGCACTGATCGTGGAGCGGGAAGAACTGGTCGCTGATAGCGTGAAAAGCGCTGCAGAGCATTTAATCGATGAACATGTCCAGGTGCTGAAGAGTGCAAACGAGGGCTTGCGTCAGCAATGGGAAAGCAAGCTTACGACATTGGAAGTAGAAGACTTGGACAGCCAGGATGCTACAGCGGTAGGCGAAGCCTTGCAGCAGGCCGAGACCGAAGCAGCAGTACTGGCTAGTCTTCCAGAAGAAGCTCGCAAGAAAATGGAAAAAGAGCTGAGCGTGCTGTTGGATAACG
This sequence comes from Brevibacillus choshinensis, assembly GCF_001420695.1. Lineage (NCBI taxonomy): Bacteria > Bacillati > Bacillota > Bacilli > Caryophanales > Paenibacillaceae > Brevibacillus > Brevibacillus choshinensis. The sequence goes on along the minus strand of NZ_LJJB01000010.1, from coordinate 289,098 downwards.
CACGTCTGACCTATTTCAGCACGAACGAAGCGGCGCGAGCCTATCTGGAAAGTAGAAAGCCAGGATTCAAGCTCGGATTTTTGTTCGCTGGGAAGAAGACAGAGGAAGAGCGTGCGCGTCGGGAGGAAGCGTTACTGGCTGACTTGCGTGAAAAAGTAGCGGGTAATCTTGATTTTCACTTTAAGGAACTGATGGGAAAACAGCCGCAGGAGTATCACATCCGTGATGAAGAGTACCATGCTGCTGTCCATGCGTTGACGGTGGGGATTACTCCGGAGTTTCTCGCGGCCAACATCAAGGACGGAGCACAATCTCAAGAGTACGTCTTGAACTATTGCAAAGACATTTCCAACGGTATCAAGCTGGAATATCGCCGTGCTGGGCTCGGCTTCATCAGTCAAGTCGTTACCCGTTTAGATCAGCAAGTCAAGGAACAGAACGAGGAGCAGCAAGCTCGACTGACTGTGTTGCGCGAGCTGGCTGGCGTGCACGAGAAGCTGGCTGAGCTGGCAGCTGCAGAACAGGTCACAAGGGAACAGCTACAAGCGATTTTGCACTTTCAGAAAGCTTAATTTCGCTGACGCGATTAAGGGTGAAAGTATAAGAAAAACGAAGGCTTTCGCTATTTGACTTGGCGACAAACCAAGTTTTTTCTAACAAAAAGGAGAACAAAAAGCATGAATCAACTGAGAGAAAAGCTGTTTGCAGCTGCGGAGCGTCTGCGGCGCTCAAGTGAAGAAATTGTCTCTGTACCCGGGATGCAGGCCCAGGCGCAGGCGATGTTAGATCGGGCAGATCGCCTCGAAGCGAACCGCTTTACAGTAGCGTTGTTTGGGGCGTTCAGCGCAGGGAAATCTTCGTTTGCCAACGCTTTGATGGGAGATATGGTTTTACCAGTCTCCCCAAATCCGACGACGGCTGCGATCAACAAAATCATGCCACCGACCGAAGAATATCCGCATGGAACTGTGCGAGTTGTGTTGAAAAGCAGAGACGCGATTGAACAGGACGTCCTTCGTTCCCTGGCGGTGTTCGGTCTGTCTGCATCCGGACTGGAGGGTGCCCTGACTGAGCTGAATAAGATCGACGTGGCGCAGATTCCGCCGACTGCCAAGCCACACTACACCTTTCTGAAAGCGGTGACCAAAGGCCTTGGGGAAATGGCTGCCCATCTCGACGGGGAACTGCTAGTCGACATGCAAGCGTTTAAAGGCTTTGTCGCCAAGGAAGAAAAAGCGTGCTTCGCCGAGTACATCGAGCTGTTCTACTCGTGCCCGCTGACAGAACAAGGAATCGTACTGGTGGATACCCCAGGGGCGGACTCGATCAATGCGCGTCATACAGGTGTAGCATTTGAATACATGAAAAACGCAGATGCTGTATTGTTCGTCACGTACTACAACCACGCATTTTCTCAGGCAGACCGAGAGTTCTTGCTGCAGATGGGGCGTGTAAAGGATACGTTTGAGATGGACAAAATGTTCTTCATCGTCAATGCCGCTGACTTGGCTGCGTCCGAGGAAGAACTGCAAGGTGTAATCACGCATGTAGAAAAGAATTTGCTGACGTGCGGGATTCGTCTGCCACGCATTTACCCGGTTTCCAGCCAGACAGCGCTGCTGGCACGCATGCATGAAAAAGGCAAGCTGGCGGGTTCCGCGGAGAAAGTATACCGTCAACGGACTCAGACTGCAGAAGGTGCGGAGCTGATGGCAGCAGAAGAAGCATTCAAGCTGTCCGGCATGGCAAACTTCGAGGTGGAGTTCCTGCGGTTTACCATCGAGGAGCTGACGCAGATCGCTGTCAACGCAGCTATCGGAGAAATTCGTCGAGCCCACACGACACTGACGGAATTCATGTTGATGGCAACGTCAGGGGAAAGTGAGCGCTTGGCTCGCAGAGAAGCAGCCAGCGAAGCACAGTCTGCTGCGCTGGCCGCTGTCGAGGCGCTCGCAACGGCATCCTATGAACGGGATCTAGCAAAAGAACGGGAAGAACTGCTCTATTATGTGAAGCAACGTCTGTTCTTCCGCTTTAACGAGCTGTACAACTTTGCCTTCAACCCTTCCGTGCTCAAGGACGATGGCCGCAACCTGAAGCAGGCGCTGCAAGGCTGTCTGACCGATCTGTTGCGTTCGATCAGCTACGACCTGGCACAGGAGCTCCGCGCGACGACGCTCCGTCTGGAGAAGTTCATCAATAAGCAGGGAGTCACATTGGTAGGGCAATGGCAACGCGAAGTTCAGGCAACTGCAAAAGGTCTGACACTGGCGCCGTTTCAGCCACGTCAGGTAGAGACGCTGGCTTTCGCTGAGGAGCTGCCTGTGGGTGCTGCTGCATTCCAACCGGCTCTGGCCTTGTTTAAAAACACGAAAGACTTTTTTGAGCAGGACGGTAAGGTGAAAGTGCGTGATGAGCTGGAAAAGCGGATGCAGGAGCCGGTAGCAGCTTATGTTGCAACAGGCGACGATCAGCTGGCGGATCAATTTTCTACGCTTTTCGCTGATTTGTCAGTAATCGAGCGTGCGCGTGTAAAAGAACAGGTGAACGCCTACTTTACCGGTCTGTTTGCAGCGCTCGATATGAATGTCGATTTGGATGAGCTGCAAGGCAAGCTGGATCGCGTAGCTGCCGAGCTGGAATAGGACAGAAATCTAAGATAGACGCTCAGGAAATGACTCCTGGGCGTTTTTTTGTTGCACAAATTTTCCGTTTTCCGAGAGAATTTGCAACTTCTTGCCTCAAATACACGTCTCGAAGTCAGTTGAGCTTAATTTGTTGAGGAGGTATACGGTATGAAGACTTGGAGACATAAGATTTTGCCTACGATCCTTGCGGGAACATTGTCTGTTTCTTTTGCTGCTACAGCTAGCGCAAAAGGGAATAACGGGCACGGAAATGACCATAAGCAAAAAGGGAACGGTCAATTTCAACAAGGTAAGGGACAAAAAGATAAGGAACGTTTTTCTGACTTGCAGAAGCATTGGGCAGAAGCGACTGTGAAAACAATGGTGGATAAATCCATTATCAAAGGTTATCCTGATCACACTTTCCGTCCAAACAAACCTGTTACTCAGCTTGAAGCTCTGACCATGGTCATCAATTTGCTGTCACAAAATAAAGACCTACTGACTGACGGTGACAACTACAACAGGAAAGATGTACCCGATTGGGCACAAACAACGGTTAATCTAGCGTTGGTGAATCATATCGTTGATTCCCAGGAATTTCAGCCAAACAAGCCGGCGACTAGATTATTCGTCGTTAAACTCTTGGTAAATGCATTAGGCACAGATTATGACGATCTGGATGAGAGCAACCTTTACTTTGGAGACATTTCTTCCCTGACCGCTGAGGAAAAGGAATATCTATCGTTCGCTTTGCTGCAATCATTGGTTGCGGGATATGAGGATAAGACATTCAAGCCCAATAAACCGGTAACTCGTGCGGAGATGGCCGTGTTTGTTAACCGCTTGCTTGACAAGGTCGGACAGGTAGATTTCGGTAACCATGTGAAAGGAACCATTGCGGATATTGATGAAGATGATGATGAGCTGACGATCGGTTCGAAAACGTATGATGTAGCTGAAGATGTGGTAGTCAAAATCAATGGGAAGTCTGCGAGCTTCCATTCTTTGGCCGAAGGCATGAAAGTCGATGTGACTTTGAAAGACAACGAGATTCGGACCATCTATGCGTATACGACGAGTGGTTCGGATGATAAAGATGTAGCATTCAAGGTCGAAAGGCTTTGGGATGGCAACGGCGTGGATCATTTTGAGGAAGCAGTGAAAACAGGTTCCCGAATCAGTAACACCACTCCTGATCTGTCAGATGAGTCCCTATCGATTTCTTTGAATGGAGAGTCTGCCGAGTCCATCGACCTCGATGATATTGATGGAAGTGAAGACGATGGAGATGAAGTAGCGGAAAAATTAGAAGAAGCCATTGGACGCGCGTTAGGGGATGACGATCGCGTGAAGGTGTCCTTCGACGACGATTATGACCGATTTGTTTTTGAAACGGACAATAGCCCAACGAATGTTGTTCCGTCTATCAAATTTACGGGAAGCGCATTGAACGATCTAGGCTTGAACAGTTCAGTAGCCAAAGGGTCTCTAGACGGGAAATTCGTTGCTGAGTCCTGGAAAATTACCGTAAAATCGGATGCATCTTCTGACCAGACCTACGTCATTAAGGTTGAAGATGAAAATATCGATGAGACCGTAGAAATCGACGTTGATGACAACGATTCGGCTGAGGAAATAGCTGACAAGATCGCAGACGCTCTCAAGGATAATGATGAGATTGCATCCGCGTATACGGTTGAGTTGGACGATGAAGCCGTTACGCTAACTTCAAAAGACAACGATGAAGAGCTGGACGTTGAGATTAAAATCACAAAAAAATAATGGTATCGAGAGAAAAGCCAACACAACGTTGGCTTTTTTGTATGCCGCTGTTCGATGAAGATAAAAATAAAATGTAAACGAATAGAAAGTTATGGAAAGTATGGGTAGCGCTTGCAGGACGCCATGACGTATTGCGTATATGGAATGGCATACCTAATCAAGAAAAGGCAGTGGTTCTCTAAGGACGTTATTTTCGCGTCCGAAGCGGCCACTGCCTTGTTTTTATCCTATTTATTTCTCAGATCCTGTCTTGATTGTAAAGCTTCCCATTCTTCCTTCAACATCCCCATTTTGATGGCATCATAATACTCTCCACGGACAATCCTTGCCTTGCGTACGCGGGCTTCTTCCTGCATCCCGCAACGAGCTGCGAGCTTAATCATGCGTTCGTTTCCTGACCAGGTACCAATGCCCAGACGTACGGTGTCCATGTGGGTAAACAAATAGTCGATCCACATCTGGAAAGCTTCGCTGCCATAACCGTTTGACCAATATCGAGAATCGTAGATAACGATTCCGATTTCACACCAGTTCGTTTCTTCCGATACCCAATAACGGCCCACGCTTCCCCGCAGCTGACCGTCAATTTCGAGGATCAGCTCCGTTCGAGGGGCGTCTGTGCCGACGAGTCCTAATGATTCCTGGTGCCGTGGCAGAGACCGATGCTCTTCCTTTGTGAGTGGATCGAGTGGCTTGTACGGGCCATTCCAGTTCAGGTGCTCCCGATCCTGAGCTTCGTACTTCCACATGTAGATGACATCGATATCTTCGGGGCGAATGTCGCGAAGCACGACTTTTTCGCCTTGCAGGTAGATTGGCATAGTGGGTCTCCTCTCTTCTGTGACCATTTGATATAGTAACTGTAGTGGATAGCTGTTCCTGTTCATAGAGACAAAAAGCGAAAGATGAATAGGGACAGATTGGAGGGCTAATGGATTTTACACCAGTGTTGGACCTATCGAGCAGAGAGCCGCTCTATCAGCAGCTTTACGAGCAGATCAGTCGAGCGATCACATCTGGTACGATACCAGCTGGAGAACGCTTGCCGTCTATTCGCCAGCTGGTCAAGGCAAGTGGAGTGGGAAAAATCACAGTAGAGGCAGCCTATCATCAATTGTTGGCGGAGGGCTACATCTTAAGCAAGGAAAGAAGCGGGTTTTTCGCGGCTGAGCTGGAGGTATGGAGGGAGCAGATGCATGAGCCTGCAACTTTGCCACTTCCGCCCTCGCCCTTGAGGGGCGGGAATAAGCCAGATCCCCGGTTTAATTTCCACGGTTCCGTCGTGGACACGCGTTCCTTTCCGTATCGGGAATGGCGGACTTGCATGCTCGAGGCGATGGAAACGTACGCGGATGATTTCGCTTTTTACGGTGACAGCCAAGGAGAGCGGGAGCTACGTCAGGAATTGGCAGGTTACTTACGCAGAGCGCGTACGCTTCATTGCGAACCGGAGCAGATCCTGATTGGTACAGGCTTGCAGCAGGCGCTCAGCTTAATATGCTTACTGCTGGCGGACCGCCATCGCGTCGTAGCCTTTGAAGAACCTGGGTATGCGGACGCCCGTGTCGTGTTTTCGCAGCACGGCTATGAGGTCGTGTCTGTCCCAGTGGAAGAGGACGGGCTGTCCATCGAAAGCTTGGAGAAGAGTGGGGCCACGGTCGTCTACACGACTCCTGCTCACCAATATCCATACGGGATGGTCATGCCTGTCGCCAAACGTCATCGACTGCTGCAATGGGCCAAACGCACAGGGAGCATCATCATCGAGAATGATTATGACGGTGAATTTCGCTACAACGTAAGGCCTACACCGTCGCTCCAAGGAATGGACCGAGATGGAACCGTCGCCTACATCGGCAATTTCTCCAAGGCTCTCTCCCCCGCGCTGCGTCTGGATTATACGGTGCTACCAGCAGAATTACTCCAGCGCTACTTTACCTCCTTCCTCGCTTATCCATCACCGGTCTCCCGTCATTTGCAGCGGACGATGCAGCTGTTTATGGAGAAGGGCTACTGGGAAAAGCATGTGCGAAAGATGAGAACGTTGTATCACCGCAAGCATGATCTGTTGCTAAAGGCCGTCCACACGCATATGCCGCGTGAGGTACGCGTACTAGGTCATTCAGTGGGCTTGCACATTTTGCTGGAGGTGAAAACTTCTAGGAGCGAGGAAGAATTGATGCAGCAGGCGCTGGCTGCAGGAATCAGTGTATACGCGAGCGGGCGGAGCTGGGCACAGCCACCGAGTTATTTTTTACCCCGTATGATTGTAGGCTTTGGCGGTGTGGCAGAGTCGGATATGGAAGAAGGGATATCTCTGCTAGCGGGCGCGTGGTTTGGATCAAACCTTCTTACGTGATTCCTGAATGGTGGCAGCGATATAGAGCGTGAGACAGAGAATCGAGCTGACCACGGCGTAGTGAAAGGCAGTCCTGAATTTTGCGTGTGACCATCCATCCTCACCGATCAAGTAGTAGGCGAGTGTATTGGAAATGGAGATGCCATCCTGAATGCCGGGGATGAGGCTCACGGTGTAGTTGTGCGCCAAGCAAACAGTAGCCAAAATGCTGAACAGAGCGGAGAGTAGCGCGATGCGTGAAAAGGGAGAAGAAACACCTGGAGAGGCGTTGCGTCTATGGCAAAAAAAGCGCCCGTTCTCGTACCGTTTTCGGTAAGGGGAGGGCGCTTCAATATCTATTCGCTTATTCGCTGATACGTATCAAACTGCGCTTCCACTTCTTTGGATGGTTTGCTCGTCATGTTGCTGACGATTACGATGGCGAGCAGGCTGATAGCAAAGCCCGGGACCATCTCATACAAAAAGTCTTTGAGTACGTCAAAGCGGGTCCAGATAATTACCGTGAGGGCACCGCCGATCATTCCCGCCAACGCACCCCATTTGTTCATGCGTTTCCAGTACAGAGACAACAGGATGACGGGACCAAAGGAAGCCCCGAAGCCAGCCCATGCATAGCCGACGAGATCCAGTATCGTGTCGTTCTTATTCAGCGCGAGCAAAAAGGCGATAACAGCAACAGCCAATACGGAGAGACGCCCGACAGTCACTAGTTCTTTGTCAGTAGCAGAACGCTTGAAAAAGGTCTTGTAGATGTCCTCTGTCAGTGAGCTGGACGTCACGAGCAGCTGGGAAGAAATCGTACTCATGATGGCAGCGAGTATGGCAGCAAGCAAAAATCCGGTGATAATTGGGTGGAACAAGATCGTGCCCAACTGGATAAAGATCGTTTCCGGGTCATTGAGCGTCCAGCCTTGCTTGGAGAACAGCGCAATACCGAACAGACCGGTCAGCATAGCGCCTGCTACGGAGAAAATCATCCAGCCCATCCCGATGCCGCGCGCTTTTCTGATATCCTTCGTCGAGGTGATCGCCATAAAACGAACAATAATGTGTGGCTGGCCAAAATAGCCTAATCCCCAAGCAAACAGGGAGATGATCCCGAGAACGCTTGTCCCTTTGAAAATATTCAAGAGAGAGGGATCGATGGTACGAATTTCAGTAAACGTAGATTCCACACCGCCGGAGGTCAACACGGTCACGAGCGGAACCATGATCAGGGCCACGACCATGATCAAGCCTTGAACGGCATCTGTCCAGCTAACAGCGAGGAAGCCGCCGAAAAGGGTATAAGCGATGGTAACCAAACCGACAATCCACAAGCCAGTTGTGTAGCTCAGGTGGAAGGTATTCTCAAACAGCACGCCACCAGATACGAGCCCGGAAGAGACGTAGAAGGTAAAAAAGATCATGATAACGAGAGCGGATGCCAGACGCAGCATGCGGGAGCCATCGCCAAAGCGGTTTTCCAGAAAGGCGGGAATGGTAATGGAGTTATTGGCGACCTCCGTGTACGTTCTGAGGCGTGGGGCGACATACAGCCAGTTTGCATAAGCACCCAAGGTGAGTCCGATCGCAATCCACGAAGCGCTCAAGCCTTGCGCAAACATCGCTCCTGGCAAGCCCATCATCAGCCAGCCACTCATGTCGGACGCCCCAGCACTCAAGGCAGTTACCGCAGGGCCCAGTGATCGTCCTCCTAACATGTAGTCGGTTAGGTTGGAGGTACGCTTGTAGGCATAATACCCAATCAGAAGCATGCCTGCCATGTACACAATAATCGAAACGAGCAACATGTTCATTGAAGCACCTCTTGTTGTTTTTAGTATTTTTAAAAATATTATTAACAACATACACAATATCATGTAGATATATAAAGATCTATAATAAATCACAGAAAAATTTGTAGAGTGACAATAAAAAGATTTTTACTAACACGAAAAAAGCCTGCGGTAAGCATCCGCAAGCTTTTTGTAGTTTCTGCCATATTTACTGGACTTGAATCTGACCGCTGTTATCCAAGGTTACTTTGAACTCTTTTACGACGACTGGTTCCGTCCCTGCATTTTTCAGGTCGTGCTTGAGCACTTTGAATGTACCGTCTCCAGTCAATTGACCCGAATATTCCACGCCGAACAAATCAGACTTGTAAAAGCTGAAATTGGCGAGTTCTGTCTTTTGTAATTCATCAGCTACGAGCTTGCCATCCCCACTGAACATGGCTTTTCGCAGTTGCTCCGAGGATTCGTACTTTTGTTGAAGGTAGGTCTTCAGCTGTTGGGCAACTTCTGATTCTGCCAGCTGCTTTCCTGCTTCCACAGCTTGTTTTCCCACTTCGATGGCCTGTTTGCCTGTCTCTACGGCTTGCTGCGCGTTTTGTACTCCCTCAGATAGATCCGAGCAGGCTGTAAGCAGCAATGCACTGCTTAGAATAACGATGGTTTTGCGCATAAGCGGTTCACTTCCTCCCTGCTGTTGCTGTTCGTATACAGACATTATTTATTTTAACGTATCTCACCTTTCTGTGCATCCGCATATGATGGGGTAAGCGTAAGAGCTGCACTGATTACAGGGAGGAAACGCAATGATTCAAGGGAAAGTAAAATGGTTTAGCAAGGAAAAAGGATATGGTTTTATTGAGCGGGACGGGGGTCCTGACGTCTTCGTTCACTACTCGGCGATCACGGGCAATGGCTACCGCAATTTGGAAGAAGGCGAGCAGGTCACGTTCGAAATTGTGAACGGACAGCGTGGTTTACAAGCGGCTAACGTCGCTCGCAAAGAGGTATAGGGAAGCATTCAGGGTCTTTACCAAGATGATAATTTGGACGCCGTCAGATCTTCTGAAAATCGACGGCGTCTTTGTTGCGTTTATTGAAGGTAAAGAAAAATCGAAAGGGCGATTACCAACAAGAGGGTAATGACCCCATAGATGAGCAAAAGATTTCGGGAGCGATGAGTAAAGCTCCGTTGTTTCGCTTCCTCGGGATTCAATCCGATCCTGAAAGTGAGGATCAAGGCAATGAAAACCAGAATGAAGACCGTGATGATAAAAGGGGTAATTGGCATGATAACGTATCTTCCTTTCCGTCTGGCTTACCAAGATCATAGTATGGCGAACTCAAAAAAGGGCCATCCACTTCTTCGTTAATTTGACCATCCACTTGCTGGTAGGGCATCTGCAAAACGAGAAACGGCATCTGGAATTTGCTCGATTTGGGCACGCCCAAATGTAAAGCGTACATAACCTGGATTGGCGCCAAACAAGTGGCCAGGAACAAAGACGAGCCCGCGCTTTACGGCTTCGGACAGGAGACGCTGCTCACTCCAGTCGCCAGGCAGATGGCACCAAAGATGGATCCCCCCTTCTGGCGCAGAGAACTCAATCTGATCCCCAAACGTGTCACGCAAGGAGAAAACAAGCTGGTCACAACGACAGGCAAGCTGCGTACGGAGCCTCTGGATGTGCTGATCAAAGTCAGGGGAAGCAAGGAATCGGTCTGCCAGCCACTGGGGAAAGATGCTGTGACCAAAGTCAAATTGCTGCTTGGCATCAGCTAATCGTTCGATGACAGTCTGTGGTCCGACGATCCAGCCGATCCGCAAGCCTGAGGCGACGATTTTGGTCAACGAGCTAATGTACAGTACCGTGCCGTGCTTGTCCATGGACTTTAACGTGTGGACAGGCTCTCCTGAGAATGAGGTCAGGCTGTAAGGATCATCCTCGATGATCGGGATGCCATTTTCCGCTGAGAGGGCAAGCAGTCGCTCCCTGCGCTCGTAGGAGAGAAGTGTTCCCGTCGGATTGTGAAAGTTGGGATTGAGAAACACCATTTTGATGCGGTGCTTGCGGTGCAGCTCTGCCAGCTGTTCGGGATCGATTCCGTCCTGATCTACCGGGAGTGGAAATGTACGCAATCCTGCAGAATGAAAGAGTGGCAGAGAATAACAGTACGAAGGAGACTCAATGGCTACCGCATCGCCAGGCTGCAGGAGACATTGCACGACGAGGTGCAGGGCCTGCTGTGCGCCTGAGGTGATGAGGATGGAGGAAGGAGTCGCTTCGATGTTCCGCCATTTTTTCATATGTTCGCTCAACGTGTCACGCAGGGAGCCGTTGCCCAAGGAATGCTCGTACCCTAAATGAGAGGGGAAGTCATCCGCTGTTAGCAATTGTTGGAGTGAATGGTGCGGTACCAGATCTGCAGACAGTTCCCCGCTCGCCAGATCGATCAGCTCGTGCTCTTGTGTCTCACGGCGTATTTTACGAATTAAGGGGAGATTGGGACGAAAGGAGCCAGTCTCAGTCAGGTGGCGCCAATTAGGGACGCGACTTCGAGCCAGTCCCCAGATATCTTGGCTCACAATCGTGCCACTACCATGCTTTCGCTCTACGACGCCTGCAGCCTGCAATTCGTCATAGGCAGCCACGACTGTCGAGCGATTTACGTGAAGCTCATTTGCCAAGGTGCGTTCGGACGGCAAAAAGCTGCCCGGAGGAAATTCTCCGTTGCTTATGCGCTGCTCCATTTGTTCCGCTATTTGTTTGTAGAGCGGCTTGTCTTTGGTCCTATCATTTCTTGCCATCTATCCACTCACGCTTTCTGTTCGTGTATATGTACGAGACGTTTACCTGCATCCTATCTAGTATAATGCTGGGAAAAACAGGAGTCCAATATCGTCCGCGTTATTCTGTACGGTCTCATTTCCCTTCTTTCATTTTGCCTCCCGGATAGTTTAGTATAGATGAGTATGGGAAGGAGCGATTAAGATGAAACAATACCTGGACTTGTGCCAGCGCATTTTAGATGAGGGCGTCACCAAGGAAGACCGGACGGGTACGGGGACGATCAGTGTGTTTGGACATCAGATGCGCTTTGACTTGAGTGAAGGCTTTCCGCTCGTGACGACGAAAAAGCTGCATACCAAATCCATCTTTCACGAGCTACTCTGGTTTTTGTCAGGAGATACGAATATTCGTTACCTGCAGGAAAATGGAGTGCGCATCTGGAACGAGTGGGCGGATGAAAATGGGGATTTGGGACCTGTATATGGCCAGCAATGGCGTTCGTTTGCCGGACGCGACGGTAAAACGGTTGACCAAATCCAATGGGTGATTGATGAAATCAAGCGCAATCCAGATTCTCGACGTCTGGTAGTCAGCGCCTGGAATCCCGCTGAGATTGACAAGATGGCTCTTCCTCCGTGCCACTTGCTGTTCCAGTTTTACGTAGCAAATGGGAAGCTTTCCTGCCAACTCTATCAGCGCAGTGGGGATACGTTCCTCGGCGTGCCGTTTAACATTGCGAGCTACGCTTTGTTGACGCATATGATCGCGCACGTGACCGGGCTAGAGCCAGGAGATTTTGTGCATACACTGGGCGATGCTCATCTGTATATCAACCATGTAGAACAGGTCAAACTGCAACTGAGCCGTGAACCAATGCCACTGCCAAAGCTGAAGCTCAATCCGGATGTGAAATCCATTTTTGATTTCACTTTTGACGATATCGAAGTGGTCGGCTACGAGTCTCACCCGCATATCAAAGGCGAGGTGGCCGTATGATCAGTCTGATCGTCGCGTATGCGCGCAATCAGGTAATCGGCAAGGACGGTGTCATGCCGTGGCATCTTCCTGCTGACTTAAAACACGTCAAAGAACTGACGACCGGCAAGACCATCGTCATGGGGCGCAAAACGTTTGAATCCTTGGGAAGACCATTGCCCAACAGGCGGAATGTCGTACTGACACGCAATCATGAATTTCAACCGGATGGGGTCGATGTGGTCCATACGAAGCAAGAGGTGATGGCATTAGGGGATGTCATCATTTTTGGCGGCTCTGAGATTTATAAGCAGTTTCTCGATGTGGTGGATCGGCTCTACATTACAGAAATTGATCTGGAAGCGGACGGAGATACTTTTTTCCCGGAGTGGGATCGTGCGGCATTCACATTGGTGGACAAGCGTGAAGGGATCGTAGACGAAAAGAATCTTTATCCACATGCTTTTTATGTGTATGAGCGGATCACGGGTAAGAAAGTTCAATCATAGATCAATAGATCAAATGAGACGGGAAAAGACGAGTTCTTTTCCCGCTTTTTGTGTTCAGAGCACAGGTAAGCAGCATTCAGCCACTCTTTCTTTCCAACGTATAGCTCCCCATTTTTTCAAAATTTCTGCTATGATAGGGACAAAGCAGGGCAGCATAGGAAATGTGCAAAAGTAGAGGAGAGAGAATGATGTCCTTACAAGAACAGTTAAAGGAATTGCTGCAAGCAATGGAGCCACAGATCATCAGCTGGCGGCGCCATTTGCATCAACATCCGGAGTTATCCTTCCAGGAAGAAAAAACTCCCGCACTCATTGCGGGAATTCTTAGAGAATTAAAATTTGATGAGGTGCGCACAGGAGTAGGTGGACGCGGTGTTGTAGGGGTACTGCGAGGAAGTCGCCCGGGAGCAGTAGTGGCTCTGCGCGCAGACTTTGATGCACTCCCCATTCAGGACCAAAAAGAAGTGGAATACAAGTCTACTGTGCCAGGTGTGATGCACGCTTGTGGACACGACGCGCATACCTCTCAACTGCTCGGGCTGGCAAGTGTTCTTGCTTCTCGTCGTGAAGAGTTTGCCGGAGAAATTCGCTTCTTGTTCCAGCATGCGGAGGAGGAATCGCCAGGCGGTGCCATCCAAATGGCAAAGGATGGAGCCGTTGATGGGGTAGATGCCATCTTTGGCGTTCATCTCTGGTCCATGCTCCCGGTAGGCAAAGTGTTTATTAGTGGCGGCCCGATTATGGCCAATACCGATGATTTTGTTATCGAGATCAATGGACGTGGTGGACACGGTGCGGTTCCTGAAGAAACGATCGATTCTATCGTGATTGGTTCGCAAATCGTGGGCAACCTGCAGACGATCGCGAGCCGCAACATCAGCCCGCTGGCGAGTGTGGTTGTAACGGTAGGTACGTTTAACGGTGGGGACAACAACAACATTATTGCAGACAGCTGCCGACTCACCGGGACCGTGCGCACGTTTTTGCCAGATGTACGCGATCGTGCAGAACAGCGCCTGATCGAAATTGGAGAAGGAACAGCTGCTCTGTTGGGAGGCAGTGCCAATGTCCTCTATGAGCGCGGATACCCGGCCGTGATAAACAGTGAGAAGGAAGCCGCGATAGCTCGTGAAGCAGCCATCGCTGCATTTGGAGAAGAACGAGTAGAGCCGATGAAGCCGTTAATGGGCGGGGAAGACTTTTCCTACTACCTGGAAAAAGTGCCTGGCGCCTATTTATTCGTTGGAGCAGGCAATCCGGACAAGCTCGCGAAGTATCCCCATCACCACCCGCGATTTGACATTGATGAAGATTCCATGCTGATTGCAGGGGAACTGCTGGGTCGTACAGCACTTCGTTATCTGGAACAGCATCAGGGCTAATCCATCCGCAGATATGCGCTTTCGCCTACTATTGGCGAAGGCGCTTTTTTACAGCTTCGACCATAAGCTATCACGAGAGAACAAGGCAGTTCCAGACGAAGGAGGATGATGCCACCGGTGAGGAAACGGATTGGCATTCTGACCTACCGTGGTGAAGCTGGATTTACCGAACCAGGATTTCTGCGTCAACTAGTAAAGGAAGGACAAAGACTGGGCGCGGAAGTATTCCTGTTTGGACCGCAGGATGTCCGTTATTCGGAAAGGAGAATTAGAGGCTATGTTCCCGCGGAGTCAGGCTGGAAGAGTGACTGGTATGGCTGGCCCGACATCGTGATTGACCGCTATCGTTATTACCCCACCCCCAAGCACAGCCTTTACCTGCCATTTCGCAAGCAAAACTGGTTTCACTACGCAAATAGTCGCTTTACCAATAAATTTCGGGTGCATCAGGTGCTATCGCAGGACCCGTCGCTGGTGCGCTGGTTGCCACAAACGCTGCCTTACACCAGAGACAATCTGACCTTACTACTAAAACAGCATCGTATCTTGTATCTCAAACCAACGAATGGAACTGGAGGAAGAAGTATCTTACGGGTTGAGAGGTTAAAGGGTGGCTATCGGTTGCACGGACGAACCAAGCAGCAGGCGAAAAGTAGTGAAAAGCTATACAGTACAACGGCTCTGTGCAAGCGACTGGAGCACTGGATGGAGCACGAAAAAAACGGAAATGAGCAATTCTTTTTGCAGCAGGGCCTAGCGCTCGATTTGATCCCTGAGCGAATCGTGGATGCGCGATTGCTCGCCCAAAAGGACGGAAGTGGACAATGGAGACTGACGGGGATGGGCTTGCGGATAGGCCCGCCGCGCTCTTCGACGTCCAATCTTCACGGGGGCGGAAAGGCTTTGCCTGCTGCCGTGTTTTTAGCAGAGCGATTCGGAGAACAGGAAGCCTCGCGGATCATCCTCGAATGCAAGGAGCTCGCCCTCAAGACAGTGGCGTGCATCGAAGAGCATTTTGGGCAGATGATAGAATTCGGCTTTGATCTAGGCATTGATGTGGCTGGGAGAGTATGGATCATCGAAATGAATCCCAAGCCAGGGCGGGATATTTTCCGGCAGCTGGGGCAGAAAAAACGATATCAGCAGGCCGTACGCAGACCTCTGGAATACGCTTTGTATCTGCTAGAGAATGAAGACGTGAAGAGAGAGAGAAACAAAGACGACATCTGGGTAATAGAGGCATGAGCTGGCCATTTTGGTCGCTCCTGCCTCGTTCTTTTTCTTTTCGTTTCTTTTATGAGGCGAACACGGCATAATAATAAAAAAAGCGTACGAGAGGTGAAAGCGAGTGAAGCAGCAAGCATTTTCGATCCCGGTAGAGAGTGATCTGACTCTGCGAGGAGATATCCATACAGACGAAGCGGCAGGAAAGAACCAACCGTTGCTGCTCTTCTGTCATGGATTTAAAGGCTTTAAGGACTGGGGCAGTTTCCCCTATGTCGCCGATTCGTTGGCCAAACGGGGAATTACGACGATCCGCTTTAATTTTACCTGCAACGGTGTTGGGGAGAGCCTGACAGAGTTTGATGAACTGGAAAAGTTCGGACGCAATACCTACGCCCGCGAAGTCGCTGATTTGACTGTATTGACGGAGTGGATCTTATCTGGGAAATTGCCGCTTCCTGACTATGTGAATACAGACAGGCTGTTCGTACTGGGGCATAGCAAAGGTGGAGGCGATGCGATCTTGTTCGGTGCAGGAAACCCCCACGTAGCAGGGATTATCAGCTGGAACGGAATCGCGAACGTCAACCTGTTCGATGAAAAGCTGCGCCATCAAATTGAAGAAAATGGCGTCGGTTACATACCGAATGCGCGTACGGGTCAAGATATGCCCATTACTCGTGCTGTCATAGATGATGTCGACCAAAATAGAGAAGCGTACGATTTGGTGGACAAGGTCGCCAAGATGGAGCAATCGCTTTGTATTATTCAGGGGCGAGAGGATTTTGCACGACTGGTAAAAGGCTCTGAGCGTCTTCAGCAGGCTGCGAAAAACGGTGAGCTTCACTGGATTGAAGGCGGCGACCATACCTTCCAGGCGCGCCATCCATTCCAAGGGAGTACAGTGCAGCTGGAGGAAGCAATCGAGCAGACTGCTGCGTTTATTCTGCCTATGCGCGCATAGAAAAAACCTATAATAGCCCAAGTTCTATTTCGATTTGGGCTATGGTATACTGGATATCGTCTAAAGATTAGAATGATAAGATTATTCTGAAAATTGTTGGAAATGGGTGGAGACATGGAGAGCAAGGTGTATCTGTACGATACGACCCTGCGAGATGGTACGCAGGGAGAAGGGATCAGCCTGTCGGTGGAAGACAAGATAAAGATCGCACTGCGGCTGGATCAGTTTGGTATCGATTTTATCGAGGGCGGTTGGCCAGGAAGCAACCCAAAGGATATGGCGTTTTTTGAGCGTATTCGGAATATTCCGCTCCAGCATGCAAAGGTAACCGCTTTTGGTAGTACCTGTCGTCCGAATGTGGCGGCAGCCGAAGATGACAATCTGCGGGCTCTCATTGCGAGTGGTGTAAAAGCAGCGGCTATTTTCGGTAAATCTTGGGACTTGCACGTAACGGATGCACTCAAAACGACATTGGAAGAAAACCTGCGAATGGTAGCGGACTCCATTACCTTTTTGAAAGAAAACGGAATGACGACTCTCTTTTTGGCTGAGCATTTCTTTGACGGCTACAAGGCCAACCCGCGGTACGCACTACGGGTGCTGGAAGCGGCAGAAGAAGCAGGTGCAGACTGGATCGTCCTCTGTGATACGAACGGAGGGAGCCTCCCTACTGAAATTTATGATATCGTCAAACATGTAACGGAAAGCCTCCGTACGCCATTGGGTATCCATCCGCACAACGACAGTGGGGTGGCGGTGGCCAATGCGCTCGCAGCCGTTCAGGCTGGGGCCAAGCAAGTACAAGGTACTATCAATGGAATCGGGGAACGCTGCGGAAACGTCAATCTGATCTCCGTCATTCCCAATCTCCAACTGAAGCTGGGCTATCACTGTATCAGCAGTGAGCAGCTGCAGGAGCTGACACAACTCGCTCGCTATGTCGCAGAGATTGCAAACATGACGCTGCCGAACAACCAGCCGTTTGTCGGACACAGCGCTTTCGCACACAAAGGTGGAATTCACGTCAGCGCGGTTATGCGCGATCCGAAAACGTACGAGCACATCGAGCCGGAAAACATCGGCAACATTCGTCGCGTGCTGGTTTCGGAGCTGGCGGGACAAAGCAACCTGCTTGCGAAAATGGAAGAGCTGGAGATCGATCTCTCGCTGGAGCGAGAAGAAGCACGCGAGATCATTACACGAATCAAAGAGCGTGAATTCCAAGGCTATCAATATGAAGGGGCAGAGGCTTCACTTACCCTGATGCTGTTGGAAGCAGCAGGCAAGCTGAAAAATCTGTTCACCCTGGATTCCTTCAAAATTCTGATGGAAAAAGCAGCGGTACGGGCCATCACCTCTGAGGCCACCGTAAAGCTGAGTGTAAATGGAGAAACGGTGCATACCGCCGCAGACGGCAACGGTCCGGTCAATGCGTTGGACAATGCCATGCGAAAAGCACTGGAAAAATATTATCCCTGTATTGCCAAGATGCACCTCACCGACTATAAAGTACGCGTCTTGGACGAAAACGGAGCGACAGCAGCAAAAGTACGTGTGTTGATCGAGTCATCGTACAACGGGGAAAAATGGAGTACCGTCGGCGTCTCCACAAACGTGATCGAAGCGAGCTGGGAAGCACTGGCGGATAGTATCCGTTTCCTGCTGTGGAAAGAAGGCTGTGAAGAGTCTGGTAACCACACGGCTGCAGAGGCACGTGTAGGCATTGTGAATCACTGATGAAGCGATAGTGAGGAGAAACAACAACAGCCTGGCCAAAGCGGTCAGGCTGTTTCTTTATTTGTACGAACCCATGAGCTGGGTCAGCTTGGTTTCTGTAGCAGAGAGCGGGTCAGGCGTGTAGATGCTGCAACGCAGGTCGACATCCCCCTGGACTTGGAGCGAAGTGAGGTGAAACAGCATCTTGCCTGCCTTCGCATGCCGAAATTCGACCAAGACCTCTGGGGCAGAGCTCACTCGGCTCTCCTCCCACAGCTTTTGAAAATCGGGATGCAGCCCCTTCATCTCCTGCAAAAATTGTTCATACCACTCATCCTCCACAAATTGCCCATAATACGCCCGGAAAATGGCAAGGAAGCCACTGACGAAGTGCTCCCAGTTGACAGCCAGGCGCTGCAACTCCTTTCTCGTAAAGAGCAGGCGGATCAAATTCCGTTGCTCGTAGGGGATTTGTTCAAAATCCAGAAAGACGTGCGCAGCTGCTTCGTTCCACCCCACGATATGGAAGCGTCTGTCAGAGATGATCGTAGGACATGCGCGCAGCTCTTTCAATATGCGCTGAAGGGACGGACTGATTTGTGGCTGTGGCTCCTCCTGCAAAATGACCCCCGTACCTGTTTCCAAGGCGAGCGCGTACAAATATTTGCGTTCATCGACAGTCAGTTGCAAGGCTTTTGCTACTGCATCCAATACAGATGGAGATACTTTGATGTCTCGCCCTTGCTCGAGCCAGGTGTACCAGGTAGAGCTGACCCCGGCCAAATGAGCGACTTCTTCCCTGCGTAAACCAGGTGTTCGCCTGCGCGTACCAGGACTAAGTCCGACTGATTGGGGGAGAATCTTGGCTCGCTGGGTTTTTAAAAAGGCGGATAATACCTGAAGTCTCGTTTGCTGGTTCATGTCATTCCTCCTCTGTGGAGCTGATTCCCTTATGCTGGTATCTATTATACTAGGATAAACAACAACTTGTAATAGGATAACTGCTGTGCAAAGATGGTTTTATCAGGGTACAAGGAGGATCACTATGGAAAAGGTCGTCATCACAGGATTGGGCGTCATTTCACCGCTGGGCAATCAGGTTGATCCGTTTTGGGAAGGCTTGACTACAGGGAAATCGGGAGTTTCATTAATCGATGCATTTGATACATCGAAACATAAAACAAAAATGGCTGGGAGCGTTCGCGATTTTGATGCAGAAGGTCGTTTTGGTCGCAAGGAAGCGCGTCGGATGGATCGCTTCTGTCAGTTTGCTCTGGCAGCTGCGGAACAAGCGTGGGAAGATGCCGGATTGCAGCTAGAACAGGTGGATCATGAGCGTCTCGGAGTCTATGTGGGCTCGGGCATAGGAGGAGTAGGGACCTTGCTCGATCAAAGTGCGGTTCTGCAGGAAAGAGGACCGGATCGAGTGAGCCCACTGCTGGTGCCAATGATGATTCCAAATATGGCCGCTGCCATGATCAGCATCAAGTACGGGGCTCACGGACCGACGTTGGCACCGGTGACCGCTTGCTCCATCGGAAATACGGCTATAGGTGAAGCATTTCGGTTGATCAAAATGGGTGGTGCCGATGTGGTGTTTGCCGGAGGTTCGGAGGCTGCCATCACAGAGGTATCACTGGCGAGCTTTGGCAATGCGACTGCGTTGTCTGCACGAAATGATGATCCCGAACGAGCGAGCCGACCGTTTGATGCGAAGCGAGATGGATTTGTCATGGCGGAAGGAGCGGGGATCGTGATTCTGGAGTCGCTGTCCCATGCGCTGCGCCGAGGTGCACACATCTATGCCGAAGTGATCGGCTATGGTGCCAGCTCAGATGCTTATCATATGGTTGCGACTCATCCGGAAGGGTATGGTCCGTATCTGGCGATGAAGTGGGCTCTGCAGGAAGCAAATCTGCAGCCACAAGAGGTGGATCTCATCAGTGCACATGCTACCAGCACGGAGATCGGTGACCGTTCGGAGACAGTTGCGATCAAGCGATTGTTTGGCGATGCTGCTTCGCGCGTTCCCGTAACGGCGAATAAATCGATGACGGGACATATGCTCGGAGCTTCTGGTGGAGTAGAGGCAGTAGCTTTGATCAAGAGCTTGCAGGAAGGCATCATTCCACCAACGATCAACCTAGAGGAACCGGATCCGATCTGTGATCTGGATTACGTGCCAAATCTCGCTAGAAAGGCTCAGCTCTCAGTCGGCATCTCCAATTCGTTTGGCTTCGGCGGGCATAATGCGGTGATCGTCTTGAAAAAATACGAAAACGCATAAGGATATAACGAGTTTTCGATTCTCCAAACCTTCCGGACCCGTTCGGAAGGTTTTTGATTTGCTTTCACATATGGGAATGGTGTAAAGGCTAGGGTCGCATACTAAACAAGCACGGTAGAACCATCCCCATCCCGAGTAGTGAAGGAGTCTAGTCGAATGGCTAACGATAATAATAACCATATGGAGAAAAAGGAAGTGCGCAAAGGGACGATACTCGCTGTGATTATCGCGGGGGCAATCGCGGCTTTGTTAAATCAGACGCTATTGAATGTGGCATTGCCCAAACTGATGGATCAGTTTCATATAAACACTTCTACGGCACAATGGGTCATCACGATCTACATGCTAGTCAATGGAGTGCTGATTCCGACGACAGCTTTCTTGATGGAAAAATTTACAACGAGACAGTTATTCATCACTGCCATGAGCCTTTTTTCTTTAGGCACACTCGTATGTGGATTCGCACCTACCTTTTTCGTCATGCTGATTGGTCGGGTCATACAGGCGGCTGGAGCTGGGATCGTCATGCCTCTCATGACCAACGTGATTTTCAACATGTTCCCGGTAGAGAAAAGAGGTTCAGCGATGGGAGTTGTGGGAATTGCGATGGTGTTCGCACCAGCGATTGGCCCCACCTTATCAGGCTGGATTGTGGAGCATTACACGTGGCGTCTTTTGTTTTTCATTGTGTTACCGATTGCGCTCATTGTCCTCATCATTTCTACCTTTGTCTTGAGGAATGTCACGGAAACAGGGAACCCCAAGCTAGATGTGTGGGGGGTCATTTTTTCAACCGTTGGCTTTGGGGGACTGCTGTATGGATTTAGTACGGCAGGTGGTAAAGGCTGGGGGAGCTTGGAAGTCATCTTGATGCTGTTGATCGGCTGTATCAGCTTGGTGACGTTCGTTTTGCGACAGTTGAATATTGAGCACGCCATGCTGGAATTTCGCATCTTCAAAATCCCTGCGTATTCACTGGCGATTCTCATCAGCCTGATGGTCAACATGACGCTCTACTCAGGGATGATTTTGCTGCCTGTCTACGTTCAAAATATCCTTCACTTTACCCCCGTGCAATCTGGACTGTTGATGCTGCCAGGTAGTATCCTCATGGGAATCATGTCGCCTATTACGGGGAGGCTATTTGACAAGTTTGGCGCACGTTGGCTGGCGATCACAGGCTTGGTGATCACGATTGTCACGACGTTTGGCTTTACAAAATTAAGCTTGTATACGAGCTACAGCTATTTAATGACACTCTATACCGTCCGGATGCTGGGGTTGTCTATGTTAATGATGCCGGTGATGACATCGGGCCTGAATGCCCTCCCGTTACGATTGAATCCTCATGGAACGGCGATGTCCAACACGATCAATGCCATCGGTGGTGCATTGGGAACGTCGTTGTTCGTGACGATCATGACGACCAAGAGCGCCGCCCATACCGCAGATATCATCCGCGGGAATCAGATCAATCCGGCAGACCAGGCACAGGTTGGATTGGCTACGATGCAAGGGATGGCGATGGGGACGAACGACGCTTTTCTGATCGCAACCCTATTTGCGATCGTCGCCTTATTGCTCGCTTTGTTCTTGCGTAACCCACGTCCGCGCGAAGACGAGGTGCGTGAGAAAAAAGGGGCAGCACAGCCGTCGTAGGATCGAAAGAGAAAAAAGCGCCGTCCCAGATGTGGTCAAGACCCCATTTAGTGGACACTAAAAAAAGAGCTAAGCAGCAAGCTGGCGCCGGTACTCAATCGGCGTCAGCTTGTTTAATTTTCTTTGTGGCCTCGTAGAGTTGTAAAAATGGATATATTCCTCAATTCTCCTTTGTGCCTCGTCTACTGTTCGGATATCATAAGGGTAGAGCGCTTCCGTTTTGAGATGCGAGAAGCTATCACTGTATCAGCAGTGAGCAGCTGCAGGAGCTGACACAACTCGCTCGCTATGTCGCAGAGATTGCAAACATGACGCTGCCGAACAACCAGCCGTTTGTCGGACACAGCGCTTTCGCACACAAAGGTGGAATTCACGTCAGCGCGGTTATGCGCGATCCGAAAACGTACGAGCACATCGAGCCGGAAAACATCGGCAACATTCGTCGCGTGCTGGTTTCGGAGCTGGCGGGACAAAGCAACCTGCTTGCGAAAATGGAAGAGCTGGAGATCGATCTCTCGCTGGAGCGAGAAGAAGCACGCGAGATCATTACACGAATCAAAGAGCGTGAATTCCAAGGCTATCAATATGAAGGGGCAGAGGCTTCACTTACCCTGATGCTGTTGGAAGCAGCAGGCAAGCTGAAAAATCTGTTCACCCTGGATTCCTTCAAAATTCTGATGNCACTCAGTCAATTTCACGATGGCATTGTACTTCTCTTGGACACCTCCCGCATCCAAATTTGTAAACACTTTTTTAGCATCGAATTCTCCCTCTCTAATTTTTGGACATATCGATTTTGATCCATGTATTCGTCACGTCGACCTCTCTGATCCAATAAGCCGAATTCACCCAACTGCTTGAACTTCTTTGTCCATGTAGTGACTCGGCCTCTGTCTGGGATCCCTAGATGTTCCATTATCTTTCGATTAGACCATCCTTCCTCCATGTACAAGCGAATTGCTTCCATCTTGATTTCATGACTATAATTCGTAAACTTTTGCCCCATTTTTGCCATAACGAAAAACACCCCCTATAGGAATCATCGGTTTAAAACACTCGTGTTTTTTCCAATGTCCACTATAAGGGGTGCACTTCAGATGGGAACGACGCTTTTTTTATGAATATCTTTGTTGTAGCTTACCCTTGCTTGCGCATCGCGCCTAGCTCTTCGACGATTGCTGTCATTTCATTGATACCAAACGCTGTCTTCTTTTGCACCATGTTGTACAAGTACAGCAGGTCTTCGTAATGTGCCAGGTCAAAATCTTCCGGGCGCATAACAGTGGTGTTGGCCATGTTCAGCTTGGACTTGATGCCCTCGATCAGAACAGCCAGATTCTCTACAGATGGTTGATTCAGATCAGCCATTTTGGTCTCCCCCTAGTCAATCATTCTTTATTTGGTCAGTTGGCCACGTGTAACGCCCAATTGGTTGGTCGCTTTCAGGGTGCGCCATACTTGGGTACCACTTACTTCTCCTCGCAAGGCTTTGCGATAGAGGCTGATGACTTCCTTTACACGTTCCGGCTCTTCTTCGAGGAACTCGATTCGATAGCTGCCTACATCGAGGGAGCGAAATTCTTTCAAGTACTCGGCACCGGATTGGTCAATGGCGTTGTACACCGTGTTTCTGCATCCGGTATCCACACGAATCGGATGGGAGAAGCCGACGCGGTCTTTGAGGGAGACGCGTGATGTTTCACAAGGCGTCCCGCAGTTCGTATGATCCGTTCCTTCGCTGAGGAAGGTGCAGTATACGCAATGCTCGGTATGGAACATCGGCATGTGCTGATGGATGACGAGCTCCATGTTGGAAGCATTGGAACGGCTGAGCAAATCGACCATCTGTTGGATGTTCAGATCGTAGGACGGAGTCACGCGGGACAGCCCAGCATCCAGGAACAACTCAACAGCTTTATGGTTCGCAACGTTGAGAGAGAAGTCTCCGATCAGCGGAATCTTGATTTCATCACGGCGCGACAGGTAGTAATAGAGTGCGCCCGTATTGCGGATCAGGATGGCATCTGGATTGCTTTTCGCGATCAAGGCAAGTACGCCGTTTTCATCCGGCATATGGATCCGCATGGTCGCGATCCCGATTTTTTTACCGTACTTGTGCGCCAGCTTGACGCCTTCCGGATATTGTTTGACGAACTCGAAGTCTGCGTACAGGAAATCCACATCCGTCTGCGCGGCTGCTTCCAGCTGCTCCAGAGAACGGCACAGGGCAGTCAGGAGCGGTTTTTCCACAGGCTGTTTACGTGGTACATCCGCATAGACGTTGACGTCCTGATGACGGTAAACAGGTGGCTTGGAACGCAAGAACACGAGCTGTTCGACAGCGTCTCGGCGCATTTTGTTCAGTTCACTGACAGGGACGATCAGATCACCATCGAGATCGACTGTTAAATCTGCGGCTTCCAATCGGAAAATGCTTCCGCCCAATCTGCTCAGTTGATCGTGGAGCAGCTCATGGGTCAGTGGGCGCTTCAGTGCCGCCTCCAGATTCATGTCAGAGGAGACTGCTACTGCATGGGATGCGAGCTTGTCAACAAAAGTGACGTTTAGCTTTTCACCCAGCTTACCACTCACGTGAACGGCCAATGGGAATGTATGGTATGGCTTTTCCGTCTCAAAGGTTTTGCGCAGACGTTTGTCCAGCTCAGGATCGCTGGTTTTCCATACGCGGTCACCTACGTGCAGACGCTTCAGGTTGACGTCGTTGCGACCCATGACGATTTCATAAAGGCCTTTGTTTACTTCACCCTCGACCTTCTTGCTGCGGGAAAGGATGTCGTAAACGCGTCCGCCTTCTTCTTTTTGAGTCGGATCTCCAGCGTCGAACACGATTCCGTCACCGCGTTTGACAGGAGAGGAAATTTCTACGAGAACGGCACTCGGCATCAATTTTTTGACGGTACCGAGGAAGACACCGCGGCTTTTCGGGAAAGAGCCGTCCACCAATTGTTTGTTATTCGTACCTTCCAAAAAGCCGGTCGTGAAACCGCGTGAGAAGCTTTGCTGCAGCTCGCGGATCTCGTGCTCGGCTGGGGCTGTGTCCACACCGTCGAAATAGCGGTCGATGGCAGCGCGATATTTGCTGACGACATTCGCTACGTACTCTGGCGTTTTCAGACGGCCTTCGATTTTAAAAGAAGTTACGCCTGCTTGAATCAATTCTGGCACCAATTCAATTGCAGCCAAATCTTTCGGGGAGAGGACGTAGGCGATGTTGCCCATTTCCTTTTGCACGCCATCCACCATTAGGTCATACGGCAAACGACAAGCCTGCGCGCATTCTCCGCGGTTGGCAGATCGACCGCCCCACATCTCAGAAGTCAGACATTGGCCCGAGTAGGAAACGCACAGAGCACCATGGACGAATACTTCCATCGGCAGCTTGGCTTTTTCACCAATTTTTTTGATTTCCTTCAAGGAGTTCTCCCGACCGAGTACTACGCGCTCAATATCAAACGGCTTGGTAAACTCTACGGCTTCCGGTGACGTGATTGTCATTTGGGTGGAGCCGTGGATCGGGAAGTCAGGGGAGATCTCCCGGATGAGCTTGACGAGTCCGAGGTCCTGTACGATGACGGCATCGACCCCGGCGTGGATACAGGCGTCGATCAGCTCGCGAGCATCCTCCAGTTCGTTTTCAAACACCAGAATATTAAAGGTCAGAAACCCTTTCACTCCGTACATGTGCAAATAAGACATAATCTCAGGCAAATCTGCCATATGGAAGTTCTCGGCACGCGCACGGGCGTTGAACTTTTCGACTCCGAAAAAGATGGCATTGGCTCCATTGGCGACAGCAGCTTTCAAACAGTCCCAGTTGCCTGCTGGGGCCAACAGCTCAATATCTTCACGCTTGATACCATTTCGCATGTGTATGTCATTACCTCCAAGGTCTTCAAAACAAGCTATCTTCATCATAGGGAAATAGAGAGGCCATCGCAAGGAAAACATCGGCTTTGGCAGATGTTGAAAATGCGCCTTCCATAAAAGACTGCCGAGGTGGTATTCTGTAAGAAAAGTCTAAATATTCCACCCGAAACAGAGGAACAGATATGTTAATCATCAAAGATATTTTGCTGCAATTGTTATTTATTATCGTCCCTGTGCTGCTTTACAAAAACGTTTGGCTTGATCAGAAGAAATCAAAACAGTTGGGGATTAAATCATGGCCTGTCATTTTGCTCAGCTCTCTTAGTGTCATTTTTTGCATGAGCTTCCCTATCTATACAGATAGTGGAATGAGGTTTGACCTGCGCTCGATTCCCTTGATTATTACGATTCTTTACGGGGGGTATATTCCAGGGATATTCACATCCGTTGTGATGATCGGATACCGTATATACCTTGGTGGCGATGGCATTCCCGTAGCGCTGATTGCATTTTCTGTGTATTCCATCCTCCCATTTTTCCTTGTGAAACGGTGGTATGGATTATCGTTCCGCAAAAAGCTTGCGCTCACCATGCTGATGGGGTTTATCAAAGAATCGGTAGCGGTCATGACGACAGCCATTCTGTTATTTACCAAGAATTTGTCTTTGGAAGCGATATACGATCGTCTTGTGCCGATTGTTAACATTTCGTACCTCTACATACTGACGATAGGAGCCACTGTCTATCTCGTAGAGTTTATCCGAGAATCTTACATGATTCGGATTCAGATCGAACGTTCGGAAAAGCTCAATTTGATCAGCGAGCTGGCAGCTAGTGTGGCTCATGAAGTGCGCAATCCGCTAACCGTGGTGCGAGGCTTCGTTCAGCTGCTTCGCGAAGAGACCAACCCCAAGAACTACGAATACATAAAGCTCGTCCTAACAGAACTCGACCGGGCAGAGTGGATCATCTCTGATTATCTCAATCTGGCCAAGCCCCAGGGCGACGTCATGAGTCGGGTAGAGTTAACGCACATCGTTTCGGAGACGACAGCTCTGATGTCATCCTACGCGGTGATGAACGGCGTAGAGATTGTGACGCGAGCGGAACCAGGGCTGCACGTCATTAGCAATCCGGTCAAACTCAAGCAGGCGCTGATGAATTTGATGAAAAATGGCATTGAGGCGATGACGGAAGGTGGTTCCCTACACGTGACCGTAGAGCAGGCGAATTCATCTGTCGTGATCGTGATACGCGACGAGGGCGAGGGAATCTCTCCTGAGCAAATTCGGCAGATTGGACTCCCCTTTTATTCGACCAAGGAAAAAGGCACCGGACTAGGGCTGATGGTGACCTGCCGCATTATCGAAGCAATGCAGGGAACGATCCTCTTTGAGAGTGAGTTAGGGAAGGGCACGCAGGTCATCATTCAACTGCCAGCCGTGCACTGATCGGAAAGGAGGCGAACATGGACAAGGATCAGGAAATGTGGGAAAAGCTGTTTCATGAGCTGGCTTGCATCAAAAGCGAAATGAAAGCATTCAAGCTAGAGACGCGAGCTGAGCTTTATCAAATCAAGACAGAGCTGAAAGAATGGCAACAGCGCGCAGAGCAGCAACGGCTCCCTCAGGAAGGGGAATAAAGAATGCTACATAAGACAAAGAAGAGTTGGTGGCAACGCACGATGAAGGCCGTTTTGGCGGCTGGCTTGACCGTTTCCCTCGCAGCATGTGCACAAAATCAGGATGCAGCGAAACCAAGTGATCAGACGCAACCAGCACCTGCAGCCCAACCAGCGCCAGCACCCGCGCCGGAGAAAAAGGAACCGGAGCAAGTGCTTCGACTGAACAACTTTACGGAGCCATTATCGCTGCATCCTGGCCTCATTACTGATGTATGGTCTTCCAACGTCATTTTCCAGACATTTGAGGGGCTGACCCGTATCGACAAGGACGGAGTGCCGCAGCCTGCGATTGCAGAGGGCATCCAGGCTTCGGACGATCTGTTGACCTATACATTTAAACTACGAGACAATGCAAAATGGTCCAATGGCGATCCAGTGACGGCACAAGATTTTGAAAACGCCTGGAAATGGACGCTGGATGCGAAAAATGGATCCGAGTATGCGTACCAGCTGTTCTACGTGAAAAATGCAGAAGCGGCGTTTAACGGCAAAGCAAAACCAGAGGAGATTGGCGTAAAGGCCCAGGATGACAAAACCTTGGTCGTCCAGCTGGAGAATCCGACTCCTTTCTTCCTGGAGCTGACCGCTTTCTATACGTACTTCCCTTTGAATACGAAAGTGGTAAAGGACCACCCGGACTGGGCCAAGGAAGCGGGACCTGACTACACTTCCAACGGACCTTTCAAGATGACCTCCTGGGAACATAAAACAAAGCTCGTCCTGGAAAAGAACGAAAACTATTGGGATGCCCAGTCGGTAAAGCTGACGAAGATTGAGATGAACATGATCAACGACGCCAATACGGAGCTATCCATGCTGGAGAATGGCGATCTGGATTGGGCAGGAGCGCCAACTGGTAATTTGCCGCTTGATGCGATGCAGTCGCTCAAGGAAAAAGGACTCTTGGAAATCACGCCAAAAGCAGGCACCTACTGGTATGAGTTCAATACCGTACAAAAGCCGTTTCACAACAAAAAGATTCGTCAGGCGTTCGCCTACGCGATCAATAGGAAAGACTTGGTGGACAATGTGACACAGGGAGGCGAGCTGGTCGCGACAGCGGTAGTACCGCCTACGATGTTTGCAGAAAATGAGCAAGGGCTGTTCAAGGACAACGATGTGGAAAAAGCCAAGCAGCTTCTGGCAGAGGGGATGAAAGAGGAAGGCTATGCGAGTGTAGATAAGCTGCCGCCGATCACCCTTTCTTACAACACGGAGGAAGCGCAGGCGAAAATTGCCCAAGCCGTTCAGGACATGTGGCAAAAAAATCTGGGTGTGCACGTCAAGCTGGAAAATCAGGAATGGAACGTCTATTACGAAAACGTGAAAAACGGAAAGTATCAAGTAGCGCGGATGGGATGGACGGGGGATTTCAACGATCCGATCAACTTCCTAGAGATCTTCCGTACCAAGGAAGGAAATAACCATACGAACTGGGAGAAGAAAAAATTCGAGGATCTCTTGGCTACCTCCTCCAAAGAAAAGGATGCCGCAAAGCGAAAAGCGATTTTGCAAAACGCGGAGAAGATTCTCGTAGACGAGATGCCGGTCATCCCGTTCTACTTCAAATCAACGGTATATGCGAAAAATCCAAATTTGAAGGATGTCGTCATCTCCGGTTTGGGGAATGTTCAGTACAAGTGGGCCATGTTTGAATAACGCTTAATAAAAAGAAGGGCTGGTCGCTAGGATGATTCCTCGACCAGCCCTTCGAATACGATAGAGACCTTCTCTTCCATAATCTCTTCCAAAGCCCATGCGCCTTCGCTGCGTACCCAATCATACAACGCATTGTAATAAATGTTTTCCAACATGTTGGCAGCCACCAAAGGGTTGAATTTGGACTTGAGCTGCTTTTTTTCTTGTGCTTCTTCGATCAGGTCGGCGAATAGCTGACGCAGTTCGAAGTACATATTTTTTTCGTTTTCGAGCACTTTGCGATGCTTCATCGAAGACTCCACGACTACCTTGATGAAATCAAAGTTCGTGACCGTCACTTCGTTCATGATCTTGTAGATCCGCAGCACTTTTGCCTTGCAGTTGTCATCATAATCCCACTCTTCGCGCCGTTCCTCAATTTCGTGCAGTCGCTCGTAGCCCCAGTTGGCGAGAATGGCTTCCTTTGAAGTGAAATGCAGGAAGATCGTCCCCCGAGCAACGTCCGCTTCTTCGGAGATCATGTCGATGGTGGTTGCTTCAAAACCGTGCTGCTTGAACAGCTTAATCGCGGAATTGAAGATTTTTTCCCGTGTTTCTCGCTTTTTTCGTTCGCGTCGAGTAGTCAAAAAGGAGACACCTCCTCGTGTAATAAGCTTGATTATAGCACAATCGTTACCTGCACAAGAATTTATCGATGCATTCAGGGGAAAACCCTCGAAAAAAGGGATAGACTTCTGAGAAAGTCGACTGTATATTTATATACTATAATGAATAATTATTATATCATACCAAGCCGAAAGAGCATGGGGTGGAGGAGTGTAAAATGAGTGTTACGAAAGCGCTGGCCGTGCGTCAGGCCACAACCAAAGATGTCGATGCGATGTTGGAAATCGTTAATGAATATGCACAGCAGGGTCTCATGCTTCCTCGGACCAAACTTTCATTTTTAGAACATTTGCAGTCGTTTATCGTCGCGCATGATGGGGACACTGTCGTAGGCGTGGCAGGTCTGCACATTTTGTGGGAGGACCTGGCGGAAATTCGCTCGTTGGCCATTTCGGAAAAAGCGAAAGGCATGGGGGTTGGTAAACACCTGGTGCTCCATTTGGTCGATGAATGCCGCAACCTGGGGATCAAGCGTGTGTTGGCTTTGACCTATCAAAAAGCCTTCTTTGAAAAATGCGGATTCTGGATCGTCGCGAAGGAAACATTGCCGCAAAAAGTATGGAAAGATTGCATCAACTGTTCCAAATTACCTATGTGCGATGAAATTGCGATGATTTTTGAAACAGAATAATACTTTGGTATAGCCTTCCTTTTTTATTTTCTGGTACTATATTCATATGAATAATAAAAATATAGTGAATTTTCTACCAGAGAAATAATTTTTATGGGGGGCTTTACATGAAGCTAGGGGCGCGCGTACTGATTGTGCTATTGTTGGCTGGGATCGTACCGTTGACGGCAGCAGGCGTATTTGCTTACAACGAATCCAAGCGGGAATTGCTGAGCAGCAGTAAAGCTACCTTGGAGGCACTGCGCAATAGCCAGAAGGAACAAGTGGAAAATTACTTTCGTGAGCGTTCCCGCAATCTGGATACGCTAGCCGCATCGAGTACGGTCGTCACGGCCTTGTCTGAATTTCGAGGAGTGTGGGAGCAGGGGCGAGAATCTCCAGCTTATCAGGAAGTCGAGTTAACCCGCACGAAAGAACTGAAGATGGAAGTGGCCAGGTACGGCTTTGCAAATGCCTACCTGTTAAATGACAAAGGCGAAGTGATCTACCAGACGAAGCCGCAAAAGGATCTAGGCACCAGCCTGCTGCAGGGATTGTATGCAGATTCTGTGCTTGGGCAAACCGTTCAAAAGGCATTCAAAGGGCAGAGCACAGAAATGTCTGATCTCAGTCTTTATGAACCTTCAGGAAGCGTCCCAGGCGTCTTTATCGCAACGCCGATTTTTGAAAACGGCTATATCATAGGTCAGTTGGCGGTAGAGGTAACGCTGGACTACATATCCCGGCAGCTGAATCAACGAGAAGGCCTGGGAAACACAGGAAAGATCTATCTGGTAGGACCCGATAAATTGATGCGCTCCCAATTGGGGGAAGGGCTGGAGACTTTGCTGAAGCAACAGGTGGACACACCGATTGTGGATCAAGTCTTGCTGACCCAGCAGTTCAAGGGGACGACGGAGAGCATAGATTATCGGGGGCAACAAGTGCTCGTCTCCTTTGATCAAGTAAAAGTGGGTAAAAAGACTTGGGCGATCCTCGCTGAAATGAATATGACGGAGATTCTAAACGGACCTAACCGAATTATGAAAGCCATGCTGATCTTCAATGGCGTTGTCTTAGTTGTTATCGTTGGGATTTCTTTGTATACAGCCAACTGGCTGCGGCGTTCGTTCCGCGGCATGCTAAAGGTGGCAGGACGAATTGGTGAGGGTGATTTCGCTACTCCTGTCCCGCAGTGGCTGCTAAAGCGCAAGGACGAGCTGGGTGATCTGGCGAGATCGCTGCTCTCCATGCGGGATCAATTGCTCGGAATCTTGCTGCAGGTAAGACAGGCGTCCGCGTCCGTTTCTGAGGCGGTCAAAGAAATTCATGGCAATACGAGTGAGATCGCGTCTTCGAGCCAGCAAATCGTGCAAGTCGTGGATCAGGTGGCGGCATCTGCTGATAACCAGATGGACAAAATGGGGCAGACCTTGCAGTTGGCAGTCGACTTGACGAATGATGTGACGGGTGTGACAGATAACGTAGAGCAAGTCTCGCTCTCTTCGCAAGAGATGAAGCGACATACGGATGCAGGTAGACAAGCTGTGACGGCCGTCATCGATAGTATGGAAGAGATTAACCGCTCAGTCGAATCAGCCACAGGTGTCATTCATGAGCTGGAAAAACGATCCCAAGACATATCACGTATCATTTCCGTCATTTCCGAAATTGCCCGTCAGACGAACTTGCTCGCACTCAATGCAGCGATCGAGGCTGCACGTGCAGGTGAACATGGTAAAGGCTTTGCCGTTGTAGCCGGGGAAGTCCGGAAGCTGTCTGAGGGAACCAATGAGGCTGCACTGCAAATCGCGCGGATGATCGGCGATGTACAAAAGGATACGACAGCGGCTGTTGCGCGAATGGCGGAAGGATCGGAGACGACCGCACATGGGCTTAAGACGGCCCGTCAATCCGGCGAGATGTTCCAGCGAATCGAGCAAAACATACTCCGTGTTACGCAAGAAATGGAGAGCGTCAGACAGGCTTTTAACCGGATGGCACCAGATGCCAGACAAGTAGTGGCAGTGGCAGAAGAAGTGTCATCAGCATCTGCTCATGCAGCGGCAGGCGTCCAAAGCATCTCGGCAGCAGTCGAGGAGCAGAGCGCAGCCATGGAGCTGATTGTTCACTCAGCCGATCAGTTAGCTGTATTGGCAGAAGAGCTGCGAGGGTCATTGGCAACGTTTGTATTAACTGAAAATTAAGACGAATAGAGGCGGGCAGTCATGCTTGCCTCTGTTCGTCTCTTTTTCCATTTATGAAGGATATCTCACCCAAAATGTTGAATGATAAGGACGATGGAGAGTTTCAGGCCGGAGGGACGTAAGCGTGCACAAACTAGATTGGGAACTATATCTGCTGCCGTTCGAGCAAGCTGTAGAAGAGATCAAAGTCAAAATTAAAAATATCCGCAACGAACTGCGCAAGCGCAAGGAGTATTCTCCCATTGAGTTTGCCCTAGGCAGGGTCAAGTCGATCCCGAGCATTTACAATAAGGCAAACCGACTACAATTTCCGATCGATGAAAACATCTGCTGGGAGATTCGGGACATTGCGGGTATACGTATCATCTGTCAGTTTATCGAAGACATTCCTGCTGTCGTGGAGATGATCCGCAAGCGTGGCGATATGCGTGTCTACCTGGAAAAGGATTATGTGTCGACTCCAAAGGAGAGCGGGTATAGAGGCTACCATATGGCGGTCGAATATCCGATCATGATGGCAGATGGACAGGTGACCATTCCGGTAGAAATTCAAATACGTACACTAGGTATGAATTTTTGGGCAACGATTGAGCACTCGCTGAATTACAAATATGAAGGGATTATCCCGTCCAATATTCGTCAGCGACTGTTCGAAGCAGCCAAGGCTTCCTACAAGCTGGATAGCGAAATGAACAACATCCGTGAAGAAATCAAAGAGGCGCAAGCCGAATTTACGATGAAAGAAGTGCCGATGGATTCCCTGTTATCGTTGGTAGAGCTGGACCTCGATATTGATGCCGGGATAGAAAATAGTACCACAGACGAAGGGAAAGAACACGACGATGAAAACCGTTAATTGGCTGGAAGAAACGCAAAAGCGAAAAGAGGAACTAATTCGTACCACGCAATCCTTTCTGCAAATGAAAAGTGTGCTCGATCCAGCGACTGCCAAAGAGGGTGCTCCTTTTGGAGAAGGCATCCGCGAGGCACTCGATTATGCACTTGGCGTTTGCGAGCAAGCAGGTATGACCATAAAAGACGTGCGCGGTTATGCTGCTCATGCAGAGTTTGGACAAGGGGAAGAGCTGATCGGCATCCTCAGCCACGTCGATGTTGTTCCAGAAGGAGATGGCTGGAGCACACCTCCTTTCGCAGCAGAGATTGTCGATGGCAAGATCGTTGCGCGTGGAGCTATTGATGACAAAGGACCGACGATGGCCGCCATCTTTGCTGCCAAGATCGTGATGGAGCTGGGACTGCCGTTGTCCAAGCGAGTTCGCTTTATCTTTGGAACCGACGAAGAATCCAGCTGGAAATGCGTGAATACATACTTTGCAACAGAAGAAATGCCGACGATGGGCTTCACTCCGGACGCGGACTTCCCACTCATTTATGCCGAGAAAGGTCTGACCGATCTGACGCTCCGCCAGACACTTGCAGCATTTCAGGCAAAAACTGCACATGAAACAGCTGACGTACAAGCCAAGCTCGTATCGTTGCAGTCGGGTTTGCGGATGAACATGGTGCCAGACAAAGGAGAAGCCGTCCTGATTCCACAAGAGCTGGATGCACAGGCTATTGTCGAGCGCTATCGCCAGCATCTGGCAGACAACGATCTGAAAGGTTCTGCCGAGGAAAAGGATGGCTTGGTCGTTTTGCGCATGGAAGGCGTATCTGTACATGGCATGGATCCGGGTAAAGGTGTGAACGCGGGTACCCATCTGATTCATTTCCTGCATACACTCCAACTGGATGCACGCGCAACCAGCTACGTTCGCTTTGCAGACCAGTACTTGCACAACCAGCACTACGGTCAAACGCTCGGAATTGCTCATGACGATGCAGAAATGGGTCCTCTTTCCTTGAATACGGGCGTACTGGAGTACCAAGCAGAGGGGGACGCGATCTTCCGCCTCAACATTCGTTACCCTCATTCGGTATCCTTCGAACATTGGTCTGCCGTATTGGCAGCACACGGAGCCGAAGAAGCATTTGAATTGGAAGTCGTAGAGCATCTGACCCCGCACCGCGTCGATCCGAATCATCCACTGGTTACGACGTTGCAACGTGTCTATACGGAGCAGACCGGCGAGGAAGCAGGCATCATCGCCATCGGAGGAGCGACGTACGGCCGTTCACTGGATGTTGGCGTCGCATTTGGTCCCCTCTTCCCTGGCCGCCCAGACAGTGCGCATCAGCGGGATGAGTACATTTTGGTAGATGACTTGATCAAGGCAACAGCGATTTACGCGCAAGCCATCTATGAACTGGCAAAGTAAATCAAAAACAAGCGGGATTGTGCCAAGCTAAAAGGCGCACCCGCTTTTTTTATGAATGAGAAAGGGGAAAAAAGCGAAGGTATTAGGGACACTGGCCGGAGCGGAGCCGTGCAGGAAAGACCCCTGCGCAAGTGGCCCTACTAACCTGGAGAGTTTTCCCCTTTTTCCGTCCAGCTACCTTAGTTTGATCAAAGCTGGAAAGGAAAAGCTGTAGACAGTTTGGTTGTATTTTTACAACGACTCATTTAGTATAGGTAGGATAGGAAATCAGGCGTCGTGGAACATCGCCGGATGAATATGAGTGACGGTAGCCGGTTTTATAGCACCCCCCACTGTCCATGCAGTCTTTGGTGTGGCAAATCGGGCCGCTTGTGAAAGGAAGTGGAAATTATGGCAAAATCGTTTGCGTCTTTTGGCTTTCGACCGGAAGTGATGCAAGGGATTCAAGACCTGTATTATAAAGAACCAACTGCCATTCAAGAAGAAGCGATTCCGCTGATTTTGGAAGGCAAGGATGTCATCGGACAAGCACAGACAGGAACTGGGAAAACAGCTGCGTTTATGCTCCCGATTCTGAATGCTCTGGAGGAAGGAAAGCGTGACATCCAAGCACTGATTCTGACTCCGACCCGTGAGCTGTCGATCCAGATCGCCAAAGAAGTCGAGAAGCTGGGCAAGCATTTGAATGTCAACGTTCTCTCGTTGCATGGTGGTACGGATATCGACAAGCAGCTCAACAAGCTAAAAGAGACCGTCCATGTCGTAGTCGGTACACCTGGGCGTGTTTTGGACCACATGAAACGCGGTTCGCTGCACTTTGGCCGCATTTCTACTTTGGTGCTGGATGAAGCGGACAAAATGATGGAAATGGGCTTCCTCGAGGATGTTGAGCAAGTCATCGTTCATACACCATCGCAACGCCAAGTGCTGTTGTTCTCCGCTACCATGCCGGATCTGGTGAAAAAGCTGGCGCATCGTTTCATGAAACAGCCGCCGCACATCAAGATCGAAGGAAAGCAAAAAACGGTAGAACGCATCGAGCAATATTATTATGTCGTCAACCAAAGTGACAAGACAGATGCACTCGTGGACGTGCTGGAGCAAGAGCAGCCGTTTTTGACCATCGTCTTTGCCAACACGCAAGTACGCGTACAGCAATTGACCGCCCGTCTGCAGGAAAACGGATTGTCCGCACAAGCTTTGTATGGCGATTTGTCTCAAAACAAGCGGGAACAGCTGATGAAGCAGTTCCGCGATATCCGCTTCCAGTATTTGATCGCGACAGATATCGCTGCGCGTGGTCTGGACGTGGAAGGTGTTACGCACGTGATCAACTACGACTTGCCTAACGATGTCGAGAGCTACATTCACCGCGTAGGTCGTACCGGACGTGCAGGACAAAAAGGGAAAGCGATCTCGCTTATTTCTCCTCGTCAGAAAAACCTGATGGGTCGCTTTGCGAAGACGACCAAGGCTTCCATCGAGGAAAGAATTTTGACAGCAGGACGCCATCTGGATGAGGGCCGCCGCCAACGCGCAGAAGAGCGGGAAGCACACTTCATCGAGTTGCGTGAGCAGCAGCAGAAGGAACAGAAGAAGGAAAAAGATAAAGAATTCGCTCCGATTCGAGACGCGATCAAGAAAAAGACGAAGGTTAAGCCAGGCTACAAGAGAAAGCTTAAGCAGGAGCTGGATGAACTACAGACGAAATACGAGCAAAACCGCAAGCGTGCAGAAGCAATCGCTGCGCGGAAAGCAGGGAAGTCAGCAAAGCCTTCCAAGCCGGCTACAGCTGGTAAGGCAGGAGGCGGAGCTGGCAGACCAGGCAACAAGAGTCAGGGTGGCAGGCCATTCCGACCATCTGCTGGAAAAGGCAAATCGAGAGGGTAATCGCATCGAGGAAAGACTGTCCGGATCATCGAGATCCGAGCAGTCTTTTTTTGCTTTAATCTTTTCAGCGAAACTAGCTTGTCGAGAGGGAATGTCGAAAGGAATTGAAGTAAAATAGAAGAAAACGTTAAAAAACATCGTTCTTTTCTCCGATGCTCCTAATTAATGAAAGTCTTGCTATAATCGTGAAAAGAGGAGGCGGTACGGATGGATCGAATTGATGAAGAAATTTTGCGCTTGCTTAAAGAAAATGGAAGAATGACTAGTTCGGAGATTGGCAAGCAGGTTCATTTGTCCGTACCTGCTGTATCAGAACGGATTCGTAAGCTGGAGGAATCCTCCGTTATTGAGCGATTTACAGTCAAGCTGGGTCGCGAGCAAATCGGCCTTCACC
Source organism: Brevibacillus choshinensis (assembly GCF_001420695.1). Taxonomy (NCBI): domain Bacteria; kingdom Bacillati; phylum Bacillota; class Bacilli; order Caryophanales; family Paenibacillaceae; genus Brevibacillus; species Brevibacillus choshinensis. The sequence goes on along the minus strand of NZ_LJJB01000010.1, from coordinate 251,767 downwards.
TGATTGCGTTTATCATGGTTCAACTGGAAAAACCGGAGCACGTCGATGGATTTCGCGCGACTATCCTGCAGACCGACAGTGTGTTGGAATGTCACCATATGGCGGGCTCGTATGATTATATGCTCAAGGTAGCGCTCCCCGGCACGAGAGAGCTGGAACAACTCATATCTGAAACGATCAAACAGGTAACTGGTGTAGCCAAGACGAACACCATGATCGTACTCTCTTCGATGAAAGAGGAGATGTAAAGTGATGTCCGTGTGGAACGGTTTGCTCTTTGGTATGCTGTTACAGTTGTCAGTAGGACCGGTCTGTCTCGCGGTCTTGCAGCGCTCCATTACCTTTGGTTTTCGCCATGCGTGGTGGATGATTTCGGGTGTGGCATTGGTAGATGCAGCGTATATGGCAGGAGCGATCGGCGGGCTCTCTCTGTTTTTACAGATTCCATGGGTGAAGCAGATCGTGGTGATGGGTGGTGCTGTTGTACTCATCTGGTTTGGAGTGGGGAGCATTCGAGCGAAAGTGGTGCAGGAGGGGAGAGTACACGCTGCGGGTGCGGTTGAACATGCGGATGCAGTGATGGTTTCATCGGGGAAACATACGGGGATAATGACCACCCGTGTTCGAGATAGTTTTTTGTACGGGATCGTACTGACGCTGACCAACCCTCTGACGATTTTATTTTGGGCGGGGGTTTTCGGATCGCTCATGTCGTCTGCTGACCATGCAGACAGAATGAATTTCGTAGGCTTTGCTGTGGGGTGCGTGTTGTCTACTTTGCTGTTTTTGACTGCAGTCTCTGCGCTGGGTAAGTACGCCGCGAAAGTGCTGCACCCCGTTTGGCAGAAGCGAGTAAATGTTGTTGTAGGGCTGTTTCTGATCGGATTTGCCATCGTTCTCTTCTGTCAAAATGTTTGGTCCTTTTGAAATAGTGTTTTCCACCTACCCTAATGTGGGTAGAATATAGGTAGATAGGACCCTTTGTGCGAAAAATAGCAAAGTACAGGGTGTGAGGAGAACCAGTGATGACGGATAATTGCTTGAAATGTGGCAGTGAGATGAGCCCCGGGGAATACAACTGCAAGGTATGTGGGCAAAATGACATGGATGAATACCGGATGATTCGCAATTATGTCAGGAGCTTTCCTAATTCCAATGCGATGCAGATTGCCAATGCGACGGGCATATCCGTATCAAAAATCTTGCGCTATATTAGAAACGGCTCTCTGACAGTGGTAGACAATCATTCCCGCAGAGGGAGATAAAGGTTCGAAATAGATAGCCCACCGCCTAGGCGATCGATACAATCGTTTAGGCCAGTGGGCTTATTTTGCGTTCCAACAGAATTGGGCTAGAATAATTGGGTTAGAGCCAGCGCAAACCTTTTGGATAATGGTTTTTCAGTTGACCGTCAGCCTGTTTTCCCCATCCGATAGAAAAGTCATCCACTTTGACGAGTGTCCAACCGGTTGCGTCTTCTCGACTGAGCGCCTCCCCTTTTAAATAACGGAGAAGGCTCGGATCGTCTGCAGAAAAGGAAGCCGTGCGGGCCACTTCATCCGCAGTCAACGTGAGAGCCAACGCATGACTGGGCTCCAGTCGATTCTTTTTGACGGTTCCTAGATGAAGTCCGACACGCAATACTTTGATTCCATCCCAGTCCAGTTCTGGTGCGGGCGAGTAGTAGAGCTGCTCGCCAAACAGCAGAAAGGCATGGTCGTTGTCCAGCAGGCTGTTCGCGCAGGGGATCGCTTCGGCTGCAAAACTGCGCCAAGCCGCAATCGCTTCTTTTCGCCCGGCAGGAGCTGATGATTTTGCCCCTCGTTTTTCTTTGCGTTTTTTCGGGGCTTCTGCTGGTTCGACATCCATGCTCTTTTGCAGCTTGGCGAGATAGTGGCCTTCACCGTTGAGCAGATGTGGCCATAGCCTAGCTGTCTGGGCTAGCTCGTCCGATGCCGGCGTCGCCCATTCAGGATGACCAGGGGCAAAGTGCTCCGGATGTGGCAGCGGAATCAGTGAAAACTCCGGATGACGCTCCAGAAAGGTCGCCATCGATTGTTCATTTTCCAGCGGAGCAAATGTGCAGGTGGAATATACGATCGTTCCACCTGGCTTTAGCATGGCGGCGGCAGCATCGAGGATATCGATCTGCATCAGGTGGCAGTCGGTCACTTTTTCCGGAGACCATTCTTCGATCGCCTCGGGAAGCTTGCGGAACATGCCTTCTCCAGAACAAGGCGCATCGACGAGTATTCGGTCAAAAAATTTGGGAAAGCGGTCCATCAATCGCTCTGGCGTCTCATTGGTCACGACGGCGTTTGGCACACCACATCGCTCCAGGTTTTCCGACAGGATGCGGGCCCGCACAGGATGAATTTCATTGGCGATCAGGAGGCCACGTCCTTGGAGGGCAGCAGCGAGCTGCGTGGATTTACCACCAGGTGCTGCACACAGATCCAGGACGGTTTCGCCGGGCTGTGCCTGCAAACATTCTGCTGCCGACATGGCACTCGGCTCCTGCAAGTAGTACAAGCCCGCAGAATGGTAGGGATGCTTGCCAGGACGCGCTCCTTCAGGATAACGAAAGCCATTTACACACCAGGCTACTGGTTCCAGAGAAAAGGGTGACAGCTTCAAAAAGCGCTCCCGGTCAACTTTCAACGGATTGACGCGCAAGCCATGGAAAACCGGCTGTTCGTACGAGGCAACAAATGCTTCGTACTCCTCTTGCAGCAGGGTGCGCATCCGCTCCGTAAAGGCAGAAGGTAAAAGTTGTGTCATAAAAGCCTCCGTTGTCAGAATTTGGCCGATTGGGAGAGGAAAAGATAGAAACATGGCGAATCATAGAAAATGAGGTGAGAGCATATGAAAGGATCCCGTGCGGAACGCTACCGCTCCCGGCGGAGGAACGACTCAGAAGTCAGCCGGTTTTGGATCATGGGGTTGCTATTCTCACTGCTGGTGCTCGCTTTTGAATTTTTGATCGAGATTCCAGCCGACGCAGATTGGCTGCAGGAAATGGAGATGGCACTGTTTTCTGCTAGCTTTACCTTGCTCGCTTTTTATCTGCTAGGGCTTACGTTTGTCTTTTCGCGCCAACAAAAGGCCGGGAAGATCAATCACCAGGTCATTATCTACGTATGGCTGGGAGCGATTCTGTTTCACTTGTTCCTGCTCATCAGCAACTTGTCCAATCAGCATGTCTATAAAGCAGGGATCATCTTATTTTTAGGCCCTTTGTTCCTAACTGTCTACCATTTTATCACGTACTTATCTGCTTTGCGCGAAGAGCGTGCCGAGCAGGATGCAGCTACCGGTGCTTCGCTGGAACGTGTGGCTTACCAGACGATTTTGGAAGGAAGCAGAGTATACAGTGAAATCAATCGATTGAAGACGGAGTACCCGGAAGTGGAACAAATGTTACGAGCCAATGATTTTCACAACAAGCTGGAGCGCTATGCCTTGGAAATGCAGCAGTATTTGCAGGTCAAGCAGTTTGAGCGGAAAGACGTGGAATTATTGGAGGGTCATTATTACTTTTTGGAAAACCTGCTGACGTTGGCAAAACAACATCCGGGTATCATCGAATCCCGATCGTTTTCCCGTCGCGAAGACTAACTGATTCAAGGCAAAGGAGAGAGTAGAGAGATGTTCTGGAAAAAGGACAAAGGATTGGCAGAAAAAGAGATAGCAGCAACGGCAACAGCTGTGGCTACACCAGCTGAATCGGACAATCAGCAAGAGCTGAAGAGTGATTTGCTCGCGATCTACGAGCAAATCGGAGCAGTCCTTTCCCAAAACAACGTAGTAAATGCCCAGCATGAGAAAATTGCCCAATTGGCGTCTCAGATGAAAGTCGTGGTAGGAAAGATCAAGAACATCAACGAGAGCGATGACGAATCTGCCAATCAATTGCATGTTCGCGGAGAGCGCCTGACCTCCATTTGCCATCAATCTATGGAGCGTGCGGATGCAGGTAAATCTGCGATGACAGAAGTCGTGGAAGTCATGAGCCTGTTGGATGAGGAGTCGGTGAATACCTCTCGTTCCATGAGCCGATTGGAAGATCGTTCATCAGAAATTACGAGCATTGTCAAGGTGATCAGCGATATCGCCAACCAGACCAACCTCTTGGCACTCAATGCAGCCATCGAAGCAGCCCGTGCTGGGGAGCAGGGACGAGGATTTGCTGTGGTGGCAGACGAAGTGCGCAAGCTGGCTGAGATGACGGCCAACTCTACAAAGTCGATCGCAGAATTGATCGGAAAAATTCAGGAAGAAACGAAAGACGCGTTGGCCAATAGCGAAAAGAGCAGCGCGGCGATTAAAAACGGACTGGCCATCAGCCAGGACGCTTCCTCTAAAATGGAGGGAATCGTGCAAGCCTTCCATGAAGTGAATGGGGAAGTCTCTGGTGTCATGCAGATCATCGAGCATCAAAAGCAATTTGCCGATGGGGTTTCCAAGCAGGTGAGCGAAGCCATCTATCTGTTGGGCGATTTGGACGAAGATCTCACGAGCCACGTGAGGGAAGCCAATGAGGTCGACCAACAGTTGCAGGCAAGCTATCAACAAGTAAAGAGAATACTACCCGAATAAACCACTCGACGAAAAAGATTCCTTTGCTTTAGGAAAAGGACTCTTTTTTTGTTTGCCCTAAATCCCTTTACCTATTTTTTATTTGACTCTGTATACGAGAGGTCTATAATCAAAAGAGAATCACCCAATAAATTCCTTTTTGTTGACAACTGTATCATGACATTCGCTATGAATGGGCAAACCCATTGAAAGGTGGGGACGCAAAGCCACGGGCCTACGGTATCAAGAGTGATACTACGGTAGCCGGGTTGCCAACTAGCAGGTAGTTTCATGCTGTCAAACGGCTCCCATCTGGCGAAGGGAGCCGTATTTTATTGGAAAAGGGAGAGGGTATCATGTCGATTCTACAAACCTTGGACCAGCAGTTTATTAACGGGGAATGGCGTGACGGACTTGGATCTCGCAAGCTGCAGGATGTAAACCCGTACAATGGGGAAGTCATCGCAGAGTTTCAAATGGCGAGTCTGCAGGATATCGACGAGGCTTATCAGGCGGCTGCACGGGCCAAAAAGGAATGGGATGAGGTCAATCCCTATGTCAAATCACGCATGTTGGAGCGTGCCGTTCAATACATAGATGCACACGAGGAAGAAATCATCGAGGTCATTATCAAGGAATTGGGCGGAACCCGTCTCAAGGCGTTTTTTGAGATTGGTCTTGTCAAAGATATCATTCGGGAAGCTGCGACTTTTCCTGTTCGGATGGAAGGCAAAATTCTTCCGTCTCCAGTAGAAGGGAAAGAAAACAGGCTGTATCGTATTCCGGTCGGAGTGGTCGGGGTCATCGGTCCGTTCAACTTCCCGTTCTATCTATCCATGAAGTCGGTTGCCCCAGCTCTAGGAGCAGGTAACGGTGTTGTATTGAAGCCTCATGAGCAAACTCCGATCACAGGAGGAACGCTCATCGGCAAAATCTTTGAAGAAGCTGGGCTGCCAAAGGGATTGATCAATGTCATCGTGACAGATATTTCGGAAATCGGTGACGGATTTGTCGAGCATCCGATCCCACGCATCCTGTCCTTCACCGGCTCCAGTCAAGTAGGAAGCCATATCGCGCAGGTCGCTGCCAAGCATTTCAAAAAAGCGATATTAGAGCTTGGCGGAAACAGTGCACTCATCGTGCTGGCGGATGCTGATCTCGAATACGCCGTTAATGCAGCTGTGTTCAGTCGATTCACGCACCAAGGCCAAATCTGCATGTCAGCCAACCGTGTGCTTGTTCATCAAAATGTGTACGATTCGTTCCTGGAACTGTATGTCAAGAAAGTGTCCTCGTTGAAGGTGGGAGATCCGAATGATCCGGATACGATTATCGGTCCGTTGATCAATGAGCGGCAGGTAACGAATCTGATGGCAACGATCGATGAAGCGATCCGCGAAGGGGCTACACCCGTCCTGAAGGGGGAAGTAAGAGGAAACGTGGTAGATCCCATCGTGCTCACGGGGGTCACCACCGACATGGCGATTGCTTCCAAGGAACTGTTTGGCCCAGCCGTGTGTATTCTCTCGTTTGATACGGAGGAAGAAGCTGTCCGTATCGCCAATGAGACGCCATTTGGATTGTCCGGTGCGATTCACACCCGTGATCTGGAGCGGGGAGCAGAAATGGCGAAGCGAATCGAGACGGGCATGATTCATATTAACGACGGTACGATCAATGACGAACCGATCGTGGCATTCGGTGGAGAAAAACATTCCGGTTTAGGTCGCCTGAACGGTCAGTGGAGCTTGGAGGAATTCACGACGCTCAAGTGGATTTCCGTCCAGCACAAACCGCGTCAGTTCCCTTATTAGTTTCATGAAGATGGGTGGTAAGCGATGAACACGCTAGAAGAATGGGAGCAAACGGAAACGGAAAAACAGGCAGACTTGTTGGAAGCTTTCATCAAATCCGCGATCTGATCATCCATCTGCCGAACATCCAGTGAGTTGATCAATCTGACAATGGAACATCAGCTGGCGAAACTGGCCGAAGGGCACTCCTCGCCAAATAAAAAGGAAGTAGAATGTAACGAAACGTCCCTCTCCATAGTCATACAGGAGAGGGACGTTTTTTGAGTTGCTTAGGCCTACTTTGCGCGAACAGGCAGAGACTTTTCCAGCATGTACCGATACACCGGGACCTCATCCCCTTTTTCTACGGGGATAAAATTGAATGTGACATAGCTGTCCACGGACTCTGGTTCCATGGCCAGCGCGATAAAGTTGGCGTTGGGTTGACCCATGTGGAATACATAGCTACCAGCCGGGAATGTTTTGGTCTTTTCCTCCACGTTGGTCGTGACTTCATTGGTAAAATGCCCGTTTTCGTAAGTCGTGTTTACTTTGTTATCGGCCACCGTGTAGCTTTCGACGGTGACTGTGGTTTCCTTGGACAGCGTGCTTACTTCGACCCCGAGTTGCTCCAGCTTTTTCGCGATATCATGATAACCAGGTGGCATGATATAGGCAGTCGGTCGCTCCCTTTCCAGTACCGGATAGGAATCCGTCGAGCTGACCCAATCAATGGGGGCGTCGACTCGTTTCGCTTCTGCCAAATCTACAACAACCAGCTTCTGATCCGGAACCAGCTTGTTTTCGCTAACCACAATGATTTTGTCGTTGTCGTCTGCCTTACTTCCTTTTTCCGTAATCTCCTGACGGGCTTGAGCGACTGCAGCTTTTATCTCCGCTGCATGGGCCGCAGTCGATTGAATAAAGGTAGCGTGGGTGATCACCTGACTGTAGACGCGCCGCTCAAAGTCTGCACGACCGATGCCAATCCCGCGTGTTTCCACGAGGTAGGTGAGCGTATTCTTCAGGCCTAGCGCATTGCGCCCGATCCGGGTCTCCGTGCTACCCTCCGTAGCGATGACTTTCCCCTCTTTAGTTTTGGCTAATGTAAAGTAAGGGTGGTGCGCGAGCTTTTCTTGATCCAGTGCCTTTTCCACTTCAGGCAAAAGCAGCTGGTCAGACATTTTCCGCAGCGATTCCGGAATATTCAAGTTTTTGGCGGAGGAAATCAGGACGTCGTACGAGGAGTTCGCCCCTTTTTCACCGACATTTGCAAATTGACTGTAGTTGACGCCATATTCATGAGCATCCAACACGACATCCGGCTCATACTCATCGATCGCTCGATGAATCGCTTGAACTTCGGGGTATTCCACCTTCATGTAGTCGCGGTTGGCATCGAGATCTGTGCCGATGTAACGCTTGAATGCGTAAGACCCGTCTGGATTGATCCGCGGGACGACGATGACGTTTACTTTGTCGAGCAGGTCGGTACCTAGTTTTTCTTCGGTGAGCCATTTAGCAATCACCAGTGCAGACTCCCCAGCAGCTGGCTCATTTCCGTGAATTTGTGCCTGCAGCCATATAAGCGGCTTCTCTTTGTCTGCCTTTACGTGATCCGGGTCTTTGCTAAAAATAAGGAGTGGTATTTCACGTCCCTCCAGGGAGGTACCGATGTTTACTAGTTTTGCATGTTTGTTTCCTTTTACTAGCTTAGTTATGTACGTGACCATCTCTTCTTGAGAGGTAAAAGCCACTTTGTCATTTTGAAAGCCAGGTGTTCCAAAATCGATGTCAGGAGTAGGAAACAGCTCTTTTATGGCTGCAGGCTGTATGTAGGAGGGGCCATACCCGTAATACGGGACGAACAGCTTTTCTACCTTCGCTTCTGCTGCAGATGCCGGATTGACTAAGAGAGGTACATGCCAAAAAGAGCCTCCTGCGAGCAGTGACACGACAAGGAGTGCGGTGGTGGAAACGGTGTACCCAATTTTCTTGTCCATTACATTCCTCCTTACATAATAGTTCATGACAATATAAACCGAAATTATCAGAGTATTGTCAATATGTTAATCAACCGGAGTGTTCATTTTTTAGGAGCAGGATGTAGGACTTATGTGTGAACAAAGGAGAATAACATGGGTAAATATGGATAGTCGATAATTCGATGGATAGGGGGATGTCATTTGATTAGACTAGCAAGCATTCTTCTCGTCTTGGTATTGTTCATAACAGGAGCTACAGTCGTACCGACAGAGGCAAACGCCAACGCCAGCCCAAGTACATGGATGAAGCCGATCGTCAAAGAGACCAGTGATGCGATCAAAGGTGGGACTCACAAGAAACAGCTGTACACGTTTGGCGATGGAGACGTGTACTGGATGCATCAGGTCACCGGTCAGACAAATCAAAAGCCTTACGTCCTGAACGTCCCGATCAAAGGAGATAGCGTCACGTTCCGCTATCGAGCGATCTCAGAAAACAAGCAGCCTTACTGGGCTGTCGTTAATTTGCGAGACGTCCATGTCCTTCCACTGGCTGCCGGTTTCATTGAGTCGGAGGGCAAGTCCATCTGGATGGGCAAGCCAATCGTGTACGCTCCGCTGGGCAGAGGAACGATAGACGAAAAACGGGGGATGGAGCTCCCCATCGAAGTGAATAAAACGGCGAACGGCTATACGCTGAGTGTTCAGATGCCGGTGAGAGCAGGGCTCGTCAGTGAAATGTGGGCATTGGAGTCCAAGGAGCCTCTCGTAGTGTGGGGGAAAGAATCCTTGAACAGCATTTGGCTGTCTCTGGATGTCACCGATAATGCGAAATGGCTCTATGACGGCTACTATTACATAAGTCCATCGACATATGAACCCTATACGGAGACCTCCTACTGGCGCATTCCTGAAAATTACGTCTTACGCTCCTTTTTGTATACAGGAGGGAGCAAGGCGGCACGGGACATGGGCTACGTTATGCTACAAGCCAGTTTGAGGCAGCAGGATCAGCAAGGATATTGGAAATCACTACCGCGTTCACAGTGGTTGAACGAAGACTACGGCATACCCGAAGGCTTTTACGATACCCGATTTAATACAGGAGCGGCAGACTTGATGCTCAAAGGGTGTGTCCAGTATCAAGAAGCAGAATTTTGTGAGTCGGCCCAAAAGTATGCGACCTTTTTCCAGCAGCATGCAGTAGGGAATCACTACGTCATCGACGGCATCCGTCCCGGTTGGCTGGTAGGTGATTATGCTTCGGTCGGCAGAGAAGGAAACACACATGTCTCTCTCAACCACCAACTTGCTGAGATCAACTACCTGTACAGCAGCTATCTGCAATTTGGCAATCCTACCGATAAAGACCTTGCCGATATCATGCTGGGAGGAGTGGTCAACCTCGGCTCCAAGTGGATCTTGAATAACGGAGATTTGCACTATGCTTATTTTCCAGATGGCACTTTTGGTCGAGCAGACTATCCGTACCTGACATACAACGATTTGGTGGAGACACAGCGACTCTACAACATGCTGCATGGCATGGAAGACGAGACGATCGCTAAGCTGATTGAAAGTAAGCTCGGGTGGATGAAACAAAACAACGTGGCGTATATTCAACCTCAATAAAATAGAGGGCAGTCTCAGCGTCTGATCCCGACGAAGAGGCTGCCCTTTTTACGTCTTACACTGCAGCCGCTTGCTTGAAAAGCGATGCCAACAGATCGTCATCAAGCTCTTTGTGCTCGTTGATTTTGATGGTCTTCCGATCCAAATGATCTGTCGGTTCAAAAAGTCCCTCAGGCGCTTCCAGGCTGGATGCGTGGAAGATGGGTGGTTTGCTTTACAACTCTCTCTTTTTCAATGCAAATAGGGTCAAGAAACTGACAGCCTCGCGCAATTCCACGCTCAGTCTGCCCGCAATGTCGGGAGTGATTCCTTCTTTGTAGACGGGCTCTTCCTCCTGCAAGAAAAAGCCGTTTTCCGTGGCAAGTTTTTTTGCTTCCCAAGGCATCATCGTATTTTGAATGATGTCTTCCTCATACAGTCGGCGATAGCTATGAGCGCGTGGCCCAGCAGTCGGTCCCAAAATGCCCAGCACGAGGGTGCCACCTGGCTTGAGGACGCGACGAAGCTCTTGTAAGGCTTTTAACGGAGAGGGGGTGAATTCCACGACGTTTATAGAGAGAATCCCTGCGAACGCATCGTCAGCAAAGGGCAGTTGGCTAATATCTCCGGTTTGAAAAGGGATGGATAATCCGTCTTTTTTTGCCCGGTCATTCGCTAGACGAATCATTTCCCCGGCAATGTCGATCCCTTCCACCATATAACCGGAGGCGGCCAATTTGCAGCTTGCGAAGCCGTCCCCGCAGCCTGCATCGAGAATCGGGCCATCCGTTGCAGAAACCTGACGTTGTAAAAAAGGCAGGATGGTACGGCGGCTACCCTTTTCCCACATGTTATCACTATTCGAATGCCAGTCAGCGGCAAATTGATCCCAATGAGTGACCGATTTGGTATGCCATTGATTCATCGTTCCCACTACCCCTTTCACATTCCTTATATATGCCCATATTGTACCAAGCAAACGCTCAATTGCGTACTTTAATCAATGAAAGCGTTTGAGCGTTTTCGCGTTATTCCGCGTTCTTGCACGAGTAAGCGTTTCCAATGTACTCTCAAAATAACGACAAAATAATCCCAATTAACCAAAAAAACGAAACAATTCAATAATTAGGAAAGCGGAGGGGTAGCTATGAGCAACACCGATTTTTTTCCGATTCAGGACTGGGACTATCTAGAGTTTTACACAGGGAATGCCAAGCAAACGATGCACTATTTCACCAAAGCGTTTGGCTTTGAAGCGGTCGCGTACTCCGGACTGGAGACTGGTTCCCGCGAGAAAGTATCTTATGTACTCAAGCAAAATCACATGACGTTCGTAATTAGTGGGGCACTCTCGCCAGATAGCCCAATCGCCGAGTTCGTGAAAAAGCATGGTGATGGTGTAAAGGACGTGGCGCTGCGCGTAGAAGATTGTGAGCAGGCTTACCGTGAGGCAGTATCTCGCGGTGCGATCCCGATCATGGAACCGACAGAGTATACCGATGAGCACGGAACGATCAAGAAGGCAATCATCGGAACGTATGGGGAAAACATTCACTCCTTTATTGAGCGAAAAAGCTATAAGGGTCCATTCCTTCCGGGCTTCATTGCTTACGAATCTCCCGTAAAGAGCGAAGGTACAGGAATTATCGGTATTGACCACATCGTTGGAAACGTAGAAGTCATGGATGAGTGGGTGTCCTATTACGAGAAGGTCATGGGCTTCACCGCTGTCCAAAATTTTAGCGAAGACGATATTTCCACCGAGTATTCCGCGTTGATGTCCAAGGTCATGCAGAGCGGGACGGGTCGTATCAAGTTCCCGATCAACGAACCTGCTGAGGGACGACGCAAATCGCAGATTCAGGAGTTTCTGGAGTTTTATCAGGGGCCGGGCGTTCAGCACATTGCGATCCTGACCAACGACATTATCAGCACGGTCAGCAAGCTACAGGCTAATGGAGTAGATTTCCTCTCCGTACCAGATACGTATTACGAGGACCTGATGGAGCGTATTGGGGAGATCGATGAAGATATCGAGGCACTGAGAAAGCTAGGTGTCCTAGTGGATCGTGATGACGAGGGGTACCTCTTGCAGCTGTTCAGCAAGCCGATCGTGGACCGTCCGACGCTGTTTGTAGAGATCATTCAGCGCAAAGGGGCGCGTGGTTTTGGGAATGGCAACTTCAAGGCACTATTCGAGGCACTGGAACGGGAGCAAGGACGTCGTGGTAATTTGTAAAAGAAGATAAATGAAGGGCAAACCCATCTGCTGCAATTGCAGTTGATGGGTTTGTTTGGCATTGACTTGGTGAGAGGAGAGGGGGAGTGTCAGAGAGGATTAATGAGCGTCGTCAGAATCTACGAGAATCCCGTATTTCTTGATCCGCCGCATCAGAAGTGATTGTGTGATGCCGAGAGCGGTCGCCGTTTTACGTGTGCTCTTGTGCGACCGAAGTGCCTGTGAAATGATTTCGACCTCTATCTTGTCCAGCCGTTCTAGTAGCGAGAACTTTCCTCCGAGTGACCAGATATTCTCCTCGAAATCTCGAATACTCCGTAATTCCTCCGGCAGATCCGTTACTTGAATCTCATCTTCTTTGGCCGTGATGACGATGCGTTCCACGAGATTCTCCAGCTCGCGAACATTTCCTGGCCATTCATAATGATGCAAAATATCGAGGGCCTCTATGGAGAAGCGGCGCTTTTGATGATGCTTCGTATTGAATTTTTTTAAATTGTGATGCAGCAAAGGAAAGATGTCTTCTTTGCGTTCTCTCATGGGCGGAACATTGATCGGGAGTATGTTGAGACGATAGTATAGATCGTGCCTGAATTTTCCCATTCTGACGAGGTCGAGAAGGTTGGCGTTTGTAGCAGCGATGATGCGGATATCGGCGGTATAGGTCTTGGTTCCTCCGATCGGCATGAACGTTTTATTTTGCAGCAGTAAGAGTAGTTTGGATTGCAAATGGTAAGGAAGCTCACTGATTTCATCAAGAAAAAGCGTCCCTTTGTCCGCCATTTTGACTAGACCGATCTTCCCGGATTGGTTGGCACCCGTAAATGCCCCTTTTTGATAGCCAAACAGCTCCGATTCGATGAGCGTCTCTGGTATGGCACTACAGTTCACATGGACAAAAGGAGAACCGCAGCGGTCGCTCAGCTGATGGATATGCTCGGCCAGAAAGCTTTTCCCGACCCCGGTTTCTCCTGTTATCAACACCGTCGTATCGACAACAGCTACTTTTTTCACCAGTTCGAGGAGGGCGAGGTAGGAACGGCTACTCCCAATCAATGCTTGGGACATGTTCTGATGGGCCTCTCGCTTCATGAGCTGGATTTCTTCGCTATACCGTTTGAGCAGGGAAACGGTCTCCTCCAGCTGCGAACTGGCCCGAGCAGCCTCCGTAATGTCACGAGAATGCGCGACAATCAGCTCCGGATTCCCTTTTTCATCGGGGATGATGTGGCCTGTTACGAGAAATTTCCCCTTGTTGTTCACGAGTTGAATGGTAGTGGTCGGTTTTCCTGTTTCGATGACGAGGCGGGTTACGGATGGTTTGTAAATACCCATTGCCTCCAAATCAATCACGTTGCGCCCGATGAGCTCCGATTTAGGTAATCCACACAGATTTTCGCTTGCTTGATTGAGCCAGAGGGTCGTTCCTTGCGCATCCGAGATATAAATGCCATCGGCTAACGTATTGAAGATGTCAATCAACTGGCTTGTCTTAAAGAAGGCAATGATCTGTGCATCCTTTTCCATTTTTCATTCTCCCATTCTTTTTCTTTGACTGTTATAAATTCCTCTTATTGTAATGTGAATCGATATTGTCAACAAGTGAATCGAGAACGAATCGTTTGAAAAGATTGTATTTTCAGAAGGATCCCTGGTTTTCTGATTCGGAATCGATTCGCTTCTCTATCCCGATTAGCGGTATAAGTCATGGACATGCTTTGTTCTCACAGCTTGGCACAGATGTTGCTTCGTTATGGTCACGAGGCGGTACCCAAACTATGTGAGAGATAAGGATTTGCTTGCCATGCTATCAAAATGGGTCACAGTAGAAACAGCGATGGAACACGTCAGAGATGGCGCCGAAATCCTGTACGGCGGCTTCGGAGGAGTAGGATCACCCCTGTTCCTCATCGACTATCTATTGCAAAAAGGAGTCCAAGATTTGACGCTGATCGGAAATGATGCTGGATTTCCGGAGTGGGGGATTGGACGACTCATTACCAAGAAAAGGGTGAAGAAACTGGTTACCACCCATATTGGTTCGAATCCCGAGGCAGGTCGGCAGATGATGGATGGGGCGCTTGACGTGACGTTCTACCCACAAGGCATTCTCGCTGAAAAGATTCGTTCGGGTGGCGTGGGGTTGGCTGGTATTTTCGTGGATGCAAATCAGGGATGGGAATCAGGGTCACAGAGTCCCGTTATTCAAGTAAAAGACAATCGCTATCGCCTAGAGACTGCGATCAACGCACAGGTGGGCTTGATCTATGCCAAGTGGGCAGACTCCTATGGCAACCTGATTTATGACAAGGCTGCGAGAAATCTAAATCCTTTGATGGCTATGGCTGCGGACATCACTATCGTGGAAGTGGACGAGATCATTCCAGTCGGGGAAATGGACCCAGAGCAGATCATGACGCCGGGTATTTTTGTGGATTATATCGTCAAAAGCGGTGGAGGGAGCGGGTAATGCGATTGGAAATGGATCAGCGTTATATGATCGCACGCCGGGCAGCCAAAGAAATCGAGCCAGGCATGACGGTGAACCTGGGCATCGGTATCCCTGAGCTAGTCGCCGACTTTATTCCGCATGAGTGGAATGTCATGTTTCATTCGGTCAATGGCATACTGGGCCTTGGTCCTACCCCTGTGACAGGAGAAGAGGACGCACATGTGACGAATGCTGGGGGGGCACCTGTCTCGATCGTTCCAGGAGCTTCATTTTTCGACACGACCGTAGCGTATGGCATCATTCGCAGAGGCAAGCTGGATGTCGCCTTTCTAGGTGGCTTGCAGGTGAATCGCAAAGGGGATCTTGCCAATTGGGTGGTTCCAGGGAAGCGAGTCTACGGCATCGGAGGCGGAACGGAGCTAGTGCGAAACGCCAAGAAGGTGATCGTCATGATGAGCCATGTAAATGCGGAAGGCGAGCCAAAAATTGTCGGGGAATGCACGCTGCCACTGACAGCCAGGAGATGTGCCGATCTCATTATCACCGAAAGGGCGGTTATTGAGGTCACGCCAGGGGGACTCGTGTTGACGGAGGTCATGTACCCATTTTCGCTGGAGGAAGTCGTCGCCAAGACCGGGGCAACTCTGCTAATTTCTGAGAATCTTCAGCTGCCGGACTAGCCCATTCGCGAGAGGAGGTGGAAAGGGAACCAAGAGCATGCTTGACCAATAAGGGAATTCAGGGGGGATACGAGATGAAAAAAACAATCGGTTCTATTGCTGTTCTATTGTTGTCGATGTCGTTATTCGTGGTAGGGTGTGGTCAAACAACCACTTCTGGAGGGGCTACTGCTCCGGCTGGTGAAGCTTCTGCGATGACCAAAGATGCGGGCGTGTTCACTTTTGCAGCATCCGGTGAATATCAACCGTTCAGCTATTTTAAAGATGGGCAATTGACGGGCTTCGATATCGAGATCGGAAATGAGATTGCAAAACGTCTGAATCTTCAAGCGAAACCGGTGACGTCTCCCTTTTCCGGCATTATCGCTGGGGTAAAAGAAGGTCGCTATGACGCTGCTATCGCCAGCCATGCGATTACCGACGAGCGTAAGCAACAGGTAGATTTCGCTGATCCTTACTATTTATCCGGTGGACAACTCTTTACGCGTCCAGATGGCAATATCTCTACCTTGGAAGGATTGAAAGGAAAGGAAGTAGCCGTAGCTCTGGGAACGACCCATGAAAAAATGGCTCGTGAATATACGGACAACATCAAGACGTATGACAGTGACGTTACTGCGCTACGTGCACTGGAGCAAGGAAAGCATGATGTCGTGATTACGGACAGCGTCGTGGGAGAGATTGCGATTCAGCAAGGCTTGAAGATTCAGAAAAGTGGTGCAGCTCTAACGGAAGTACAGCATGGCATCGCGGTGCGTAAAGGTAACACGGAGCTACTAACCAAAATCAATGAGGCTCTGAAACAGATTCATGAAGACGGGACATATCTGAAGCTCAGCGAAAAATACTTCGGTCGCGATATTAGCAAAAAGGACTAGTGCCACAATCCATACTGCCTACCAAGCCGATCGACCGGTTTGGTAGGTTCATTCCATGACAAGCGGGGGTGGCATAGAGTGCCCAGTATTGCCCATTTGATAGAAGAGTTTTTCCGTACGCTACCGTTGTTTATGAAGCCGTTGTTATTGACCTTTGAGCTGACCTTCGCATCCGTCGTCGTAGGAACGGTGATCGGACTGCTCGTTGCGCTGTTAAAGGTCTCCAAGTTCCCGGCAGGTCCATTTCTTGCCAATCTGTACATCACGGTGATTCGTGGTACACCTTTGATCGTACAAATCTTTGTCCTCTATTTCGGTTTTTACAAGGTAGTCGATCTGGGCCAATTTTGGTCAGCGGCACTCGCTCTTGCCGTCCACAGTGGTGCCTATATCGCAGAAATCTTCCGTGGTGCGATTCAATCCATTGACAGAGGGCAAATGGAAGCGGGCCTTTCTCTGGGGATGTCCACTAGGCAGACCATGCGGCGTATCATTCTACCCCAAGCGTTGAAACGTTCCATACCACCACTTGGCAACCAGTTCATACTGTCGTTGAAAGAATCGTCACTGGCGGCTTTCATCGCGATGGATGAGCTGTTCTCCATGGCGCGTCGCTTGTCTGCGGAGACGTTTGATGAGATGACGTTTTTCCTGATCGTGGCGCTTTACTATTTGGTGATCGTCATGGTCTTCACGTATTTTGTCAACAAAATGGAGCAGCGTTTGGCTAAAGGGGACTAGTAGGAGGATAAGCGATGAGGATCGAACAGGAAATGATTCGTGTACAAAATCTCAAGAAAAGCTTTGGGTCCCAAGAGGTATTAAAGGACGTGAATCTGACGGTGAAAAAAGGCGAAGTAGCCGTCCTGATTGGCGCCAGTGGATCAGGAAAAAGCACGCTCATCCGCTGCATCAACTTTTTGGAGATCAAGGACGGGGGAGAAGTCTTCATCGAAGGGAAGAGCATTGACCCTAAAAAGGATGACTTGACCCAGGTGCGGCAAAAGGTAGGCATGGTGTTTCAGCACTTCAATCTGTTTCCCCATAAGACCGTATTAGAGAACATCATGGAGGCGCCACTGGTCGTCCGAAAGCCGAATAAAGAGGAGCTAAAGCGAGAGGCCATCGAGCTTTTGAAAAAAGTCGGCTTGGAAGAAAAGGCGGATGTCTATCCTGCCAGTCTCTCAGGTGGTCAAAAGCAGCGTGTGGCGATTGCTCGGTCTCTGGCGATGAAACCGGAAATCATGCTGTTTGACGAGCCGACCTCTGCCCTCGATCCGGAGCTCGTCGGCGAGGTGCTGGAGACGATGAAGCAGCTTGCAAAGGAAGGAATGACGATGATCATCGTGACGCATGAGATGGGCTTTGCCAAAGATGTGGCCGATTATGTCGCCTTCATGAATCAGGGGAGAATTATTGAATTGGCACCACCCCATGAAATATTCAACAACCCGAAGGAAGAGCGTACACGCGAGTTTTTGAATCGAGTGTTGTAGAGCAAAAAGCGACGGTGAAGACCTTCGCTTTTTTTGTACTATCGGAGTATAAAAATTTTAAGGTTGATAGTATAAGCGCAACATAGCGAGACTTCGAACGAAAGTGAGAAAGCGAGACTTGTGCCCTTTGGGTACTAAGGCTCCGCCAGCGCGAAGGCTTGGCAAAGCCAAGTTTTTTAAACAATCTTTTATGTGCTGTGGTTTCTAGCTACCTGGTATTACGTGGTTCAAGGGATCAAAAGCTTATTCTGTCTATCGCTTGAGCTTCGAAGGGCGTTCGTGAAACAAGAGAAAAATGAAGTCGGCAAATATGTCTGTTCGGCGTGTCAAGGGAGCCCACAAAATAAGGCAAGTGGGTGAGTCAAGGCTGGCTGAGGAATAAGGGGAAATAAGCGGATGATCTTTGGAACACCAACCGAGGCGCAATGGAAAAAACGAAACACGCTTGTAAGCGTCCACCTCTGAGAAGCTTCCTGAGACGGCTGCTTTGGACGCGGTTTCGTTTTTTCCTCTCCTCCACTACAGTCTGATCAAGTGGAAAAAAGGAGGCGGGCGCAATTCAAATTCCCGCGTTTTTCTTGTTATTTGCTCGGTTTTCTAATTTTCTGTCAAGTCTTGACCGATGATTCAGCTGCTGACCATAATAAGGAAAGGATATCGTTTTCTGGTAGGGGGAATACCCGTGAATCTCGCTCTAATGATGCCATTGGCTGAGCGGACAGCTGTTCTGATCGTTGCGGCACTGCTGTTTACTCGCGTTCGCGCATTTCGCAGTATTTTGAATCAACAGGCTACGTGGAAGGAAAAAGCAGTTATGGTGCTCATTTTCTCCGCGATTTCCATTTTGGGAACGTACAACGGCATCTGGTATCAGGATGCGATAGCCAACTCCCGCGTGATCGGTACGGTGGTAGCGGGGCTTTTGGCAGGTCCCTGGGTGGGTCTGATGACTGGATTGATCGCCGGGATACACCGCTACTCTCTCGGTGGTTTTACTGATTTGGCGTGTGCCATATCCACGATTAGCGAAGGGTTGATTGCGGGCTTGATCTACCAGTTCCGCCGCAACCGTCAACAAGAAATCGGATGGACAACCGCCTTGATCGTCGGCTTTATCGCGGAATGGATGCAGATGGGGATCATCTTGCTGGTCGCACGTCCGTATGCTGATGCGCTGGCGCTCGTCCAGTTTATCAGTATCCCGATGTCCGTCGTCAATTCTCTCGGGATTGCCATTCTCGTCATCATTATTGACCTCGTTAAAAAAGAAGAAGACCGCATCGGGGCGCTGCAGGCCCAACGAACGATGCAAGTAGCAGACAAGACCCTGTCTTATTTGCGGGAAGGACTGACCTATACTTCGGCGAGAAAGGTAGCCGAAGAAATTTTGCGCACGACTCGCGTAGCGGCGGTAGCCATCACGGATAAAGAGACAGTGCTGGCCCATGTGGGAGCAGGTTCGTCCCATCACGTCGTGGGCGAAGGGATCACGACCAAAGCAACACAGGCCGTACTGGACACCAGAGAAGTGATGATTGCTCGCAATCGGGAGGAAATCGGTTGCAAGGAGTCAAATTGTCCGCTGCGCTATGCCATTCTCGTCCCGTTGATGCGCAGACGTGAGGTAGCCGGCGTATTGAAGCTGTACCAGGATCGTTCGCGCAAGCTGTCTGCTGTCGACCTGGAGCTCGTTCGTGGCTTGGGCAACCTGATTTCGACGCAGCTGGAGCTGGCCGAGTTGGAGAAGCAGTCACGACTGCTGGCTGATGCGGAGATCAAGGCCTTGCATGCCCAGATCAATCCGCACTTTTTGTTCAACGCTCTCAATACGATTGTTTCGTTCATTCGCTTCCGTCCAGAGCAGGCGCGGGAGCTGTTGATTCACTTGGGAGAGTATTTCCGCCGCAACCTGCATGATTCCGGGGGGTACGTCAGCCTGGCAGAGGAGCTCGAGCATATCGAGGCGTATCTGGCGATCGAGCGCGCACGCTTCGGGGAAAAGCTGCATGTCAAGTACGACATCGAGAGGGATATGGAAAGCGTGATCGTCCCTGGACTGATTTTACAGCCATTGGTGGAGAATGCGGTCAAGCATGGCCTTTTGCCAAAGCGTGAAGGGGGAACTGTCCTGATCAAGGCCAAGCGATTGGACTATAAGACACTGGAGCTGACGGTCGCGGATAACGGTGTGGGCATGGCGACGGATCCCTTTGCTGCGCCGCTGAACCAGAAAGCAGGCAAAAGGCGGTTATCTGGAATTGGTCTGTCTAACGTAAAAAACAGGCTCCAATCCGTATATGGACTGCCGTATGGGATCACCATCGAGAGTGTGGTTGACGAAGGCACGACTTGTGTCATTACTTTGCCAGTAGGAGTGAATGCCAGTGCTAAAAGTATTCATCGTGGATGATGAGGCGCCTGCTCGCTCGGAGCTTCGGTACTTGCTGGAGCAGTTTCCGGAAGTGTCTGTTATTGGAGAGGCGAGCAGCGGGGAGGAAGCGATCGACTCCGTCTTGCAGGTGGAGCCGGATGCCGTTTTTTTGGACATCCATCTTCAGGACAGAGATGGCGTGGATGTCGGTCAGGAACTGCTGGAGTCGATGGTGAATCCACCCGTCATCATTTTTGCGAGTGCCTATGAGATTCACGCCGTCCGTGCGTTTGAGACGGATGCGATCGATTATATCGTCAAACCGTTCAGTGAAACGCGACTAGAAAAAACGATGAATCGCGTGAGAAAGTTGCTTCGCAGCACGGACTCGCAAGTGATGAGTGCACCGTATCTGGAAGAACAGCTGCAAACACTCCTGCAGAATGTCCTTGCTGATCAACAGCCTCGCCGAGTACCCGTTGAGAAGAATGGAAAGATTATGCTGATCGACCCCAATGAAATCGTGTATGCCACACTGGAAGGCCGTTATGCCAGTATTTACACCGGAAATGAACAGTTTTCCACTTCTTTTACACTGCAGGAACTGGAAAGCCGACTTTCTCCCAAGCAATTTTTTCGCACGCATCGGGCTTTTATCGCCAATCTATCCAAAACAGCGGAGCTCGTACCGTGGTTCAAAGGATCGATTCATTTAGTCATGCAGGACTGTCGGAGAACAGAAATTCCCGTGAGTCGTAACGTGGTAAAGGAATTGAAAAAACGGCTCGGCTTCTAAGGACCAGGTGCACTTTGCCCAGGGTCCTTGTTTGTAGAAAAGGGGAAAACCCCGTACAATGTGGGTAGGTAAAGGGATCAAGGAGGTCGTTAGAGATGATTCAAGTATTTCCTTCAAATTCGAGATATTCGGTAGATGTGGGCTGGCTGCGCAGTCACCTCAGCTTTTCTTTTGGAGAATATTTTGACCCGAATAATACGAGCTTTGGAGTCATGCGGGTATGCAACGACGATGAGGTAGCAGGTGGAAAGGGCTTTGGTCCCCATCCACACAGTGACATGGAAGTCGTCACGATCGTTCTCAAAGGACAAGTCAAGCATGAGGATAACCTGGGGAATGTCGAGGTCGTCTCTGCGGGGGAAGTTCAACGGATGTCAGCAGGAACGGGTATCGTCCACGCGGAGTACAATGCGTCAGAGACGGAAGGCGTAAATTTTCTCCAGCTGTGGTTCATGCCCGAGGAGAGAGGGCTTACACCGTCTTTTGAAACGAAGGGGTACGACCGAGAGCAGTTGGCGAACGCTTTGTTGCCGGTCGTTTCCAAAAAAGGGACCGATTGTGTCGCGTCCATTCATCAGGACATGACCATCTACTTGAGTCGTCTGGAGCAAGGGAAGGAGCTGTCTTTTGTACAACCAGAGGGACGACGCGTGTTTTTGTTCGTGATCGAAGGGAAGCTAGTGGTGAATGGACACGAACTAGGGACAAGGGATACGGCGCGAATGGAATCCGTATCGAGCCTGGCAATCGCTGCCCAGGAAGAAGCATTTTTTATGCTAATTGATTTACCGTGAGGAGGGGATGAGGTTGAAAGAAACCTTTTTGGTAAAGCACGCAGTAGGGGGCAGGACGTTCATCGATTCTAGCAAGCAGGACGTGGTTTATCACGTGGAAAAGGTAGAAGCGGGCTGGATGTTTAGTCTGAACGTTCCTTTTGATGCCGTCGTGGAAGATATCCTTAACTGGAAGGACGAGCTGAATGTCTTTCTGTTTCATGAATCAGAGGGAGAACCGACAAAGAAAACGTGGTTTTACGTCAAGGATAATCCGGTGAAGTACGACCATGAGAACCATTGCCTGACGATCGTAGCAGAAGCGCATATCGAGTATGTGCCTGAACGTTTTCGTGCTAGCTAGAAAGTATCTGTTGTAAAAGAGAAGCCTGTTTCCATTCTCCGCTCCGGGTTACGTCCTACGAGAAGCGCAGACTGTCCGCTGCACCATGATCCCGAGGGAATCGCAAAACGGCGCGCAGCTCCGAAGGTGATTCATAGATAGCGATTCTGTTGCCTCGGGATTCATGGCTCCGCTGAGAGGGACTTCACGAGTCGCTCCGCCTGGAAACAGTCTTCTCTTGCGAACTGATTTGAGCATAACGATCTTTATGCCAAAAAGCACAAGAAAAATGAAACTCCATAGAGGTATGGAGTTTCTCAACAATCTGGGGCTGCCAGTAGAGGCAGCCCCTTTGCTTTATTAAGCTTGTGGCAATTTTGCACAGGTTGGACTGAAACGTACAGCTGACTAGGAAAACGGAGAAATGGAGATGACAGGGGCACAGCCGAGGCGGAGTGAAAAAAAAGAACCGTGCAGGAATGACTCCTGCACAAGTGTCCCTTTGAACCGCAGCTTTTTTCTCCGGTTTCCGCCCCACCACCATAGCCTATCAGTCGCCGATTAATGCTTCTGATTTTTCGTCTGATTCCACTGCTTGATTTGCTCGATGATCTCTCTGATCTGATCGCGTGCCTCGGCGTGATCCGGCTCGCTCGCCCAGTGCTGGATGAGTGGCGGCATCGCTTTGCTCATATGGGTGTAGAGGCACCATACTTTCACCATTTCTACACGTTCAGGTGTCGCTTCGCCTGTCAGCAGTTCCGTAAATTTATACAGTAGTTCCTCGAGTTCCGGGACAAGTGTTTCCTTTTTTTCTTCCATGCTAGTTACCTCCCTTTCAGGAACGTCAATTTTATTCACTTTGTTTATTTTACGCAAAACGACCACGCAGGGAAAGACGTAGTTGGAAATGAGTTGGCAATGAGTGCGTCATGATAGTATGTCCGCACTGCTCGTGATAAAGTGAGAGGAAGGAAAAAGAACGGAGCAACAGAAGGAGATCGTATGAAAGAAGAGGATATGTACGACCCAATCAAGAGCTGGATGGAAGAGCGTGGTTTCACTGTTTACCCAGAGGTAGAATGTCGGCATCGAGGAGGACGTGCTGATATTGTCGTTACGAATGGCCAGTTGGTCGGCGTCGTGGAGATGAAGCAGTCCCTCAGTCTAGACTTGATCGAGCAGGCACTGAGATGGCGTGGGTATGCCCATTACATCTGGATCGCCATTCCGTATCAGCCCAAATCCTATAAGAAGTTCGTGACCATGGTTTTGCGAGATTACGGGATCGGAGTATTGACGATCAGCAAGTTTGGTAGTGTATGGCCGGATAAAACAGCGACATTCGCTCGCCGTACGCTGCCCTACCTCAAGGAAGCGCTCACGGAGCATCACCAGACTTCAGAAGTAAAAGGCGGACAAAGCGGTGGCGGTTATATCACGCCCTATCGTATTACGATGAACCAGATCAGGCGTTACTTGAATCAAGAGGGCGACTGGAGGACGATCAAGGAGATTCTCGACCATTGTGAGACCCACTACGTTAGTCCGCGCGCATCACTGGCGAAAGCGCTTTGGCAATTTGAAGCTGGCTGGTGTGAGAGAAAGAAAGAGGGCGGAAAGCTTTACTTTCGAGTTCGTACCAAGGATTCCGGAGAACGAGGCAAAAAGAAAGTGGCATATCGATTGCCAGAAAAGCAGTGGAATGTGCTGCTGGCGTTAGCGAGAGACGAGTGGCGGACTCCCACCGTGATCGCAGGAAAATTGTCAGGAGTGAATCCGGAAAAAGCCCGTCGATTTGACTCACTGTTCGTGAATCAACCGCTAAAGGCATTGATTAAAAAAGGATGGGTTGAAAAGAATCCAGTTGGTCGTGGACAATATCGGCTGACAGAAGCAGGGCATGCGGTGATATTGGAGTAGTGGGAAGGAGAGTAACTAGGGTGATCATTTGGATCAATGGGGCATTTGGAGCAGGCAAAACCGAGGCTGCTCATGAATTGCATCGATAGCGAGTATGGTGGGATCATCATTGTCCCTATGACGTTGGTCAATCCCCACTATTTTTTCTGAAATTTTCGGGAAGCT
This sequence comes from Brevibacillus choshinensis, assembly GCF_001420695.1. Lineage (NCBI taxonomy): Bacteria > Bacillati > Bacillota > Bacilli > Caryophanales > Paenibacillaceae > Brevibacillus > Brevibacillus choshinensis. The sequence continues at coordinate 227,684 of NZ_LJJB01000010.1, read as the reverse complement.
GCGTGATGACGGAATTACCGTCCACCACTACGCGTTATGTGCATCGCATGAACGATTGCTCGAACGATTGAGAAGCAGAGGAGAAGGGGAAACCTCATGGGCAGCTCGGCAAATGGAGCGCTGTACCGCTGGCTTGTCCCATGAAGTTTTTGCCCATCACTTGGATACGGATGACTACTCCATCTCTGAGGTTGTAGAGGCCATTGCTTCGATGTCACTCCTTCAACTGGAATAAACAAATATGGGAGTTTCACTTTCTTTGTACGATTCATCCCCATTTAATGTCCCTTGTCTTTTCCGCTACCAGCTCGGCAATAGCCGGGTTTTTTCATTTTCAGGACAAAAAGGCTGTTCGAAATGAATCAATCTATGGAAAATGCTCAAATGACTTATATCACCATCGACTATCCTCGTATACCTTGTACGAGTGGAGAAATTCCATATGGATAGGAAGCAAGATGGAGAGTGAGGCGGGCGGCACGATATTGTTGATCCCGTTTCATCAGATTCATTTTGTGCACGCGGTGTAAAAGGAGGAAATCACATGGATTTTCAAGATAAATTGCGTTCTCTCCTTGGGGAGACGATTGAAGTCATTACAGGTCTGCAAGTCGAAACAGGGGTGCTGATCCATGTAGGTGACAGTACTGCCACGATTTTGTCAGCCCCTGGAAGCTTCAAGGGACAGGGGTATGAAACGAGCAAAGCCCGTCCACAGTCTCGCGCGTATGCTCAATGGGCTTTATGGTCGTAAAGATTTAAGGGAAGCCAGCCTTCTAGAAACGCCCTATGCCCTGTCGATAGTAGCCCTGTGCAAATGGCTACGCAGGACTACGCGCTTCGGCAGGAACTTCGAGACCAGGGAGCGTTGAGAACAATCGGTGCACAAAGGAGAGAGTGGATTTCGTCCCATTTTGATATCGTCCAAAAAGGTCAGGAAATTCTCGATCTGTATGAGTGTGTGAAAAAAGGAAAGGAAGGAGGGGAAGATCAATGAGAAAAATCTTGTACGTGGGCTGGATCGGATTCAACAACTTGGGTGACGAACTGATGTGGCGGGTGTTCGAGCAGCTATCAAGAAAACATCTCGATGCCAAGCAGTTTCAAGTTATCCCTTCACTTCCCGGTGTCGATCTCGTCGATTTGAGTCCTTACGATACGATCGTCCTTGGTGGGGGTTCGCTGCTCGTACCAGGTTATGTCGATGTAGCATATCGGGCAGTCAAGCAGCAAAAACGACTGGTCATCTGGCGGAGCGGCTACGATACACAGGAACCTGTGCATCTAGACTCGGCTGGAAGGCTTCTCGACGCACGATTCGGCGAAAGTGAAAAGATGCTGCAGATGCTGCGTGACATTGGACGCCACGCACTGTTTTTCGGTGTGCGTGGACCGCTGACCTATCAATATTTGCAGGAAACTGGCGTAGGAAACAGTCTAAAGATCAGTGGCGATCCAGGCATGCTGCTGCTCCCACCACGTACTGAAAATGTAGGGAAAAAGAATGAGCAACGTGTCATCGGCATCAACTGGGGGACTTCCTACAATCGTATTTATGGGAAAGACGAAGCGGCTGTCGAGGACGCACTGGCTACTGCTGCACGCCTTTTGGTGGAGGACGGCTACAAGCTTTATTTGTTTACGATGTGGAGACCGGATCGGGAAGCAAATAAGCGTCTCTACAAGAAGATCGGGAAACCGGAGCAGACCACCCTTGACTTGGATGTGCACGATCACGCAGAAATGATGCGGCGTCTCCAAAAAATGGAGGCGACGATCAACTTCAAGCTACATGCCAATGTGCTCAGTGCTGCTTGCGGGACCCCTTTTGTATGTCTGGCGTATCGCTTTAAATGCTTGGACTTTACTCATTCGCTGGAGCAGTCCGAATTAACGGTCCCAACAGATGAGCGAGATCTAGGAGCGCGCATACTGTCCCGCGTCAAGTACGCGACGGAATACAAGGATACGATAAGAAGCAATATGGCAGAAAAGCAACGGCAGATGATTGATAACCTGAAGGAGCCTTTTGTACAAGGATGGCTGTAAAATTGGTAAGTTAAGGGATCGCTATTCGGCGTAAATATTGCCACAAGTACTGGCGCATAATAAGCCCACAACACCGAATGGAGTGATCACACATGTACAGCACTGGCAGTCGCAATTCCAATCAACAGCTCATTCCACAAGCGTCTCAAGCTCTGGATCAAATGAAGTACGAAATCGCAGCAGAATTTGGCGTTATCCTCGGACCTGATACCACCTCTCGCCAGAACGGTTCCGTAGGAGGAGAAATTACCAAGCGATTGGTGAGCTACGCAGAACAACAGCTCTCAGGTGGAGGCTTCCGTATCTAGGAAGTAGAAATAGCAACCGCAAGAGGCCAGTCTTGTCCTAAGTGGAGAGGCTGGTCTTTTTTCGTTTATTTGAAGAAGGAACGTTTTTTGTAACTTTCCTGGTAAAGGATTCATGCTACAGGAAGAGAATTACAGTGAAAGGGCTGTAGATATGCATGGGGGTGCATGGAGTGAAGGTTGTTTTAATCGATGATGAGCGATTAGCACTGAATTACCTAGAAAAAATGTTACAGGGTAATGAAGAGCTAGAGATAGTAAAAATGTTCTCAGATCCCATTCAGGCCATAGAGGAGATCCAACAAATCAAGCCTGAAATGGTTTTTCTGGATGTCGAGATGCCTGTGATGACGGGAATTGAGGCGGCGGAGCAAATTCTTACCCTACTGCCGGATGTCCATATTGTGTTTGTCACGGCTTATGAGGGATATGCGATCAAGGCATTTGAACTGAATGCACTCGATTACGTCTTGAAGCCTGCCCGACGGGAACGTTTGCAAAAAACATTGATGCGGATACGAAAAGAAAAGGCAGAGATGGTAAAAGAGAGCTCGCCTGTTCCTTACCGGAAAATTTGTTGCTTTCGATCTCTTCACCTGGAGAGTTCAGAACACGGGACAGAAACGTTTCGCTGGCGTACAACCAAAGCACAGGAATTGTTTGCCTATCTGATCCATCGGCGTGGTCAGCCTGTCAGAAAAGACGTTCTGCTGGACCTTTTATGGACAGATGTAGAATGGAAGAAAGGGTATGCGCATCTCTATACCACGGTGTATCAGATCCGTAAAACACTTAACAAGCTCGGAGTAGAGCTAAAGCTGACCAACTGTGAGGACGGCTATTTATTAGAGATGAACGATGTTAGTCTCGATGTGGAGGAGTGGGAAAAGCGTTTGCGACAAGCTCCTCCGATTACGAAGGAGACCATACAGGAGCATTTGAATCTGGTCGAGCTCTATCGGGGTGACTATTTGGCCGAGTACGACTACTTGTGGGCGGAGAGTGAACGGCAAAGGCTGCGAGCGGACTGGTACCATCACGCTGCACAAGTCGGGAAATTTCTGGTGGAAACGAATGAGTTTGCAAAAGCAATGGCTGTATACCTTCGGATGCAGCAAATCGTCCCGCATCAGGAGGAACTCTTTTTTTATATGATGAAGCTGTATGATGCAGTTGGGGACCGTGAAGCGGTAGAAGGACAATATGTCCGATTGACACAAATGCTTCGTGAAGAGCTCGAGACCACACCGCAGGAGGATGTACAGAACTGGTATAAACAATGGAAGAACAAACGATAAAGAAGAAACATGTGAGTCGAGGTAGCCAGGGGCTGCTCTCGACTTTTTTTATACAATCAGTGAGAAAAATCTAAGAGTGGTTCATTTTGTTCAGAAATTGTTTAGAGCGTCCCTGTAGAATTATGCCGATTGGTGTAGGAGGAAAATATGGAAGTTTCGAAAGACCTATTTATCACTGGGGTATTTTTCCTGGTCTAGTATGAAGCTGGATAGTGCTAGGAAGACAGATTGGATAGAAGAACGGAGAGTGGAATGAACAGCATTATGATCGTTGATGTTGCAGCGTTCACGCGGCTCACGATGAGAAGCGTGTTCGAATCGTTGGGGTTTGAGGTCATTGCAGAGGCTGATTCGGTGGAAGAGGCGCTGAAAAATTATCGCTTGTATCGGCCCAAATTAGTCTTTATGGACATCTCCATGATTGGAATGGACGGGCTTAGTGCTTCTCGAAAGATCATAGAATTTGATCGCGATGCCAATATCATCATGTGTTCGGCCATTGTTTATCGCGAGACAGTCATCCAGGCCATTCGGTCAGGAGCGAAGGATTTTATCGCAAAGCCACTGCAAAAAGAACGGATCGAGCTTTCTATTCAAAAAGTGCTTGGGGAAAAAGAGGAAGGATGGATGATGCCCAAATAGGCGTAAATCCGTTCAGCTTTCAAATAGAGTTGGGGTGTGTGTATGAAAGTTCTGGTTACAGGCGGGTATGGATTTATCGGTTCATTTGTAGCAGAAAGATTTTCAAAAGAAGGGTATGAAGTGTACATTCTCGATAATTTGTCTTCGGGAAACAGGAAGAATGTATCTTTCAAGCACAAGCCATTTTTTCTTTCCGTGGAAGATAAAAAATGCGATGAGGTGTTCCGCAGCAACAAGTTTGATGTGGTCGTTCACTTGGCTGCACAAATGAGTGTTCAGACGTCGATGGAGGATCCCCTTCTGGATTCAACCTCCAACATACTCGGGCTCGTTAACATGCTTCGTTTATCGAGCAGGTACCATGTCGCGAAATTTATCTTTGCTTCCTCTGCCGCGGTTTACGGCATGAATGAAAGAGTTCCCCTAGGAGAAGAGTCTGCATGCGATCCAGTATCCGTATACGGGATGAACAAACTGCTAGGCGAACAATATTGCCTGAAGTGGAAGGAACTCTACGACTTAAATACGCTCTGCTTCCGATTTTCCAATGTGTACGGTCCTAGACAAGGCTACGTGGGAGAGGGTGGAGTCATCTCGACGTTTTTGGATCGCTTGCATACAGACAGAGAGATCGAGGTGTTCGGGGACGGCAACCAAACGAGAGATTTCATCTATGTGGAAGATGTCGCGGATGCCATCTATCGATCGGTTACGACGGATTTCAACGGTGTGCTCAATCTGTCTACGAACACACAGAGCAGTATCAACGAGCTAATCGGGTACCTGCAAGAAGATAAACGATTTTCGGGAGTCCATTACCGCGCAAAAAGAAAAGGGGACATCGGCGTATCCGTGTTGGACAACACGCTAGTAAAGAGGAAGCTGGACTGGGTGCCGATGTACTCGTTGCGAGAAGGTCTGGAGAAAACGTCTCGGTGGTTTGCAGAAAGACAGACGCAGCAGGAGAACGAGCAGCGGAAGGAAGCAGAGGAAAAGAGGACATGGTCCTTGTCTGCTGACATCCGGTCGTATGTGGAGAACGTGCTTGCCTTCCTGGTCGTGCTGGCTTTATCCGTGTTTACGACGCAGGGCAGTATGTTTGACCTGAAACTGATTTATATCGTTTTGATTGGGGCTATTTATGGGACGAGGCAGTCGATCCTGTCCGTCATTTTGTCTTGTGGGTTGTTTATTGGAGAGAGCTTGCACAATGGACGGGAAATCGTCTCCTTGATCTACGACGCGAGTGTCCTGTTTCACATCGCGGTGTATATCATCATTGGGGTCGCTGTGGGATATTCCATGGACAAGCGGAGCAAGGAAGTCATCTCCACTCAGCTTGAGAAGGAGAACGTAGAAGAAAAGTATGATTTTCTCAAGGATATCTACAATGACGTACTTATGGTAAAGGAAGAGCTACAGCAGCAGATCGTGAATTCCGAAGACAGCTTCGGGAAGATGTACAACATTACCAAAGAGCTGGACAGCTTGGAGCCGGAGAGAGTGCTGCAAAGGTCGGTTCACGTCTTGGAGAAAATCATGAAGTCTGATGAGATCTCCATCTACACCATGAATCAGAACAATTCCTTCCTGCGCTTGATGGCGAAATCAAACAAAAGCGGCTTCGATCTTCCGCGCTCGCTCCGGGTAGAAGACCATACGTACCTAGCTCACTTAATGAACACGCAAAAGATCTACGTGGAAAGGGAGCTGCGAGACGATCGGCCGATTATGGCAGCTCCGATTTTTGACAATGGCAAGATGGTAGCCATGGTAGCCATCCAGCACCTTGGCTTTGAACATTTCACCTTGTACACACAAAACTTATTTCAGGTTGCCGTTCAACTCATTTCAGCAGCACTTTCTCGCTCGTTGCGTTATATGAACTCCACCTATCGAGAGCGCTACGTAGAAGACACGGCGATCCTGCGGCCTCTTTATTTTTACGAAATGCTGAAAAACAAGCGGGATGCAAAGCGACAGCTGAACACCGATTTTACCCTTTTGTCAGTCGAGCTATCTGGAGCAGACTACTCGACTTTATCCTCTCGAATCTCGGGTTCCTTGCGCGAGGCCGATTACATCGGAATGGGCGAGGAGGGCAAGCTGTTCATCATTTTGTCCAACTCTAATGAGCTGGAAGCTGCGATTGTCGTAAAGAGATTGGAACGAATGGGAATATCGGCTTGGATCATCTCGGATAAGGACAGGCAGTTTCTTTCGTTCAAGGATGGCGTGTATGTATAAACTGGCCATCATTCATATCTTGATTTGTCTGTTGTACGGGCTCTTGGGTGTTCGCAAAAACAGAGAAGAAGCAGTGGCACGGTTTCTTGTCGTCTTTTTTCTACCGGGCGCAGGATTGCTCCTCTTGCTCATCACCAATGCCTTTAAGCATACAGCGGAAAAGAACGCGCATGATCTGGAGCTGGAAAGTGAGCTACTGAAGCTAGGGGAGGAATCGAGAATCTTCCGCAAGGCTGATTTGGAAAAAGAAATGAACATTGTTCCCGTTGAAGAGATTCTCCTGGTAAACGATACGAGTACGAGACGGAAAATGCTGATCGATGCGTTAAAGGAGCAGACGATCTGGCAGATCCGAACTTTGGAAACCGCATTGCAAAATGAAGATTCGGAAACGGTCCACTATGCCGCAGCGGCCCTGACAGAAATGCGCAGGAAGCTTCAGCTTCAACTTCAGGACTTGTCGGTGAAGTACGAGGAGGACAAGCAAAATCTAGATGTCTTGAAAGCGTACGCAAACGTTTTAAAGACGTATCTGGGCAGCACGTTGCTGGATGAGAGAACCACTCTGAAGTACACGTACACCTATTCGTTCGTTTTGGAATCGTTGCTAGAGGTCTATCAGGAAGAAGCGACGTACTTTGTAGAAAAAATCAACTGTGAACTGGCAAGCAAGTCTTTTGATACGGCGAAGGCATACTGCGACTGGTTTCATCAGGCACATCCTGACAATGATTTACCGTATGTCATGTCCCTCAAGCTCTATTATACGTTGCGCCGCTACGATGACTTTACCGCAGAGCTGAAGAGACTGAAAAATTCGCCAGTGAGGGTTTCTCATAACACGCTCATGATCATTCGTCATTGGAGTCAGTACGAGAATGAGCTGGAAGAAGAGCTTACGAGCAAAGCGGTACAGGCTGAATACGAATGGGCATTTCAAGAGGTAGCAGCAGGATTGGCTTACGAGAAGAGTCCAAGAGAGATGGGCGATTGCGAAAAATGAATAAAGATATTTATGTAAAAAAGAATATTTTCATCATTTTGGCGATCGTCCTTTTGCTGGGGATCGTCATCGAAGCGACACGTTCCCAGTTTATTTTGCAGGTGAGCAGCAATCAGGCAAACGATGTAGCGGCTGCAGCCGGGAAGCCAAAGCAAAACGGGATAAGCCAAGAGGAGCTAAGCAAGCTCGAACGGGAGAAATTCCTGATTGTGTATGATGCCGAGGAAGATGGAAGCGGCCATATTACAGAAAACGTCAAGCACGTTCTCGCTTACATGAAAAAAGAGTATGAAACGATCGACGTGAAACAGCTCGCCACCCCGAGCCCTTCGTTTATGACGTTGATCGTCACAGTAGAAGACTTGAATAAGCTCCCGGATTTGGACGCGATTCTGCACTATGTAGAAAAGGGTGGGAGAGTGTTCTTTGCACGTACTCCTGAATACAACGATGCCTTTTACCGAATTTACCGCAAGCTAGGCGTTAATGCGATGGATGGCCCCGTCGTGACGAAAGGCATCAAGATGACCTCTAACCTCCTCATTCAGGGGGAAGGGGCGCAGATCGACGAAAATCTCGTCTTCAACACGTCGATTCCAGTTGAACTCCAGGAGAGCGCCAAGGTATACGCGGTGGCAGCGGATCAAATCCCACTGCTCTGGGACGTCGCTTACGGAAAAGGAAAGCTCATGCTGTACAACGGAACGAATCTGCATTCCTCCATGAACCGAGGGATCATAGCGGGTGCTGTCAGTGTCCTAAATCCGGATTTCATGTATCCGATCATCAACATGAAAGTGATGTATATCGATGACTTTCCATCGCCGTTTCGCCAAGGGATCGATCCGAATATTTATCAGGAGTACAAAAAGGACATCCCGGATTTTTACAGAGACATCTGGTGGCCGGACATGATCAGGCTGGCTGCGGACTATGACGTGGTTTATACGGGAGCTCTCATCAAAACGTACAATGACCGTGTCGTACCGCCTTTTGAAGACCAAGAAGGAACAGATAAAAACAACCTGATTACGTACGGCAGAGATTTGTTGAAGCTGGGCGGTGAGCTCGGTATTCACGGCTACAATCACCAGTCTCTCGTGACGGATCAATCGAGGGTCAACGAGCTAGGTTACAATGCGTGGCCCAGTGAGCAAAACATGACCGAGTCTCTCAGGGAACTGGACGAGTACATCAAGCACGTCTTCTCGAATTACGCGATTCGCGTGTACGTACCACCCTCAAATGTCATGGCAGAAGAAGGACGGCAAGCGTTGAAAAACACGTTTCCTCATGTGAACATCATTGCGTCCCTGTACGCCGAATCAGCGAACAATCTCGAATACATTCAGGAGTTCTCGCAGGCAGAGGATGGAATCATCGAGATGCCTCGCATTACCTCTGGCTATGCGGATACAGAATTGAATGACTGGTACATTACCAACGCAGCAACCTCAATCGGTGTATTCTCTCACTTCGTCCACCCGGATGACATTTTGGACAAGGCCAGAAGCAAAGAAAAGACATGGCCGGTCCTTTCAAAGGAATTTCGTTCGATGATGAAAAACCTGTACGACCGGTATCCATGGCTGCGGAGTATGACCGCATCGGAGGGGGGAAGCGAGCTCTCCGGCTATCTCCAAACAAAGGTTTACCTGCAGCATCAGGAAGATAAGATAACAGGCTACATGAACGATTTCACGACCGATATGTATTTTGTTTTGCGGACGGACAAGAAGATGACAGCCACTGAAAATTGCACCGTCGAATGGATTGATGAAGGTGTCTATCTCGTCCACGCGACCAAGCCCAAATTCCAGATTGGACTGAAAGGATAAGCGATGAAGATTTGTCTGATTGCGGAAGGCTCATATCCGTACATAACGGGAGGAGTTTCGAGCTGGATTCATTCCTTGATCAAAGGAATGCCGGAGCACGAGTTCATCCTGTATGCCATTGGAGCGCAGGAAAAAAACAAAGGGAAATTTGTGTACGATCTGCCTGTAAATGTCGTGGAAATCAAAGAAGTATTTCTGGATGCCTATATTCGAGAGGAGGCTGTTCCAGGAAAGAGATTGGCTCTTACGGACGAGGAGCAGCTTGCCCTTCTTTCCTTGCTCGAAGGCAGCGATGTGAACTGGGGAGATTTCTTTTCCATGCTGGTTAAAGGAAGGTTGCCATCTGTTGGAGACTTCCTCACCAGTAAAGACTTCTTTGATATCGTTAACAGGCTGTGCGAGCAAAAGTACCCGCAGATTCCCTTTACAGAAATGATCTGGATGATTCGCTCGATGATCCTGCCGCTGTGTCTGATCATTGAAGAAGGAATGCCCGAAGCAGATCTCTACCACAGTGTCTGCACCGGCTATGGAGGGGTAGCGGGAGCGCTTGGGAAGCATCTCTATGCCAAGCCTTTTGTGTTGACCGAACACGGTATTTACACACGTGAACGGGAAGAAGAGATTATCAAAGCGAGCTGGATCAAAGGCCACTTTAAAGATATTTGGATCGATTATTTTCACAATCTTTCCCAATGCGCCTATTCCTATGCAGATCGTGTCATCACTCTTTTCGGGAGAAACAAGGACATTCAGATTGAGCTGGGGTGCGATGCGGAAAAAATCGACATTATTCCAAACGGAGTAGAAGTGAGTGAGTATCGGGACTTGCCAGGGAAACTACCAGGCGAGGAAGACATCATCAACATTGGCGCGTTGGTTCGTGTGGTACCGATCAAAGACATCAAGACACTGATCCAGAGCTTTGCGTTCGTCAAGGAACAGGTGCCGAATGCTCACTTGATCATTATGGGGCCGACGAATGAGGACGAGGAGTATTTCGAGGAGTGTCAGCAGCTGGTGACCAGTCTGGAATTAGAGCACGTGCGCTTCACGGGAACAGTCAACGCCAAGGAATATCTCGGTAAAATGGACATGCTCGTATTGACCAGCATCAGCGAGGGGCAGCCCTTGGTCATTTTAGAAGGGATGTCATGTGCCAAGCCTTTTGTCACGACAGATGTCGGTAGTTGCAGGGAGCTGTTGTACGGTAGAGAAGATGGCTACGAGGAAGCGGGCATCGTTGTACCGGTCATGCATGTGACGCAGATCGCACAGGCAATGGTTACTCTGTGTCACGATGAACAGCTGCGTACGCAGATGGGGAACAACGGATATCGACGTGTTTCTGATCTGTACACAAAAGAGAAGTTTTTAGAGGGGTACCGGGATCTGTACCGGGAATGTGAGGGGATTCAGTATGGCCGGAATTGGATTTGAGCTAAAAAAGATGTTCAGGGGTCAAGGGTACTTGTCGGGGATGAAGGCGTACGCGTACTCGTCACTCGTAACCGTAGGACCCATGCTATTGTGTATGCTGATGGTCACGATCTTACAGCAGATGCTTATGTATCTGGATGTCTCCTATCAGGAGCGAATGACATTCCTGTCGGCAGTGGTGTATGCCTTCGTTTTCTCGTTGCTCGTTACGTGCGGGTTTATCATGGTGGTTTCCCGTTATATTGCAGACAAGATTTACATGCGGGAATATGACGACATCATCGCCTCGTTGTATGGAGTGATGGCGATCTGCCTCAGTATCGGCGGGGTGAGCGGAGCTGTCTTCTACTTTTTCTCTCCGCTCGATGTAGCGTTTAAATTATCCGCCTATCTGCTTTTTGTAGAGTTAATCGTGGTGTGGCTGCAATCTGCCTATTTGTCAGCCCTGAAAGATTACATGCGGATTATTCGAGGGTATCTCACCGCAGTCGTCCTGACGATTCTTGCTGCATATCTCTTCGTATATGTGATCAGTCTGCAGACAGGGTTTGGCATGCTGCTTGCGATGAATGTCGGCTTTTTCGTCATGATTGTCTTGTCCATGCTCCATCTGGAAAGCTATTTTCGCAAGCAGGAAAGAAACTACTTTGATTTCCTGCGCTACGTGAAGCAGTTTCCGACTCTGCTAGGAACGGGATTGTTCTGCTCGCTGGGCTTCTACATTCACAATTTTGTGTACTGGATGATGAGTCCCTTGCAAGAGCAGGTAGCCAACACGTATTGGATTGCCTCTACCTACGACGTACCTGCTTTTTATGCATCCCTGAGTATTCTGCCGACGATGGTCATGTTCGTCGTTTCTGTAGAGACGGCGTTCTATGAGAAATATCGGCAATACTACGGAACCATTTTGGGGACGGGCTCGGTGCTAGACATCAAACGCGCGAAAAAAGACATGGTCCAGACGCTGATGCAGGAGCTTGGCTTCATGATGGAAATACAATTGTTCTTTACCTTCGTATCGCTGGCGCTCGGTATTACCCTACTGCCGCACATCGGATTTTCTTCCGAACAGATCGAACGGTTCAACATTTTGGTAATCGCAGGCTTTCTTTATGCAGTGATGTTCGTGATCATGCTCCTGCTGCTCTATTTTGATGATCGCCGTGGAGCTTTCCTGGTCACCGTATTCTTTGTCACGAGCACCGCGATTCTCACAGTGGCGATGCTTCCGCTCGAAAACTACGGATTTTCTTTCTTCGTATCGACCTTTCTAACGCTGATCGCAGCTTTAGCACGGCTCGTCTACTTTCTGAAAAATATTGACTACTATACGTATTGCTCACAGCCACTCATTGCCAAAGAGTTGGGAAAGTGAGAGCACAAAGCAATTGAAATACAGGAGGAATGATGGTGAGGAGGAAGCCATACGGATGGTTGCTAGTGGCTGCAGCGGTTGCCTTGACAGGTTGCGCTCGGGAAATCCCCAGTAACGGGGAAGCCATACCGCTATCCAAGAAACAGCTGGTACAAGTACAAACCCCTGCAGAGGGATTGCATGAAAATAAAGCGGTGTATGAGCAAGATGAAGATGGTAGCATCGCTCATTTGTATGTCACGGTAGTAAACGAGGAAAGCTCGGCGTTCCAAACGACAACTTTCTCAGAGCTGAGCCGATCTCTGAACGGTATGGATGAAAAAGGGGATGATCTGAAGGCGAAAATCATCTTTCAGGAAGGGACGGCTGATGGTCCTCAGTCCGGATATTTTGGGTATGGGGAATCGAGAGCGAATGGCACGATTGAAATCCGAGGGGAATCGAGCAGAAGCTCTCAGCAAAAGTCGTTCAAAATTCGCTTGCTGGAAACGGCCGGTTACTGGAAAGAACAGCGAAATATCAACTTGAACAAGCATCGCCCAGACATTACGCGCGTACGTCAAAAGCTCAGCTTTGACTACTTCGAGCAGATGCCGAATATGACGAGCTTGCGGACGCAGTTCGTGCACCTGATGGTGAAAGATATGACGGGTAAAGATTCGAATCCCAAATTTGTGGACTACGGCTTGTTCACACAAATCGAGCAACCCAACAAAATCATGCTACAAGCACATGGTTTAGATCGGAACGGAAATTTGTACAAAGCGATCAACTTCGAGTTTCACAGGGATGAGGACAAAATCAAATTGGCGAATGACCCTGCCTATGACAAGAAGGCATTTGAAAGTGTCATGGAAATCAAGGGGAGCGAAAATCACGAGAAACTCATTTCCATGCTGGACGATTTGAAAAACCAGACCTTGCCCATCAAAGAAGTGCTGGACAAGCATTTTGACAGGGATAATTATTTTACCTGGTTGGCTGCGAACATTTTGATGGGGAACGCTGACACAGCAGCTCACAACTTTTATTTATACAGTCCATCGGATTCAGATAAATGGTTCTTCCTTCCATGGGATTACGATTTGTCATGGGGCTATTTTGAAGAAGAGGCAAAACGAAATGATCTATATGCAATCGGAAAATGGGAGGTCGGAATATCCAACTATTGGGTTTCTGATTTGCATAGGCGCGTCTTCAAGGACCCTGAGAATGTAAAAGTTTTAAATGAAAAAATAGAAGAATTGAGTTCATTCATCACCAAAGAAAAAACAAAAGCCATGCTGGATAAGTATTATCCCATTGCCAGCCATTATGTCAAACGACAACCGGACTTGTATCATCTTCCGCAAGAGGTTGCCAAGTTTGATTATGAATACGGCGTTATCGCGGGAGAGCCTGAGCGAAACAAGGCGAGATATTACGAAAAACAGGAAAATCCGATGCCGTTTTTCATGGGTGACCCCGAAACGGAGCAAGGGAAGGTCCTTTTCAGCTGGGATCATTCTTACGATCTGCAAGGAGATGACCTGACATACGATTTTGCCATTGGCAATGATCCGACATTATCTAAGATCCTCATACAGGTTAAGGGGTTAACCGGAACGACCTACTCAGTTGACAAACTGGCTAAAGGGCGTTATTACTGGCGCGTCATCGCCCGGGATAGTAAAGGAAATGAACAAACTTCCTTTGACAGTGTAAACAGCGATGACCTGCGCTACCATGGCGTAAGAGAGTTTGTGGTGAAGTGAGGGGGGAAGACCGGGCATGCAGTTTGGCAACAAAAGATTGCGAAATGAATGGAAGTATTACATCCGTTTCCATGATTACATCTCGTTACGGAACAAATTGCGGTTGATCACCGCACTTGATCCGAACTCGTTGGACGATGAAGGCTACCATATCCGCAGCCTGTATTTTGACGATGTCTATGACACTTCTTTGTACGAAAAAAACTCCGGTGTGTACAGACGAAGGAAGTACCGCATCCGTATTTACAACCAGTCGGATGCCGTGATCAAGCTGGAGCGAAAGAGCAAGTATGATGGATACATCTGCAAGGAAGCGGAATCCATCACGCGGGACGAATACGAGCAAATCATGGCCGGACAGCTAGATTTTCTGCTGAAAAGAAAAGAGGGCTTGCTGCACGATTTTTATTACGATTGCAAGAATCATCTCTTTCAACCGAGAGTGGTAACAGATTACGTCCGAGAAGCTTATTTGATGGAAATTGGCAACGTCCGGGTTACGTTTGACAAGCGTTTGATGACGAACGTGAATACATTCGATATTTTTGATCCCCAGATGAAGACCGTTCACGCGATTCATGAGCCGAAGATGATCATGGAAGTGAAGTTTGACAACTTCTTGCCGATCAATATTCGCTATCTTCTGCAGAATTTCAGCAATCAACGCTCCGCTATCTCCAAATACGTCGTTTGTCGAGAGGAGAGTAAAGTGTACTACAAACTTTAGCGTAAGGGGATTATCGTTCTATGGATCAGACTATTAATTTTCAGGACATTATCAAAAAGAGCGTGCTGAAGATGGAGCAGTTCGCGAGCATCTCCGTATTGGATACGGTGATCGGACTCATCCTCTCAGGAGCGATCGGACTGTTTATCTACTATATTTATAAAAAGTCGTTTCGCGGTGTCGTGTATAGCCATACCTTCAATATCACACTTGTCGTGATGGCGATGCTGACTTCCTTGATCATTATGACGATCAGCACCAACATCGTCTTGTCGTTGGGGATGGTAGGGGCATTGAGCATCGTCAGGTTCCGTACCGCCATTAAAGACCCGCTGGACATCGTCTTTATGTTTTGGTCGATCGCGGTCGGAATTGCGACAGGGGCGGGAGCCTATCCGGTTTCCATCATCGGGTCCATCATCGTGGCCGCCACGATCTTGCTGTTATCACGAAAGCAACTGAAGGACATGGCCTATCTGCTCGTGATTCACTACAGAGACAACGCCAACGATGAAGTGAGGTACCAGTTAAACAAGCTAAAATATGCCCTCAAATCAAAAACGATCAACAAGGACGTCGTAGAATTGATCGTAGAAATCAAGCTCAAAGATGACAACACGGCATTTGTCCAAGATATATCCGCTATCGAAGGGGTAAAGGACGTCTCGCTGGTCAGCTACAATGGAGATTATGCTCCGTAAAAAGGAAAATCCCTCCTCGGAAAGACTGTTCCGCAGGAGGGATTATTTTGTTCATCAAGGGGTGTGGACGATCACCTTTCCCAGGGAATAGCGCAGATCTTCCCGTTTTCCTTTCATCGCCCATTGAATACCCGGTTCCTCAGTTTGCGGGTCTAGGATCGCGATGCAAAGGGTGTATTCACCCGCAGGTAGATCGGCAGGAATCTCTAGAGTCGGAGTCGACACGGTTTTTCCAGGCAGCCATTTTCGGATGTCTTCATTGGTTGCTGTTTTCGCTACGATGTTTCCATCGGCGTCAGCAAGAGAAAGCTCCAGCACCCAAGGGAAGTAAAAAGGCGCTACTCCGTTGTTTGCCAGCTCCATGTGGACATCCAGACGGGAACCAGCGACGACTTCTTGTTCGTGTGTTTCTTTGTTCGCGACAAAGCGATAACCTAGCGTATTCAAGAACCGGTTCAAATACTTTTGTTGCGCTCCTTTGGCAGGGAACGCGGCAGGCGTATTTGGGCCGATCCAGGAGAGATGCGTCGATTGAGCTTGCGCGATCATATCGTCGATCGATGAAGCGCTGAAATACCGCTTTAACGGCTTGGAGGGGGAAAACTCTCCACCGCTCGGTGCTACCTTCCAGAAGTCAGGCATCGCAGGCATTCTCTCTTTGGTGAGCCAGGAAACGTACCCTTTGTCAAACCAAGACTTGTATTCTGCGGTTTGCTCCTTGTTTCCAAATACATCATTAAAGAGACCAAGTCTATATTTCTTTGCAATCGGATGAGGCCTGCGCATCATCAGTATAGAGTCAGGAAAGTGATCCAGATAAGGTTGGACGTACTGGTCCGTGATGGCTAGCTTTGGAAAAGGGATGGACGTATTCGTATGCCATTCGCCCCAGTGACCGATGCTGCCCAATTCTACAAAAGCAAGACGAGAGTCGTTCTTGTAGTGCTCTCCCAGTTTTTCGATCAGCTTTTGATGGTAGGAAATGAGGAGCGGATTGCTGTAGTTGGGACTGAACCCTTTCCCGTAACTATTTTCGTACCATTCGCCGTCACCGTTTAGCTCTCGATAGAGCCAATCAGGAATGTTCAGATGTGTCTTTTCCTCCGGGGAGTCCATGATGATGCGGAGGATAAATTTGGCTCCTTTGTCCGCCCATTTATCCAACAGCAGTTCTTTTTCTACTTGCTCAAATTGGTAATCTCCCTTTTCTGGCTCCAGCATTCTCCACGAAATATTCGCATACACGAGTGTGGGCTCCTGATCGTAGGATTCATTTCGTGAGTCTGGAGCGAGGCCCATGTAGGGATTGAGAAGGACGTCTTCTATGGGCGCTGGCTCGTAGGTAATCATGTTCTTTCCAGCTCCTTCTGTGAGTGCGGGAAGGGATGTGAGTAGTAAGGTAAGTGCAAAGGTGATGAGCCAATTGGTTCTCATGAATGCCCCCTGTTAGGATTGGAAATCAAGCGAGTGGTCTGTGCGTTATTTCGATACAGTGAAAGAAACCGTGGAAGACATAGAACAAAGTAATGATAGCGAAAACAACTAGACAATTTCTAAACAATGGCCTATTCAGGCTAGCGGAATTGTATCCGCTTTCATTCGTGCGCCTATGGTGCAATTCGTGTTTTATTTTGTACGGCTCAGCCATTTTCCATATTGAGGAAGTTTTCCTTGTGATACGTTCTAGGAAGGCATTTTGCCTGCATGTGTCACAAATTGAAAAAGGAGGAGACTCAAATGAGAAAATGGTTTCTCTCAGTCCTGATCTGGGGCGGGATTGCTGCACTGGGCGCTGTTGGTTTTGGGATCATCGCGCTCACTCGTGGTGAATCCGTCAACTCGTTCTGGTTGCTGACAGCCGCTTTTTGCACTTATGCCGTCGCTTATCGTTTTTACAGCCGTTTTATCGCAAAGAAAATCATGGGTCTAGATGATAACCGAGCAACACCTGCCGAAGTGAACAACGACGGTAAGGATTTCGTTCCGACGAACAAATGGATCTTGTTTGGGCATCACTTTGCCGCGATTGCGGGGGCGGGCCCACTCGTAGGTCCGACGCTGGCAGCCCAGATGGGATATTTGCCGGGAACACTGTGGATCATCGTAGGGGTGGTCATCGGTGGAGCGGTTCAGGACTTTGTCATCCTATTCGGTTCGATGAGGCGTAATGGTAAAACGTTGGGCCAGATCGCCAAAGAAGAGATTGGTCCAGTGGGTGGAGCACTTGCTCTAGTGGGTATCATTGCGATTATGATCATTTTGATTGCTGTTTTGGCGATGGTAGTTGTAAACGCTCTCGCGGAATCCCCATGGGCGACCTTTACGATATTCATGACGCTGCCGATCGCGATCTTGATGGGCTTGTACATGCGTTACATTCGGCCAGGACGGGTCATGGAAGGCTCTATTATCGGGCTCGCCCTCTTGTTCCTGTCGCTTTGGCTGGGTCAGGCAGTAGCAGCATCGCCTACTTGGGGTCCTGCTTTTACGTTCACTAAGGTACAACTGGCCTGGATGATCATCGTATACGGCTTTATTGCATCGGTATTGCCAGTTTGGCTATTGCTGGCACCACGTGATTACTTGAGCTCGTTCTTGAAAGTTGGTACGATTGCGGTTTTGGCGGTCGGGATCATCCTGACGCTACCTCCGCTGCACATGCCGGCGCTGACCAAGTTTATTGACGGTACCGGTCCAGTCTTTGCGGGGAATCTGTTCCCCTTCCTGTTTATTACGATTGCCTGCGGTGCCGTTTCCGGTTTCCATGCTCTTGTCTCCTCAGGAACGACACCCAAGATGATCACCAAAGAATCGCATGCACCATTGATCGGGTATGGCGGCATGTTGATGGAATCTGGCGTTGCCATCATGGCGATGATTGCTGCTTGCGTACTTACGCCGGGCGTCTACTTTGCCATTAACTCGCCGGGTGCGGTAATCGGTGCAGATGCAGCGGCTGCAGCTACTACGATATCGAGCTGGGGCTTTACTGTTACGCCTGATCAGCTGACGACGCTGGCTAATGACATTCAGGAGAAAACGATCCTTTCCCGTACGGGAGGAGCGCCGTCGCTGGCGATCGGGATGGCGACCATTTTCTCAGGTGTACTGGGCGGAAAAGCGCTTATGGCGTTCTGGTATCACTTTGCGATCTTATTTGAAGCGGTGTTTATCCTCACCACGATCGACGCGGGTACTCGTGTAGGGCGTTTCATGGTGCAAGACATGCTCGGTAACATCTTCCCGAAAATGAAGCAAACGAACTGGCTGCCAGGCAATCTGATCGGATCTGGGATCATCTCGATCGGATGGGGCTACTTCCTCTTGCAGGGCGTCATGGATCCGCTCGGTGGTATTTATACCTTGTGGCCGCTCTTTGGAATTGCCAATCAGATGCTTGCCGCGATCGCCTTTACCGTGGGGACGACGATCATCTTCAAGATGGGCAAGGCGGCGTACTCGTGGGTCACACTTGTTCCTATGGCTTGGCTCAGTGCAGCGACATTGACAGCTGGATGGCAAAAGCTGTTCCATCCAGATGCGAAAATCGGGTTCCTCTCTCATGCGCAAGCCTTCCAAAAAGCGCTTGATGCAGGGACATTGCCAAAAGGCGTAAAAACAATCGAAGCGGCGCAAAAGATGATTTTGAACGACCAGATCGACGCGGCCGTCTGCGCGATCTTCATGGTCATCACGATCGGGATCATATTGGATGGCGCTCGCTTGTGGATCAATATTTTGAGAGGCAAGCAATATCCGCTGTATGAATCCCCTTATATCCAGTCCAAAGGAAACATCATCGACGGGAAAGGTCACCACGTGGCATGAGACGCAAGTGGAGAACGATCCGAAAGTCCCTACGCGGCGTGAGCTCCGCGATCAAGACCATCTTCGGGATGCCGGACTACGATCGTTATGTACAGCATTGGTATGCGACGCATGCAGCGCCAGGTATTTTTCCGATGACGGAACGGGAGTACTACATGTATGCACTCCGGGAACGTTACGAAAAAGGCGGCGTCACACGGTGCTGCTAGGAAAGGATTGAACCCAACAAAGAGGCCGGGCGCTCCCCGACCTCTTTTCCTTGTACAGATAAGAATTTATAAGAATCTTATCCAGTATAAGTGCAACTAAGGCTCCGCCAAAGGCTTAGCGTAGCCTAGTTTTCTAACGAGGGACTGCATGCATCCCCTGTTTCAGTGTGGTGTAACCACAGGTAAAGTATGGTACACTAAACAAAAAGTCATGTTTTAGGTGGCGATATGCGTGCAAGAACCATCACTGGCGGAACTAAAAGAGCTGGCTCTGCAATGCGCCCGATCTGCGGGTGAACTGAGTCTCAAGAGAATGAAAGAGCCGTTTACTGTTGAATACAAAACTTCTGCCTCCGACCTTGTCACTGCTGTTGATAAAGAAGTGGAGAAGCATGTGATTCATATGATCCTCGAGCGCTTCCCTAATCATGGGATATTGGGAGAAGAAAGCACGTTTAAAGGGGATTACCATCAATGTGATACACTGTGGGTCATCGATCCGATTGATGGAACCACAAACTTTGTCCATCAGCAGATCAACTTTTCCGTGTCCATAGCAGTGTACCACAAGGGTGAAGGACTTATTGGAGTGGTGTACGACCCTTCCCGAGATGAGCTTTTCTACGCCGTGAAAGGCGAGGGAGCTTTTCTCAATGAACGTCCGTTGCGTCTGGAAAGGGTAGTGACCCTGGAGGAAGCTCTTCTGTGTACAAGCGTTTTTTGGAATAAACGCGCCGAACAAATGGGCATTGACCAGATCGTCAAAAAGCTGGCAGGAAAAGTGCGGGGAATGCGTTTGCTAGGAAGTGCAGCACTGGAAATGTCCTATGTCGCTGCAGGCAGATTGGATGGCTATGTGAGTATGTCCCTGAACGCTTGGGATTTTGGCGCTGGACGAATCATCGTCGAGGAAGCTGGCGGCAAAGTCACGACGATGATGGGGACTCCACTGCCGTTTGATCAAAAAAGCAGTGTGATGGCTTGCAATCCGGCATTTTACGAAGAACTGCAGCATTACCTGAATTTGACTGACAGTACAGAAATGGGATCGTAAACGATAATAGACCTGCTGGATGCACCTTCCAGCAGGTTTTTGTTTTACAGATAAGAATATATGAGATTCTTATCCAGTATAAGTGCAGCTAAGACTCCGCCAAAGGCTTGGCGTAGCTAAGTTTTCTAATGAACTCCTCTTGAGACGGAGAGTTGCGTCAGAGGGGGAGAAGTGCATATGCTAGGGGAAGCGGTTTCTTTTTGATGTGAGGTGAGATCATGAATTGGACAAAGCTTGTCTCACAGGAGGGAAAAAGAATGACAACTGCTCCCTTGATCGAGGAAAGCATCCGGATGATATTGCAGCATCAGGCAGAGAGCGGGGCCTACATCGCTTCACCTGCCTTTCGACCTTATCAATATGCATGGCTGCGCGATGGTACATTTACAGCGTATGCGATGAATCGTGCAGGGCAACATGACAGCGCGCGTCGTTTTTATCAATGGTGTGATGGCGTCGTGCAGCGATACGCGGACAAAGCTCGGAATGCCATTGCAGCTGTACAAGCGGGAAAAAGGAGCGGGGGCAATGAGCTGTTTTTGCACACACGTTATACGCTGGACGGTGCAGAAGTGGCAGGTGAATGGGGCAGCTTTCAACTCGATGGGTACGGTACCTGGCTGTGGGGGCTATCCGAGCATGTGCGACTCAGCGGGGACAAAGGGCTCGTCCAGGAACTTCGACCTTCCATCCTTTTGACACTGGATTACTTGCGAACATGCTGGCAACTTCCCAATTTCGATTGCTGGGAGGAATGGGGAGACCGTCAGCATCCAGCGACGATGGCCGCTATCTATGGCGGGATTCAGGCGATGGTAGAGCATCTACCAGAACGTGAGGAAGAGCTCACTCAATTAGGGGAGAGCATTCGCCAATTTGTCTTTACGAATGGAACGGCAGACGGCCAGTTCATCAAATCGCTAGGCGAATCAGCTGTGGACGCCAGTCTGCTGTGGATATCCTTGCCGTTCGGGTTGGCAAAAGTAGAGGATCCAGTCATGGTAAAAACCGTAGAAGCAATCGAACGTGAGCTTCTTTCTGGCCAGGGCGTTCACCGTTATGCGGCAGATACGTACTACGGCGGAGGGCAATGGCTATTGTTGTCGGCATGGCTCGGCTGGTACTACGTGCAAACAGAAAGACGGACTGAAGCACACACCATCCTCGAATGGATTGCGTCGCAGAGGCGACCTGCTGGTTTGCCAGAGCAAGTGCAAGCTCACCTTTTATCTCCAGCGTCCTATCCGCCATGGGTAGAGCGTGAAGGACAACCGGCTGTACCACTGCTCTGGTCTCATGCCATGTATCTCGTACTGGCAGCAGAGCTGCATCTGCTAGAGGAATCGTAAACCCATACGCCCAGTAAAGCAAAAACAAAACGCGGTCCCCATCCAGCGGGCCGCGTTTTGTTGTGAGGAATAAAATGACTGCGATGGCAAATAGTAAATGAGGCGTACGAAAGCGACATTCATAACTATTGGTGGCGGGGAGCGATGAAATTTGGCGGAATCAGGGCAAACTCATCAAGGCAAGGTTCGGCATCCGCCAGGGCTGTACTTGCTGTTTTTCACAGAAATGTGGGAGCGCTTTAGCTATTACGGCATGCGAGCACTATTGACGCTGTATTTGACCACTGCGCTGATCAGTGGTGGGCTCGGTTTTGAGAAGAGCACAGCGATGAGCATCTATGGTTTCTTTACTGGTGCCGTTTATTTTACTCCTTTGGCAGGAGGCTATTTGTCTGATCGATACATAGGTAGAAGGCGCGCGATTACCATTGGCGGTATTTTAATGGCCTTGGGTAATTTCATGCTGTTTGCAGTCACGAACACAACCGGGCTCTATATGGGATTGGCATTATTGATCATCGGGAACGGTTTTTTCAAGCCTAATATTTCAACTCTTGTAGGGGAGCTGTATCCAAACGACGAAGGCAGAAAAGATGCGGCGTTTACTATCTTTTACATGGGCATCAACATCGGGGCTTTTTTTGCCCCATTGATTTGTGGTTACTTGGCAGAGGATTTGTTCAAGACGACGGTGGATGGCGTCGATCATTTTGGTTTTCGCTATGGCTTTCTGGCTGCGGCGATCGGCATGATCATCGGACAAGCGATCTACAACGGCATCGGAAATCGCTACTTGGGTGACATCGGCAAGGTGACGGTCAGAGCTTCATCTGGCAATCAGGGCAGCGGAGACGTTTCTCAAGCACCATTAACCTCCAAAGAAAAGCAACGAACAGCGGTCATCGTCATCATTACTTGCTTCGTTATTTTTTTCTGGGCTGGTTTTGAACAGGCGGGGAGCT
The DNA here is from genome assembly GCF_001420695.1 of Brevibacillus choshinensis. Lineage (NCBI taxonomy): Bacteria > Bacillati > Bacillota > Bacilli > Caryophanales > Paenibacillaceae > Brevibacillus > Brevibacillus choshinensis. The sequence continues at coordinate 204,900 of NZ_LJJB01000010.1, read as the reverse complement.
CGCTGACTTTGTACGCAGACAAGTTTGTGGACAAGCATTTCTTTGGGTGGGAAGTGCCTACCTCATGGTTCCAATCGCTTAATCCATTCTTTATCGTTGCACTTGCGCCTGTCCTGTCTGCATTATGGATCAAGCTGGCATCTACAAAGCGAGGGGACCTGAGTATTCCCGTGAAAATGTCATGCGGGATGATCTTGCTCGGCCTCGGCTATATGGTGTTGATCATAGCAGTGTTGCAAACGGGAAGTGACGAAAACAACATCGTCGCCCAGTCCAACATCATGTTCATCATCGTCACTTATTTACTCCACACGTTAGGGGAGCTTTTCCTCTCTCCAGTAGGGTTGTCAATGGTGAGCAAGCTGGCTCCGCTTAAATTGGCGTCCTTGCTGATGGGGGTTTGGCTGGCGAGTACGGGAGTGGCAAATATTCTCGGGGGTTATCTGGCTGCTTTTACGCAGTCACTGGGCTACTTCGAAGTATTTGGTCTCATCGGGCTCTTGGCGATTGTGATGGGGCTGATCCTGCTGATGCTGTCGAGAAAGCTGGAACGGATGATGGAATAGAGGAAAATCTCGCGTCGTTCTCAGAGGGAAGATTGGTCAGCTAGTGGCCGATCTTCCCTCTCCTTTCTATTTTGGAGGCCGACTCGGATCGTCGCGAGCAAAACACCGCCTAATGTGACGATGCCACCGACAATCGACAGGAGAGTGGGGACTTCCCCGAGCCATATCCACGCGATTCCAAATGCGAGCGCAGGCGTCAGGTAAAGGGAGCTGGTTGCCTCTGAAGCACCCACTCTCGATGTGACGTACGCGAGCGCGAGATAAGCGATCACCGTAGGAAAAATACCCAGGTAGAGCACACTGAGGGTGACTTCTGTCGGTGCCTGGATGATGGCCTCTCCCAGTCCAGGCAAGGAGTAGAGCATGAACAAGGTTCCGCCCCAGATCGTATAAGCGGTAAACGCGAGAAAACCGTATTTTTCTACATAATTTCGCTGAAAGGCAAAGTAGAGGCTCTCAGAAAAGGAAGCCAAGAGGATTAAGAATATTCCGCCATTCCATTGGAAAGGTTCGCCGGTTCCCAATGAGCTGATTGTCACTCCAATAAATCCGAGCATAGAGCCTAGCCAGCCGCGAAGCCCGAACCGTTCGCGAAAAAACAGCAGAGCGAGTATCGAAGCAAAGAGGGGTGTGGTCGATACAAAAAGACTGGCAACTCCTGCGCTAATCGTCTGCTCCCCGTAGTTCAGCGCAACGTGGTACACAGTAAAGCCTAACCCGCCTAATAGCAACAAGGCAGGAATATCCTTTGGTTCAGGCATGCGGATACGAAAGAAGATAGCAAAAATAACAAGAAGCACAGATCCGATGAGAAAACGCAGCAAAGAGAGCTGATCGGGCGAATACGCTTCCAGGCCCACCCGGATCCCGGGAAATGCCGAAGCCCATATAACGATGGAGATGAATTGAGCCATGACTACGCCAAGCTGAGACTGTTTCTTCATATCGTCTTGTCCTTTCTGTGAGAAAAACCAACCGATTTCAGATGCCATACAGCTGTTGTTTTCATCTTAAAGACGAATTGATAAAATAGCTTCAACCAGTTGCACAGAACAAAACCCAACCACTTAGCCTAGGATCAGATCGACGAGGGGATGTAGGAAGATGAGCAGAAACGGGACAGGAACAGTCAAACAGCCGCCAAAATACAAGCAGATTATCGTCTACATCAAAGAGAAGATTTCCGCGGGTGAATGGCCGATCGGAAGTGTCATACCCAGCCAGCGTGAACTGGCTACCATGTTTGGAGTCAATCGAAGCACAGTCATTACTGCGCTGGAAGAGCTGATGGCGGACGGGCTGATCGAGGGAAAGATGGGGATGGGGACAGTCGTAATCAACAATACGTGGATGCTGCTTGCTACCAATCCGCCTCCCGACTGGAATGAGTATGTACAATCCGGCAATCACAAGCCGAGTCAGGCCGCGGTTCAGGAAATAAATCGGGACGAATCCAATCAGAGCTTCATCCAGCTTAGCAAAGGTGAATTATCTCCAGACATTTTTCCGCTGGAGACGATGAAGGGTGTCTTGCGACGGGTGACAGAGAATCTGGGGACTTTCGGTTACGAAGAGCCAAGAGGGTTTCTGCCTTTGCGCCAAGCCTTGAGTGACTATGTCAAAACATTTGGGATCGACGCCTCACCGTCTTCGATTCTGATCGTATCCGGGGGATTGCAAGCGCTTCAGCTCATTTCGGTTGGGCTACTGCACCGGGGATCCACGGTCCTGTTAGAGAGACCATCCTATTTGTACTCGTTGCATCTGTTTCAGTCAGCGGGGATGAAGCTGTCAGGTCTGCCGATGGACAAGCAAGGGTTGCTTCCTGGTGCGATTACTGCGCAAAAGAAGCAGAAGAAGGGGGATATTCTCTACACGATTCCTTGTTTCCACAACCCGACAGGCTTGCTCATGACTGAAAAAAGGCGCCTTGAGCTCCTGCGCGTCTGTGAAGAGGAACGTCTGCCGATCATGGAAGACGATATTTACCGGGAGCTCTGGTTTGACGAGCCACCCCCTCCGCCGCTCAAAGCAAGGGACAAGCATGGACACGTCTTGTATTTAGGCAGTCTGTCGAAAACGTTGACGCCAGGACTACGGATTGGTTGGGTCATTGGACCGGAGCTTGTCATCGACCGCTTGTCGGATATCAAGATGCAAACCGATTACGGTTCCAGCTCTCTATCACAGCGGGTGGCGGCGGAATGGCTGTCCAGTGGTCTGTACAGCGAGCATGTCCACATGGTGAGAGAGGAACTGAGAGTGCGAAAGGCAGCGGCGCTTCATGCGCTGGAACGGTATATGAACGAGCTGGCGACCTGGCAAATCCCAGTTGGCGGTTTTTTTATCTGGCTGAAAATCAATGCCAAGGTATCCATGCTGGAGCTGTTCAGCAAGGCATCGCGGCAAGGCATTCTCCTGAATCCGGGAAACATCTACGCGCAAGAAACGGATGGTTATCTGAGGCTTTCTTACGCGTATGCTTCCTTGTCGGATCTTGAGCGCGGAATTCGCCAGCTGAGCCAGATCGTCGCCAGCTTGAGCAAATGACAGACGGTTTCTTTACGAGTGGTGAGCTCTCGCGTCGCTAGTAATCTCCATCCCGTTCATGTATTTTTGACTGTGTACGGCAAATTCAGCAGTCAAGGGCGATACGGCCTGCCAATTGCGCACAGCGAGGACGAGCTGTCGGTTGATGGGTGGAGAGAGTGGGATCGCCACTACTTTTGGGATCGTTAACGGGATATACAGCTCAGGCAGGATACTTACCCCGATATACTCCTGGACCATCGTCAGGATCGTGCTGATGTCACCGACTTCAAAGGTAGACTTAGGGACGATCCCATTCTCATGCAGTGTTTTTTTCACACACTCATCCCGGGGCATGATGAAGCAACGCTCCGCGATCTGCGCAAAGGAAAGCTGTGACTCATTGCTAAGCGAGTGAGTCTGAGGGAGAATGACCATCATGCTGTCCTGAATCAAAGGGAGAGTTTGCAGGTCCTTTTCAGGCTGGACGGTAAACCCGATATCTACCACTGAGCTGGCAATCCAGTTATGAATCTCGTCATTTTTCCCTTCAAACAGGATGATCTCCACAGCGGGATACTGTTTGCGAAAGGCTCCAAGCAGTCCGGGAAGTATTCGCGTGGCCACGCTGGGGAGCGAAGCGATGCGCAATGTACCAGTGGCCAGATTGCGCGCTGATGCTGCTTCCTGTGTCATGCAAGCCGTGATCTGAAGGATGTCGCGTGCGTGCTGCAGCATACGCTCACCGATGCTGGTCGGACTAATCCCGCTGCGGCTTCGATGAAATAAGGAGATACCCAATTCCTTTTCCAAACTGTTGATCATCTGGGAAACCGCTGACTGCGTAAACCCGATTTCTTCAGCGGCGCGGGTAAAGCTTCCGGCCTTGGCAGCCGCGAGGAGAACGTGGAGCTGGGCTAACGTCAAAATTGGTCGCCTCCTATCCATTAGATAAAGCTTATGTCATCTATTATAAACCATTGTTTTACTAATGGAATGCAGGAACGTATAGTGAGGTTCATACGAACGAATACGTTTCTACTTTGAAGGAGGTTCCAGCACAGATGCATCCGGAATGGCAAAGAATAGCGAATGAATTTATCCAAGCAACTTCGTACCGAGTGGGAGAGTTGGAAAAAGGCTGGGCGTCACGCTACGATTTTTCAAAAAGACCTGCCACTTATTTGCGATATGAGCAAGCTTTTGTCCGTGTTCCTCTCGACAAACCTGATTTTCCGGCATCGCCCGATCTATGGGAGCTGCTAGGCAATAGACGCTCCAAGCGCAATTTTTTGACGACTCCGATGACGCGAAATGAACTGAATATCCTGCTCTGGGGTACACAAGGAATTACGGCGGATATGGGAGATTACCAATTGCGGACGACACCATCTGCAGGAGCGCTTTATCCTATTGAGACCTATCTGTTGATTAATCATGTCGAAGGTCTGGAAAAAGGATTGTACCATCTCGACGTTGAAAATTGGGAACTCGAGGGACTGCGACAGGAAGATCCTGCGCAAGCCGCTTATTTGTATACGGAAGATCAGGAGATGACGCGACGGGCTGCTGTCAATTTTGTCTGGACTGCAGTCGTGGATCGCACGAAGGAAAAGTACAAGGAACGGGCCTATCGTTATATTTGGTGGGATGCCGGGCATGTCGCGCAGAATCTCCACGTTGTCGCAAATGGATTAGGTCTTGGTGTCAGCACAGTGGGGCACTGGATGGATCGAGAAATGAACAGCTACTTAGGCATCGATGGAGAGTCACACCTGTCCGTTCTCATGGCATCGGTAGGGAAAATTGCAGGCGGGGACTGGTTGAAGGATCGCCGTCCGGAATAAAGAAAAGGATGGGGCTATTACGTATAGCCCCATCCTTTTTTCTTACGTCGTGAGATCAATACCTTGTGCTGCTAGCGTCTCACACAATACCTTTGCCATGATCCCATAACCGAGCACATGAGGATGAAGGCCGTCATCCGCGAGCCCCTCCCGCAAGGTGATTCCATCTGGATCTACGAGGTGGGAATGATAGTCGACATAGATTGCACCTGAACCGGCAGCCATCGTCTTGAAAGACTGATTGATTCGAACGACGAGTTCATTGCGTCTGTGATTAAGAGCATATCGATCCATTCGGGTAGGAAGCAGGGAGCAGACGACCGGACAAATGGCTTGCTCCAACGCTGCCTGAATCATGCCTTCTACATCGCTAGTCACCTGCTGATAAATCTCTTCACTGGTCAAGCGGTCCTCGGGAGAAAAGGCGTCCAAGGCCCATGTATTATTAATGCCAATCATGATGATGACGTGACGAGGGCGCAGCTGCAGGACATCAGCGGCAAAGCGTTGGCGAGCATGCGTGGTCGTATCCCCACCAATTCCACGGTTGACGATAGTGCGCGGAGAGTTTTCAAAAAAGGTGGCTAGGTCCCACCAGTGAGTGATGGAATCGCCAAAAAAGACAGAATCGATGGAGCGATCATGATAGAGTAGGGCTTCGTTGTGGAAGTCAAACTCATTTCGCCGCCGATCTGCAGCGGCATTGACACTGAAAAAGCCGGGTCTGATCAGTTGTGGACGTTCCTGATTCACGGAATATCGCCTCCTAGAATGGATTGTAACATGTAGGTAGCAGGTGAAAATGAAAAAATCGTGATAGCTGCTACTTGATTTTAAGGGAAGTAAACGATAACATATGAAAATGAGAACCATTATCAGATGTTCCCGATCCCATTTCATTCCTAGAAGGTGAGCTTATGTCCATATCTAAAGTCATTCGCGAGCGTCGATCGATAAAAAAAGACTATAAACCAGATGCGGTCCCAGAATCATTGGTGCTCGAGCTGCTAAATGACGCCGTCTATGCGCCGAACCATGGTTTGCGTGAACCTTGGCGCTTTCTGTTTATCCCAACGGAAAACAAAGAGACATTTATCGAACGCATGCTTCCCGTGTACGCGATCGAGCAGCAACAAACCCGTCGGGAGCTGTTCAGTGCTCCTGCAGCCTATTTGATCGTGATCATGAAAGAGGACCCACGTCAAAAGCAATGGGAGGAAGATTTCAGCGCTACCTGTGCGATGATCCAAAACTTTCAACTGCTTGCTTGGGAGAAGGGTCTTGGCGTCGTATGGAAAACGAATCCGCATAACTGGGATCCAAAAGCTCATCAGGTGCTGGGTGTTGCGCCAGGAGAGAAAATCGTCGGATTCTTGCACCTCGGATTCTTTGAAGAGGATTCTGTACCGAAGCCGGGTCCTCGTACACCGGCTGAGAAAAAATTCACTCGATTTGAATAGAAGGAAGCGAGCTCTCCGCTGGAGGGCTCGCTTTTTTTATTTGTCATTTCCTTTTTATGAAAAAAACCCGCCCGATCTAGAAGGGGGCTATTCGGGCGGCAAATGGAGGACGATATGTCCATCGTAGGGTCTGACAATCCCATGATAGTCCATGGATGTTAAGGAACAGTAGAGACAACATGAAGCATTTGTTAATTTTTAGGCCTGACGGGCAAGCACCTGTTTTTTAAAAATTTGGGAATTGAGATAGACAGGCATCCATACGGTCATGACTGGATTTTCATATGGTGTGATAGAAGCGCTGTGTTGATAGACAGTTGCTGATATCTGCAGGAAAGGGGAGAGGTCACGATGGGATTTGGTTTTGGCTTCGGTAATGGCGGTTTTCTGTGGATCATTCTTATTATTGTTCTGATCGCTTGTTTCTGCGATGACTAAGGTGGATTTATAAAAAAGAAGACTCTGAGCCGATAGGGGCGTAGAGTCTTTTTTCTTTCAGGTGTATTCGTGAACTTACTTCAAATGCTGCAAGAATTGACGGGTACGATCTTCGCGAGGCTGGGTGAACAGCTGCTCTGGCTTCCCCTGCTCCACAATGACGCCCTGGTCCATGAAAATGACTTCGTCGGCAACATCGCGAGCAAAACCCATCTCATGGGTAACGACGACCATGGTCATTCCTTCTTGAGCGAGCTCCTTCATTACCTTTAGAACCTCGCCAACCAGTTCGGGATCCAAGGCAGAGGTAGGCTCATCAAATAGCATAACTTGCGGATCCATACCGAGAGCACGGGCGATTCCCACCCGTTGCTGTTGACCGCCGGAGAGCTGGGCGGGAAAGTGGTCTAGCTTATCTCCCAATCCTACCTTTTTGAGAAGAGAAGATGCTTTTTCTCTGGCTTTATCCTTGGTTTCCCTTTTCACCGTGACGGGACCTTCCATGACATTCTCCAAGGCGGTCATGTGCGGGAATAGATTGTAGTTTTGAAACACCATGCCGGTTTGCTTGCGTAGCAAAGGAAGCTGAGAACGCTCTACTTTCTTCGAGAAATCTACCGTGACCTCTCCGATTTGAACGACGCCCTTCGTCGGAACCTCCAAGGCGTTCAGGCATCGGAGCAGTGTGGTTTTCCCGGAGCCAGAAGGACCGATGATCACGACTACCTTTCCTTTGGGAACGTTCAGCGTAATCCCTTTCAACACTTGCAGGTGGTGGAACTGTTTGTGCAAATCAGTGATGGAAATCATTCGAATTCACCTACTTTTATCATACGTATCGGTCCAGCCTGTTCTCCAGTCGATCCTGAATGATAGAGAGAACAAAGCAGATCATCCAGTAGATGAGTGCGGCTTCTGAATATACCAAGAGAGGTTCATAGGTAGAAGCCACGATCTCCTGTGCTTTTCGAAACATCTCAGGCACGAGGATTGCAGCAGCAAGCGAAGTGTCTTTGACCAGACTGATAAAAGAGTTGGACAAAGGTGGCACCGATACACGTGCGGCCTGTGGGAGAATAACCCGCTGCAAGGCTTGGCGATATGTCATCCCGATCGAGTACGCAGCTTCCCATTGCCCTTTGGGGATGGACAAGATAGCAGCTCTGACGACTTCAGAGGAGTAAGCCCCTACGCTGAGAGAGAAGCCTATAATGGCAGAAGGGATCGGATCGATCATCACGCCAATACTGGGGAGACCGAAAAAGATAATAAATAACTGTACGAGCAATGGCGTCCCGCGAATAATCGAGACATAGATGCGCGCGATAGCGACCAATGGCTTGATTCCGGAGATCCGTGCCAAAGCAGTAAAGATGGCGATGATCAGACCGAAGAAAAAGGATGCAATCGCGAGTGTCAGAGAATAGAGCAAGGCTCCTTTCACCAGAGGGAGAAAGGAGCTTTGCGCGATTGAGATCCAACGGTCCAGGCGTTCTGGATTGTCAAAAAAGTTACTGAGAGACATCTGCACCAAACCATTTCTCGGAGATTTTTTTGAGTGTACCGTCTTTTTTCATTTCATCCAGCGCGCTGTTGAAGGCTTCTACAAGCTCCGTGTTGCCTTTGCGGAACATAAAGCCGTTTTCCGCGACATTCGGATCTTTAGCCACGATCTTGATCGGCGTATCTGGCTTTTGCTTCAAGAAGTCCAGGAGAGAGAGGCCGTCGTTGATCGTGATGTCCACGCGCTTGGACACGAGCAGGTCGATTGCTTGGTTAAAGCCTTCTACCCCCACGATCTCTGCACCGTTCTTTTTCGCGATATCGGTCAGGTTGCTTGTGAGCGTTTGACCTGCTTTCAAACCTTTGATATCTTCAAAGCCTTTCACGGTTGTGTTGTCCTTGTGTGTCACGAGTACTGCAGTAGATACTGTGTACGCTTTGGAAAAATCATATTTTTCCTGGCGATCAGGACGAATACCTACTTGGTTTGCAATCACGTCGAAGCGTTTGGAGTCCAAACCTGCGAAAATAGCGTCCCATTGCGTTTCTTGGAAAACAGGCTCTACTCCCATGCGTTTTGCTACTTCCGTCACGACCTCCACATCATAGCCGGTCAGCTTACCAGATGTATCATGGAAGGTGAAGGGTGCATAGGTACCTTCTGTTCCGATCAGGAGTTTGCCATCTGCTTTTACTTTATCCAACAGATTCTTTTCCTTAGGTGCTTCTGCAGGAGCAGGGGTAGAGGCTTGGTGATTATCATGAGATTGGCTTGTCGTTGCAGTCCCGCAACCAGCTAAAGCAAAAACCAGAGTCGAGACAATAGCAGTAAATAATCGTTTTTTCATAACATAACCCCCACTAAACCTATGTGAATTAAATAAGGAACATACTATAAGGGTTGAGTTGTTTTGTCAATGAATTATTTGGAAATATCTTCACCGAACCATTTTTCGGAAATGGTCTTCAGTGTGCCGTCTTGTTGCATCTCATCCAGTACCTTGCTCATCGCTTCAGCCAGATCGGTGCTGCCTTTGCGGTACATGAATGCAGTCGGTTGACCTTCTTCATTTTTTGCGACGATTTTGATAGGTGCATCTGGTTTATGTTTCAAGAAATCGAGCACAGTCAAGTTGTCATTGAGCACGACGTCGACGCGGTTGGTAGCAATCAGGTCGATCGCTTGGTTAAAGTTATCCACAGCCACGATTTCTGCTCCATTCGAGCGAGCGAGGTCCGCGTAGTTGCTTGTCATCGATTGGCCGGCCTTCAGACCTTTAATATCTTTGAAATCTTTCACAGTCGAGTTGCTTTTATTAGTGACCAGAACCGCGTGTGAAACGGAATAAGGCTTGGAGAAGTCATATTTTTCTTGGCGGTCAGGACGGATACCTACTTGGTTTGCGATCACGTCAAAGCGTTTGGAATCGAGACCTGCAAACATCGCATCCCACTGGGTTTCCTGGAAGACTGGTTCTACACCAAGGCGCTTTGCCACTTCAGTCGCTACGTCGACGTCATAACCCGTCAATTTTCCGGATTGATCGTGGAACGTGAAAGGAGAGTATGTACCCTCTGTCCCGATCACTAGCTTTTTATCTGCTTTTACTTTCTCGAGCAATCCTTGCGAAGCAGCTTGGTCAGCAGGCGGTGTTGTGTTATTTGGTTGGGATGATGAACCGGATCCGGATGTACCGCAGCCGACAATACCCAGTAGCATACTTGAGATTAAGGCGGAGAAAATAAGCTTTTTCATTGGATGATCCCCTTTGATGTATTTGAATTTCACTGCTTCATAGTAGAGGCGGAAATACGGTTTGTCAATCAATAAAGTGTTAAATCCGATTTGTTTTATAGGTTTTTATTATCCGCCCAGTCTTCCACCTTAGGATACACAAAGGTGTGGAAGGCTATGTCAGGACCTTTGTCTAAAAAGGTTTTGTGGTTGAGCTTCACAGCGAAGAAGCGTACAATTAGGTACGAATCTCGGCAGTTTGCTTACATAGATGAGCAGATGAGAAAAGGAGTCAAACGATATGTTGAACGACTGGCGTCTATATACAGATGAGAGTGGGATCGAGCAAAAGCACGTCGCTTGGCATGAGGTCCTCAAAGAAATCGCACAGCTGAACGGGAGCTCTCGCACATTGGTTCATGCGGCTTACGGTGATCACGTAGACCTGGTCGTGGCAGGCGGGAATAATGGTCAAGTTCTTGTGCAATGGAAAGAGCATGAGCCGGCTGAGCAGCATTACGTACTCATAACGGACAAGCATCCAGGCGTCATGTCTGCCCTCGTCATCGAAGGCAATGAAGTCACGTTCCCTATTTCGTGGTGCGTGCCATTGGAGCAGGTAGTTCCGCTTTGTGGAGATATATTACGAACGTGTGATAAAGGTGAGCCAGCCGAGCTTCAGTGGCTCCCTGTACAGATGTAGACGGGAGGACGGCATGGAATTTCAGACGTTGACACAATCCATCCTGATTATGGCCGTCATCATCGGTATCGGTAGCCTGATTGGCTATCGACAACCGCTGACGGCCGATTCTCGCCAGCTCGTCATTACGATCATCGTCAATGTCGCGATGCCTTGTATCATTCTGGACGGAATTTTTCGGACCCCGATTGACAGCAATACTTTGACTCAAATTTTTTCAATTTTCATCATTTCCATTCTCTTAAATTGTTTAGGAATCTTAATCGGCTGGGTAGGTGCACGCACCTTGCCCCTCTCTGCGAAAAAGCGTCGGGAAATTGCTATCTTATCTGCGTTGGGTAATACCGGTTTTATTGGGCTGCCGCTGTGTGCCGCTCTTTTCGGACCAAAGGGAGCGCTTCTGGCGGCGATCTTTGACGCTGGGGTAGACGTCGTTTTGTGGACGATTGCTGTGATGATGCTACAAGAGAAAGGGGCTTTTTCGCTCAAAGGCTTGAAGACGATCATCAACATCCCGATGATTGCGATCGTCATTGGTCTGGGCTCTGCCATGATCGGCTTTGCTCCACCTGAACCAGTCAAGCAGCTGTTTGGTACGCTGTCCAAGCTCGCTTCCCCGCTGGCAATGATGTACATCGGTATGCTGCTGCCGATGTTTATGAGAAACAAGCCACAGGTATCCTTGCCGCTCTTGAGCATGCCGATCGCGATGAAATTATTTGTATTTCCTCTGTTGACTGCCTTTCTGCTGTCTGCTTTTTCGATCGACAAAGACATTTCCAGTGTGGCGTTGATCCAGGTGGCGATGCCGACGCTGACGTTAGCTTCCATATTGTTTAGTCGGTACAAGGCAGATGAAGAAATGGGAGCGATGACGACGGTATTTTCGACGCTTTTGGCGCTGTTGACGATCCCTGCCGTTGTGCTGATGGGCAATTGGTTTTTGCATTGATGTAGATAGAATAGACCCGATCTCCGGCAAAGGTGGAAATCGGGTTTTGTTTTCTTAGGAATGAAACGAATAAAAGCACTCGCTAGTCTTACAAGATAGAAACAACAAAGAAGCGTGCAGACGAGTGGAGGAATGAGTATGAAGGGCAAGATTTTACTAGCGGCCACGTTGGGAATGCAAATGCTCGTAGCCTATCCAGCCGCAGCGGCGCCTGCATCACCTGCAGCTGCTCATGTGTATGTGAACGGGGAACAAGCTTCCTTGGAAAAGGCACCGATCCTGGTCGATCAGCGGACGTATGTTTCAGCTAGTGATGCGAGCCAGATCCTGCAGGCAGACTGGACGATGTCAGCAGGTAGTGGTGTGTTGAAGCTATCGGACGAACAATCGTTTACGTTTGGCTTGAAAGATGGAAAAGTAGCGGTAAATGGGAAGTGGAGTGAAAAGGGGCAGGGAGCGATCGTCCGTGATGGTCAGGTCTATCTGCCGCTGAGATGGCTTGTGGAACAAGCAGGTGGCAAAGTCGCGTGGAACGCCGAGAAAAAGGCGGTGGAAATTATGGCAGCTTTACATGAAGGCAGTCTGGTCCTGCTCACTGATGACAAGCTGACGAAAGAGGAGCAGGCGTACGTAGAATCCGTCAAGAAAAAGCAAGGTATTTACCAACAAGGCAAACTGTATGTGGTTGCTCGGGGTGAATCTCCAAATCCGGGATATGGTTTGCAGGTGACTCACACCCAATGGAGCTGGGAGCAGCTTCTGGTCTATGTCAAACAGACCAAGCCAGAACCGGGCAAAATGTATACACAAGCGATCACCTATCCGCATATCGTAGCGAAGGCTGATTTGCCACCGTACACAACGGTCGTCTTCCTCGATGCTGATACGAAAAAACCGCTGTTTGCTCCAGAGAAGTAGGGAATTCACCGTTTTTTCAGAAAGCTAGTTGAGAAATAGTGGAAGCTGTTGTATAGTGGAGGATAGGTAAAATTCTTCCTTGGAAATGGAGGTGTAGGTACGTGTTTGGATCCGTTCACGCATGGTTTGTGGTAGAGATTACCAGTATGACACATGATGTCGCATACAACGGGATCAGTCTGCCCATTTTTAACCATACAACTGAACGGGAATACCATAGGCGTACCATGCATCGATAAGGAACGGTTGTTTTGTTCTAGCTAAAAAGAGGACACGGATCAGGGGCACAGCAAGAGCTGTTGCCTGCACAGCAAGAGCTGTTGCCAGTTGCCAGTCCTTTCACGATGCCGCGGGCGTATGCCTGCGGCTTTTTTTGTACTTTCTTCGCCCCCAAAACCAAGGAGGATGAAATTCATGATACTAGTAGCAACTCAACATATCCAAAAATCGTACGGGGCTGATCCCGTTTTACAAGATATTACGCTCGAAATCAAAGCAGGCGAGAGGGTAGGAATCGTCGGGCCAAATGGAGCGGGGAAAACGACGCTGTTCAAGCTATTAGCAGGGATAGAGTCGCCAGATGCTGGTGAGCTGTATCGCGCAAAAGGCAGCGAATGGGCGTATTTGCCACAGACCCCAAACTACCCGAATGAGTGGCGGACACAGGACGTGATTGCCAGTGCGTTTGATGAAGTCATACGTCTACAAAATGAAATGCGCAATCTGGAAGAGCAGATGGGGCAGGTGACCGAATCGGCAATGGACCTCGAACGGTTGATGCATCGCTATCAAAAGCTGCAGGAGACATTCGAGCAATTGGACGGCTATCAGTGGGAGACGAAAATGGCACAGGTCACAGAAGGTCTGGGTATTTCTCCAGAGCATTTGGAGACGCCGTTTGCGCGATTGAGCGGGGGAGAGAAAACAAAAGCGGGTCTGGCCAAACTCCTCTGTCAACGCAGTGACGTACTCCTGCTCGATGAGCCGACGAACCATTTGGACGTCGAGTCGATGGAATGGCTCGAGGAATTTTTAAAAGAGTATTCAGGAACAGTCTTGATTATTTCCCATGATCGCTATTTCCTCGATGCTGTCGTGACGTCGGTCTATCATGTCGATGGGGGAGAGGCTGAGTATTACATCGGAAACTACAGCGCTTTTGTCAAAGAGCGCGAGGAGCGGCTGCTGCGTCAGTTCGCGGCTTATCAAGAGCAGCAAAAGCAGATCAAAAAGATGAAAGAAACGATCAAGAGACTCAAAGAGTGGGGGAATCGCTCCAATCCTCCAAACGAAGCCTTCCACCGCCGTGCCAAAAGCATGGAAAAAGCATTGGCGCGGATTGAGCGGATCGACAGACCAAAGATGGAAGCGGATCGCATGGGGTTGGCTTTTCAAAAGACGGAGCGGAGCGGTCAGGATGTGCTGATCGCATCAGGCGTACACAAGACATTCGGCGGGAAAACGTTGTTCGCAGACGCGGGATTCCTGCTTCGATACGGTGAGCGAAAGGCACTACTCGGACCAAATGGCTGTGGAAAATCTACCTTGATCCGGATGTTACTGGGAGAGACGGAGCCAGATGCGGGCACCCTCAAAATCGGCAGCAACGTCAAGGTCGGCTACCTTTCCCAGCAAGCGCTTGAGGGAGATCAAAACTTGCGCGTCATCGATATGTTCCGGGAAGTGGCTCTGGTCACTGAACCTGAGGCGCGTCATCTGCTGGCCCGGTTCCTCTTTTACGGAGAGCATGTGTTTAAAAAGATTGGACAGTTGAGCGGCGGGGAGCGTATGCGCTTGCGTCTGGCGCAGATGATGCATCAAGAAATCAATCTGCTCGTACTGGATGAACCGACCAACCACCTGGATATCGAGGCGCGGGAAACACTGGAGGAAGCCTTGGCTGATTTCAAGGGCTCCCTGTTTATCGTCTCTCATGACCGTTACTTTTTGCAAAAGATGGCTGATGGCGTGTACTGGGTCGAAAACAGGCAGTTGGTCCATGATGTAGGAACATACGAAGAGGCGAGAGAAAAGCGGAAGCAGCGACAAAACGTCAAGGCAAAGGTGGTAGAGGTCGTAGCGCCTGTAGCCCAGAAGGTACCTGTGGCACCTCGTCCGACAGAGGCACCCAAGCGCCCCAATCCTTACAAGCTGGCCGATCTGGAACAAAAAATTGCACTTCTGGAAGGGGAGCGTGACGAGATCATCGCACGTCTCTCCACTGGGGATGAGAACTACCAGCAACTGTTCGAATGGCAGCAGCAAAGCGAACAGATCCAGCAAAAGATCGAGGAACATTATCAGTCATGGCTGGAGCTGCAGGAATCGTGAGCGGGACTCAGTCACAATCAGAAAGGGAGGGGATCAACAATGAACAGAGTAGATACGAAAGACATTGAGCTGATTGAAGCTGCGAAGCAAATGATCCGGGCACGTTATAAAGAAGGGAAACATCACGTGGGAGCGGCTGTGCGTACAAAGTCAGGAAAGGTCTACGCAGCGGTCAACCTGGAGGCGTACATCGGCAGGGTCGCGGTATGTGCGGAAGCGATTGCTCTGGGGAAAGCCATTTCAGAAGGTGAAGATGGATTTGAGACCATTGTCGCTGTGTTAGCTGATGAAGAGGGTGATGCGCGCATCGTCTCTCCGTGCGGGATTTGTAGAGAGCTGATCAGTGACTATGGGCAAGAGATTCACGTTCTTTTACCCCAAGGTCAGGAAGAATACAGCAAAACGGGCATTTTAGAGCTGCTGCCAGCGAAATACAAGAGAGAGTAAGTGGCGAAGTAGGATCAGAGGAATGCGAGGAGGAAAGAGAAGCGGGCTGTCGAAAGAAAGGGTGGCAGCCTGTTTTTCTCGTCCGAAGGCAGCGAGAGGGGAATGGTAGTGGGGTTTTTACTAGAGCTCGTTCGTATCGTAGTGCTCATGATGCTGATCGGTGCAGCCTTGTCCGCGCTGATGCGCCAGATATACGTTTATCTCGGTTTTGATTCCGTAAATGGCTGGCTGCTGGGAGTGGCTATTTATTTGGTGCTTTTCGTTATGTACAGAAACAAGTGGCAATTTTCTGGCTGGTACAAAGGAAAGGGTAGAGAGAAGCTGCCCAGACGGTTTACGATTGGCCTGATCTTGTGCTCCATAATTCTGGCGGTCACTGCGCCTTTTGTGAAATGAGACTCGCGACTACTTTGAAAAGAGAGGGCTGCTAATATGAAAATAGCCATAACAGGCGCATCGGGAAGAATAGGAAGTACGTTAGCTGAGTTTTTAAAAGACCGTTATTCCCTGCGATTGGCTGATCTGGATTTGTCAAAACTAGAACCCTATCAAGCGTCGAAGCATGAAATTCAAGAGCTCAACGTTGCTGATTTGGACGCTTGTCAAATCGTATGTAAAGGGATCGATGTGGTCATTCATCTAGGAGGGGACCCTTCGCCAGATGCGGGCTTTTATGAATCGTTGCTGGAGAACAATATCAAAGGGACATTCAATATGTTCCGCGCGGCAAAAGATCAGGGAGTCCAGAGAATCATTTTCGCGAGCAGTGCTCAAACGATCGAGGGCTACCCTCTCGATGCGCAGATTTATTCAGACATGCCTATGCGTCCACGAAATCTGTACGGAGTGAGCAAGTGCTTTGGTGAATCGCTCGCCTCCTATTTTGCCTATAGCGAAGGACTGCAAAGCATTGCCGTGCGAATCGGTTCCTACGACAGTTTTCAACCGGATGAGGAACCGCTCACTGCCCGTGATATGAGTGCTTACATCAGTCCACAGGATTTGTGTGATCTCCTGTTAAAAGCGATACAGGCAGAAGAACTCCCTCCGTTTACGATCCTGCACGGTATTTCAGATAATCGATTCAAACGGCTAAATCTTGACGAATCCAAAAAACGGGTAGGTTATGCGCCGAAATCAGATGCCTTCCAACTGAGTCAAATCCCACTCCACGATGAGCGCAGATAGACGACCCCTGCTTTATTTCTATTTATAATTTTGAATAAAAACAATAATCAGATAAATCTAAATAAAATCTTCCCTCTTCTTATTCCGGTACCTATAATCATGCGCTATAGTATGGTCAGCTGGAAAATAAAGGGGGATCTTTTGTGAAGAAAAGGGTGAGTGCATTTCTTGTTTCTTGTCTGTTAGTCGCGGGTGCACTGGCAGGGTGCTCGACTGCAAGCTCTCCAGCGGCCAAACCGCCAACCTCTAACGAAAGCCAGAGTAGCAACAACTCAGCTCCTGCGACAGGGACCACGGAGGGCGGTACCAAATTGTTTCGTCTCAACATCGGTTCAGAGCCTTCTACAGCAGATCCGGGGCTCGCTGATGACAACATCTCGAGCATGGTTGTTTCCTCCACGTTTGATGGAATGACACGCAAAGGACCGGATGGCAAGTTTCACGAAGCGGCTGCAGAAAAGATAGAGATTTCTGAGGATGGTTTGACCTATACGTTTCATTTGCGTGATGCCAAGTGGAGCAATGGAGATCCAGTAACCGCCCAAGACTTTGAATACGCATGGAAACGCGCCCTCGACCCTCAGACGGCTTCCGATTACGCCTATCAGCTCTTTTACCTTAAAAAAGGTGCCGACTTCAACGCAGGAAAAGCGACCAAAGACGATGTGGGTGTAAAAGCGCTGGATGACAAGAAGCTGGAAGTTCATCTGGAGAACCCGACTCCGTTTTTCCTAGAGCTGACTGCCTTTGCTACGTACTACCCAGTGAACAAAAAAGTCGCAGAGGCAAATCCGAAGTGGGCGATGGAAGCGAATACCCACGTAGGGAACGGCCCGTTCAAGCTGGAGACTTGGGCGCACAAAAATAAAATGAGCTTTGTGAAAAACGATAGCTACTGGGATAAAGACAACGTAAAAGTCGACAAGATCGAAGTGACTATGATTGAAGACCAAAATACAGAGCTGTCCATGTTTGAAAACGACGAATTGGATTGGGCGGGCGGACCGTTCAGCACATTGCCCACGGATGCCATTCCTGCTTTGAAGGATTCCGGGAAGTTCAAGGTGATCCCGGTCGCAAACACGTACTGGTATCAGTTCAATATCGAGAAGCCACCATTTAACAATGCAAAAATCAGGAAGGCGTTTGGCTATGCCATCGACCGCCAAGCGATCATCGATAATATTTTACAGGCCGGACAAATCCCGGCGACTGGGCTGCTTCCCCCGACTATGGCGGTCAAACCCGATGGCTATTTCCGCGATCACGACACCGCGCTGGCCAAACAGTTGCTCGCAGAAGGCATGCAGGAGTTAGGCATTACCAAGCTCCCGCCCCTCACGTTGATCTTTAATACGAGCGAAGCGCACAAGAAAATTGCCGAAGCCGTACAGGATCAGTGGAAGCAAACTTTGGGGGTAGATGTAAAGGTCGCCAATATGGAGTTTAAGGTGTATCTGGACACGCTGGATTCGGGAAATTACCAGATTGCCCGTAGAGGTTGGGTCGCGGATTTCAACGATCCGGTTAACTTCATTGAGATTTTCCGGGAGAAGAGAGGCAACAACAATACGAATTGGACCAACGACAAATACAATGAACTGTTACAGCAAGCCGCCAAAGAGCGTGACCTCGAAAAGAGGAAGCAGCTATTCGGCCAGGCCGAGCAAATTCTCATGGATGAGATGCCCGTGGCACCTATCTATTTTTACACGGTCAGCTGGCTAGAGGGAGAGAAGGTCGCGAAAGGCATTTATACAGATGCCCTCGGGAATGGAGATCTCAAGTATGTGGAGATGAAGTAAGGTAACGCCGACGAACAAAAAAACAGCTATCCGCCGATGGATAGCTGTTTTTCTTTGCCGATCTACGCCTGCGCACTAGGCTCAGGCAAACGCTTGTAGCTCGTACGGAACCAGAGCAAGATGAGTACCATCAGTACGCCGCCCAAGAGGAACGGACCGCTGTGTGTAAACTGGTACACGGCTCCTCCCGCGAGAGGGCCAAGGATTCGCCCGAGACTGTCCATCGAGCTGATCGCTCCCGTCGTCACCCCTTGTCCCTGTGTCGTGCGGTGCGTGATCATCGCTGTAGCTGTCGCGCGAATCATGCCTTGTCCTGCTCCGAACAAGGAGAGTATGAGTGCGAGAACCCAGAAATTCCCTGAGAGAGGAATGGCAAAAAATCCGATACCGTACAAGAGCATCCCGAGTGTCAGGACTGCCGCTTCTCCCATTTTTTTGACCATTTTTCCGATCAGCCCACCTTGTACAAAGGCGGCGATAATCCCCATGACGAGAAACATATAGCCCAAGTCTTTGGAGGTAAAGCCATACAAGTCGTTGATGTACAAGGCAAACGTCGTTTCGAGACCGGAAAAGGCAAACGAGACGATGAACAGGATGCCGTACAGCAAGGAAAGGGAGCCGAATAACGAAACGAGTGGGTTGCCCGATGATTTGGGAGCATGCCCCGTCCGTTTTTCCTTTGGCAAGCTTTCCGGCAGGGCGAACAAGATGACGAAAAAGGTGAGCAAGGCTACAGTCCCGGAAGCAAAGAAAGGAACAGCAAAGCCGTATCCGCTCAAGAGCCCACCGATGACAGGCCCAAAGACAAAACTAAGTCCAATGCCGGCCCCAATGATTCCCATCCCTTTGGCACGTTCTTGCGGAGGAAACAAGTCAGCTACCATAGCTGTCACTGTCGGCATGGCAGCAGCAGAAACGATCCCCCCGATAATCCGGTAGGACAGCATCGCTGTATAACTCTCAGCCAAACCAAACAGGATAAAGGTGATGGAAAAGCCAAATAATCCAAATGCGACCAGTGGCTTGCGTCCGATGCGGTCAGAGAGGGCTCCCCAGACAGGGGCAAAGATCAACTGCATAATATTGTAGCTGGCGAACAGAACGCCTATTTGAAAGGATGATGCGCCCAGCTTTTCCGCAAAGTACGGCAAGATCGGGATGATGATGCCAAAGCCCAGCATGGTGAGAAAAGCAATCAAGAACAAGAGGGCAAGATGCTTCTTATTCACGGGAAATACCTCTTTTCACACAAAATCAGTTTGATGGATGTTTGCTTACTTTTTCCACCTTACGTGATGGGTCGGGCGAAGTCAAGCAAGCGAAATGGGCAGGTTGCCCACATCCATGCTATAATAGAAAAGAAAGAAGAATCGTTCAGAAAGTTGTCAAGTATATATCCATGAGGTGTTTATCAACATGTCTACTGCAATGCTGTACTACCTGGCCTGGCAAGAAGACGACTGGCTGGATGAGGTCCTCGACCGGTTCCCTGAGGTGAACGCTCTGGTGCCGTCAGTGAAAACGTTTGAGATGCTGGCCGAGCAAAGAAAGTCGGGCGAGGTAAAGCGCGCCGTATTGGTGCTGAATGCAGCTGGGGAACAGGATCGAACGCGAGAGTTTTTGCAGCTCTGTATGGCTGACCCGCAGATGTCCGTCGATCCGCTTTACATCGTCGGCCTGAAACCAGAAGAAGAGGAGGCGTGGCAAGAAGCGTATCCGAACGCGAAGATCATCGTTATTACCGGCTTTGCTGTCGAGTTTGACTACGATGCCGTCCTCGCGAGGATGGAAATCGATCTGGAGGGAGCACATTGAATTCTCGCCCGAATGATTTCGATTTAAAGGCGTTTCTGCACCGCTTCGGACTGTTTATTTATACAGGGGACCCCGAGGGGGATCTGCTCCTGATTGAAGATGAGATCCGGGAGCTTTACGAATTAAACGTCATCGATAAGGAAGAATTTATGGAGGCGATGTCTGCAGTACGCAGCAGGCGCAAAGCGGACGATCGATGATGGATGGAGGCGTGTTTACTGACCATGGCGAGCGGCGATGGCGGTGAGTGCGCTTTTTCTTTTTCCGTAAGAAATTCTTCAGAAATCCTTTAGGAATTCTTAAACGTTTCTCTCCCTTTTTGAAAGGTTTCTTCTATAACATAGAGAGGAAGAAGCCGAGGGAGGGATAATTCGTGGAATTACATAGTTTCTTCGGGTTATTCGTCTATTATGGAAAAGAAATGACGAGTAAGCTGATACCTGATGAAATAGTCGTGATGACCGCAGGGACACAGGCAGCCCATTCTGATTTATACATAGGAAAGACTTTCATAGCAGTATATCTTGCCATATTGCTTGTACTGACTTCCTGTTACTTCCTAGGAGCCATCATGGGGGCAAGGTTTGGAACATGGATCAATCAGCGCAGAGGGATTCGGATTGACAAGGGAAAGTCAAAGGAGGGGCTAAAGCATGGGGGGTGGATGCTGTGCTTGAGTCTCTTCATTCCCGGTGCCCGGTACCTCGTTCCATTTTTGGCGGGGGTCTATCGGTTCCGCCTGCCGCATTATTTGCTAGTCCTTTTGCCGAGCAGCTTGATTTGGACACTACACTATTTTTTAGCGGGCTACTGGTTTTCCGACAAGATGGAATGGTTGGAGGCGGGAGTGTACAGCTACAGCAAGATTGCGGTGAAAGGCATGATCATCATCGGTGTTGCCTATACGGTGATTCGGCAGCTCCGTCGAATGGGAAACAGGTTTCATTGATCATCAAAAGAGCAACCGTCAGGCTGAGTTGTGCCCCCGACGGTTGTTTTCTTTTTGCCGAACGTTTTCAAAACCAAAGCTGTCAAACCATTGACCACTTCGTGCATTTTCCATTGCTTTTCGCACATAGGGGATGAGGTTGTCAGGCAGATGATCCATGTCTACCCACTTCAGATCATCACATTTATCCGGCTCTGCATTGACGATCTCACCGCTCCAGCGTGTCGTGATCAGGAAGAAGTCGATTCGCTCCTCGGACGAGTTGCGATGCATGACGCCGACTACCTGCAAATCATTCCGATCAATTAGAATACCGCATTCCTCATGCGCTTCTCGAATCGCAGCAGTTACGACCTCCTCACCGCTCTCGACATGGCCAGCAGGGACGCTATAATTGCCGTCCTCATAGCCAGTGTTGAAACGACGGAGCAACAAGATTTCGGATCCTTTCATGACAAACAGATGAACGGCGACTGGCATGGTATACCATTTCTTACTCATCCAAACCCTCCGCTTTCTTTACCCTTCATCGGGACGATGATTTTCTGCTGCCTTTTTACGTCGTTCAAGACGGTTTTTTTTCAAAATAGGAGAGCTGGCCATGGCTGCAAACAGCATTCCAAAACCAGCCAAAGCAAGTAAAATTCCGATGATCAGATACTTGGTAGATGACATAATGGGGTACCTCCTAAATTCAAGAGCAAGACATGATTGTAATGGGGAACTATGCTATAATTGGGCAGTATGTTTCATTCGTTCTCACGTACCCTCAAAACCGTTTTCCAAAAAAGCAAGGAGGATTTTGCGAGATGACTCAGCAAGTGTCTGTTGATCAACTATCGATTAATACCATTCGCACACTGGCTATTGATGCGATTGAAAAGGCTAATTCCGGCCACCCGGGAATGCCGATGGGTGCTGCTCCGATGGCACATGTCCTATGGAGCCGTTTTATGAAGGTGAATCCTAGCAACCCGAAGTGGATAGACCGTGACCGTTTTGTACTCTCGGCTGGACATGGCTCTATGCTATTATACTCGATGTTGCATTTGATGAAATACGATGTTTCACTGGAAGACTTACATAATTTCCGTCAGTGGGGTAGCAAAACGCCTGGTCACCCAGAATTCGGACATACAGCTGGGGTTGATGCAACCACGGGTCCTTTGGGACAAGGGATCGCGATGGCTGTCGGGATGGCAATGGCAGAAAAACACATGGCGGCTGTTTACAATCGTGACAGCTTTGACATCGTTGACCACTACACGTATGTCATTTGCGGTGACGGGGATTTGATGGAGGGTGTATCCAGCGAGGCTTCATCTCTGGCCGCTCACCTGAAGCTGGGTAAAATGATCGTGCTCTACGATTCAAATGATATTTCTCTAGATGGCGAGCTGTCTCGTTCCTTCTCGGAAAACGTGGCGCAGCGATACCAAGCGTACGGCTGGCAATATCTGCGTGTAGAAGACGGCAATGATTTGGAAGCCATTGATAAAGCGATTGCAGAAGCAAAACAAGATCTGGATCGCCCGACTTTGATCGAAGTGAAAACGGTCATCGGTTACGGAAGCCCGAACAAAGGCGGATCCAGTGCATCTCACGGAGCTCCTCTGGGTAAAGAAGAAGTGAAGCTGACCAAGCAGAACTACGCGTGGACGCATGAAAACGAGTTCCACGTTCCAGAAGAAGTAACCGAGCTGTACTCAAACCTGGCTGACCAGGGAGCAAAAGCAGAAGCTGCCTGGAGTGATCGATTCGCAGCTTACGCGAAAGCATACCCTGAGCTGGCACTGCAGTTCCAAACGGCTGCAGAAGGTCATCTGCCAAGCGGCTGGGACAGCAATATGCCTAGTTATGAAGCTGGAGCTAAGCTAGCTACACGCGTTGCGTCTGGTAATGCGATCAATGCGCTTGCAAACAGCGTTCCGTTCTTCCTGGGCGGTTCTGCTGACCTGGCTCACTCCAACAACACGGTAATCAAAGAGGCAGGCAACTTCCTCCCAGGCAGCTACGATGGTCGCAATATCTGGTTTGGTGTTCGTGAGTTTGCGATGGGTGCTGCACTGAATGGGATGGCCTTGCACGGTGGAGTGAAAGTATACGGCGGGACATTTTTCGTGTTCTCTGACTACGTCCGCCCGGCGATCCGTTTGTCCTCACTGATGAAACAGCCAGTCGTGTACGTCTTCACGCATGACTCCATCGCGGTTGGTGAGGATGGACCGACGCATGAGCCAATCGAACAATTGGCGTCCCTGCGTGCGATGCCAGGCCTGACTATTATGCGTCCAGCAGATGCGATCGAGACAAACGAAGCGTGGAAGTATGCGGTTTCCCGTACGGATGAGCCAGTCGTGCTCGTGCTGACTCGTCAAAATCTGCCTGTCCTGCCTGAAACCATCGAGAAAGCGGCAGAAGGTGTTACCAAAGGTGCATACGTATTGGCGGATGCTCCAAGCGGCAAACCACAGCTGATTCTGATTGCGACAGGCTCCGAGGTTTCTCTCGTTATGCAAGCGCGTGAGCAACTTCTGTCCCGTGGTATCGAAGCTCGCGTCGTATCCATGCCTAGCTGGAATCTGTTCGAGCGCCAATCCCAGGAATATCGTGAGTCCGTGATTCCTCCAACAGTCAAAGCGCGTGTGGCTGTGGAAATGGGTTCTCCAATGGGCTGGGAGCGTTACGCAGGAGATGGTGGCAAAGTGATCGCCATCAATCAATTCGGCGCATCCGCACCTGGCGATCGCATCATGAAAGAATACGGCTTTACCGTAGAAAATGTCGTTGCCCAAGCAGAAGAACTGCTCAAATAAGACGACTTCTATAGAAGAAACGGCCTATCTCCCAGTGACGGGGGATAGGCTTTTTCCAGTACTATGAAGCCACAAGCCAACCAAACGGTGGTACTATAGGTACCATTGGCGGCCGGGGGAGGCTGATCAAATCCAATCGCAGCGAACGCTCTGCCTGTGCTGACGCTTGTCAAACGAGGACGAGTGTGGAATGATAGACATGCCAAAAGCCAGAAACTTTTTTCGAATGTATCCGTCTATAAGATGTGGGGGAGAGAGAAAATCAGGAGGTAAGTAATGGCAACAAAGGCCAAGAAGAAAGTCAGGAAGAAAAAGAACAGCTTGCTGATGATTGCCGTATCGTTTGCAATCTTCCTGCTCTTGAGTGTCATCGGGGGGTATTTTGCCCTGTTATACGCTGGAGATCGGATGATTGCGGAAAATGAACAGAAACTGAAGGATCTGAAAGCAGAACCAACGGTCATATACGACAAGAACGGAAATGAAATGACGAGTCTGATTCGTCAAAAAAACCGTGAATACAAGCCGATTAATGAAATGCCGAAAACTCTGATCAATTCATTCCTCGCTGTCGAAGACAAACGCTTCTTCGAGCACAAGGGCGTGGATATGATTCGGATCGGTGGAGCCATCGTCAATGACATTCGAAAAGGGTCATTGGCAGAAGGCGGTAGTACGATTACCCAGCAGTTAGCTAGAAACGTATTTCTCACCCTAGATCAGACATTTTGGCGGAAGACAAAGGAAATGAGCATTGCGATTGGTCTGGAGCGTAAATACTCCAAGGATCAAATTTTAGAAATGTACCTGAACCGTGTCTACCTGGGTGAAGGGGAGTTTGGTGTAGAGGATGCGGCCAAGTATTACTTTGGCAAGTCAGTTTCCGACGACGACTTTACGGTAGCTGAAGCCGCTATGCTGGCAGCCATTCCGAAGGCACCGACGACCTATTCACCGTTCAACAATCCGGAAAAAGCGAAGCTGCGTCGAGATACCGTGATCCGGTTAATGTATGAACAAGGGATTATTACCGAGGCACAAAAAAATGAGGCACAAGCTGAGGAGCTTCCAAAGGAACCGACAGAAACAGCAGGTGCCAGCTTGAAAAAAGGCTACCGGGCCTTCTTTGATCACATGCTGGATGAAGCAGAAGCGCGCTACAGCGTGACCGAAGAAGAGCTGTACCGCGGTGGCTGGCAAGTCTACACGACGTTTGATCCGCAAATGCAAGACGCGATGGTCGAGCAATATGCCAACGCGAAAAACTTCCCCAAAGACGGAGCAAAACGTGGTGTGGAATCGGCGATGATTGTCGTCGATGCGAAAAACGGTGGAATTGCCGGGATGATCGGTGGTCGTAATTACGCCCCGAAAGGCTTTAACTACGCGACAGACATGCAGCGTCAGCCTGGTTCGTCGTTCAAGCCTCTGGCGGTGTATGCACCGGCGGTCGACTCCGACAGCAAGTGGGGATCTAACTCCTCCCTGAGCAACAAGCGACAAAGCTTTAATGGCTATGAGCCGCGCAACTACAATAACAGATACAGTGATTCCGTAAGCATGAACCGTGCCTTGATTGACTCCCTCAACGTTCCAGCCGTGTGGTTGTTGAATGAGATCGGGGTCAAAACAGGTATGGATTACTTGAAAAAATTCGGCATCGATCTCGCCCCAGAGGATCGCAACCTGGCTATTGCGCTGGGTGGATTGAGCAAAGGGACGTCCCCACTGAAAATGGCACAGGCCTATACGGCTTTCCCTAACGGTGGTGTGATGTCGGAAGCGCACTCGATCACCAAGATGACGAATAGAAGCGTAGGCGTGGAGCGTGTGTACGAGGAAAAACAAACGGCCGTGCTGAAGCCGCAATCTGCATGGGAAGTTCACTCCATGATGGAACGTGCGGTTCAGGAAGGGACCGGTAAAGCAGCACGTATTTCTGGTCGTCACGTAGCAGGGAAAACAGGTACGACCCAGTCGATCGCGGGCGGCAGCGATGTCAACAAGGATGCCTGGTTCGTAGGATACACACCTGAGTACGTGGGTGCAGTCTGGATGGGCTTTGACCCTGAAGACAAACAGCACTTAATGCGTCAAGGTAGCAGCTTGACCGCCCAGATGTTCTCCAAAGTACTGGCAGATGGCCTGAAAGGGGTAAAATCCAGCGACTTTGTGAATCCAGGCGGAGTGAAAGAAGAGCAAAAACAGGAAGAAACGGAATCGCCAATCCAGTTGGCTGCAGACTTGACACTCGACAACGGGCAGTTAAAGGCAGTACTGAGCTGGATCGGTGGATTACCGGAATACACTTATGATGTGTACCGTATCTTGCCAAACGGTGAACGACAACAGATTGCTTCGGGTATGAAAGAGACGGTCTTTGTGGACATACTGGATAGCCCGACTGCCTATCAATACATTGTCATACCTCGCAATGCGGAAGGGCAGGAAGAAGCTCCTTCCAAAGTGGTAAAGATCAGCACAACGCAGCTGGATAACCTGTTGAATGCTGGAGAGGACGCAAATCAGGGTACTGACGGCGGGTCACCTCCTGATACAGGAGACGGAGGAAATGAGCAGTTGCCGCCTGGCGATAATGGCGGGCAAGGTGGCCAATCCAATGGGCAGAATCCGGGAAATTCAGGGAGCACCTCGAACCCTGGTGACACACCTGCACCTCCACCCGATATCGTAAATCCAGGGGGAGGCCAGTCAGGTACGCCATCTCAAGGGATTGAATTACCACCTCCACCACCTGATCAGGGAGGTCAAAATCCTGATTCAAGCGGTACCAACGGCTAATATCTAGAATAAGATGAACAACTCAAACAGTTTCAGCTATTTGCACATCTTCTTTCGCGTGGTACAATACCAATAAATCGGGAGACAGGGGGGACAGTCCATGTCTGACTACGCACAAAAGGATTTACCCACATTTTTTATGGATCAATTGCTCCAAACCAAAGTGAATTTTGAGCGAGCTCTCGACTGTAAACACACCGATTTTGATGATCTCTACCCATATATGAATGAGCAGCCACAGTTTTTCTGGTACAAACGATACGTCGCTTGGTCAGAACTGCTGACCGTCGTGAGGCTGGCTGAGGAATTGGAGATCGAGTGGACACAGGATTTTACCGAGCAGCAAGTAGAATTCATCAAGGGTAAGGTGCTACAGGGAAAAGTGCTCGATCATTGGAATCCGGAAGAAGAACAAGAAGAAAAGATTAGCCAACTGGAAGAAAAATAAATGAGTCAAAAAAAGCGCGTCCCCATTTCGGGGGCGCGCTTTTTTCTGTGTTATGTGATCGACAACCCGACCATGATCAAATGGTTTAGCAAAGAATGGAACGTAACAATTCTATAGACTCATTCGTCTTTTCTAATATAAAAGAAGCTCAGTGCAACCATTGATAGATGACATGTGGAGTCTCTTCTTCCGGTCGAGCTGCCAAAACAAACGGAGCTGGGTTGCTCCACGGATAGGCTGGAACAGGAGAATCGGAAAGGATGACTTCCGTGCCTAGTGAAACAAAGGAGTACAATTCCTCGACAGCGGCATTGAGCATACGGATGCAGCCGAGTGAGACAGACGTACCGATGCTCTCTGGATGATTGGTACCGTGAATCGCGTAGCCGTTGCTCTGAAAAACCATTCCTCTGGTGCCATAGATATTATCATGTCCGCGAGGCTGGTTGATTTTTTGCAGGATGGTGAAATACCCCTCAGGAGTTGAACCGTTTTTTCCAATCCCGACCGGATAGCTGCGCACGACATGTGAACCGCTGAGGAGTCGCATCGTATGGCTGGATTCAGACATACGAATCTGCAGGGGCGCAAGCGGGATGAGTGGTTCTGGATAGCCCGGCAGTGGCAAGACATCACGTAGACTGACCCAGGCGGCTTCCGGACGAAATGCATCTGGCCGATATGGGTAGGCTTTGAGGCCAAGTCCAGTGGGTGGGACAGGAATTTGTGGCAAATAGTTGCCAGGGTACGCACCAGCAAGAAGAGCGAGGTTTACAGGTAGCGTTCCTTTTTGCTGATAATAACGATACAGCGCATTACGTAGAGTCAAGATATGCTCCGTGACCTGCTGTTCTTCTGCGAGAGAAGTACGAGCTGGTCGAAGCATTTGATCCTCTTCATAGGTACCCGGACGATCAAACCATTTCTGATTAATGACCGTTCGGTTGACTGGATGATAGCGCATGACCCCAAGCACGGTGTTGGGCTGGTAAAAGAGCAAGGGTGTGTAGATCGGTGCTCCCGCGACTTCCGGTACGGCAATGACTGTATACGGCTGAGTAAGGGAAGGACGACGACTCTCTACATACTTTCGCACCTGACTCTCCCGCTGAGCTGCACTCAAATGAGACGGTACTGCGATCACTTCTACATGCGGTTGGACAGGCACAGCCGACGGAACGGCTTGAGTTGGCGCTGAGGTCGTGACTGCCTTCGGTTCTGTCAGAGGCCCAGGTGAAAAGGCGAACTGAAAATAAAGAAAGAGGAGGGAGGCCAACAAACGGCGTGTTTTGTTCCGCCATTCCTGTTGTTTTCGCTCCCGAATCAATTCCTGGTACGCTTCTCTCGCCTCATTGAAGTAAGGGCCGGGCTTGGCATGCAAGGCTCGTCTCAGTGCGGCCAGTGCCTGCTCCCGGTCGCCACGTGCTTGTCGCTCGCGCCCGAGATGATACCAGCCGATAGCTTCATCAGGATGCTGCTCGGTGAACCACCGATAAAAAGAAAGATCGCTCTGATCTGGATATTTCATATGGAATGTGCTTTTTTCCTGTAGAAAGGAAACCTTGTCCACGGATACTCCCCCCTATTAGGATGTATCGGACGTAGAGGCGAAAATAGTGAGTACGGAGGAAAAAAAGATGGTTTACTTGCGAACGATCCGACTGATGCGCGAACAATTTCCTCAGACCAACCGTTATCCGTTCACGCTACCATCGATCCGTCAGCTGGAGGAAATCGAAATCACGAGTAGCGTCACGTATTTTGTAGGGGAGAACGGTTCCGGCAAGTCTACGTTGCTAGAGGCAGTCGCGTACCAATGCGGTTTTCATACAGCAGGTGGTTCCCGCAATCATTTTTACGAAGTAGATCGGTCAGAGGCGAGCCTGGGTGATTTTGTCCGGCTCTCCTGGATGCCCAAGCAGACCAATGGCTTCTTTCTAAGGGCGGAAAGCTTTTACCAGTTTGCCAGCCATGTCGATGAGCTGGAAAGAGAACGTTCTACAGGCTTTTCTGCGTATGGGGGGCGCTCCCTGCACGAACAATCTCATGGAGAGTCCTTTTTGTCCCTGTTCACGAATCGGTTTACAGGAAAAGGTATTTATTTGCTGGACGAGCCTGAGGCGGCCTTGTCACCGATGCGCCAGCTGGCGTTTCTCTATGTCATGAAGGATCTAGTGGATGAGGGAGCACAGTTTTTGATCGCGACACATTCCCCGATCCTCATGGGATTCCCGGAGGCGAAAATTCTCAATTTTGATGCTTCCCCGATGGAAGAGATCCGATATGAAGACACAGAACATTATCAATTGACGCGGCGTTTTTTGGAAAACCGTGATCGATACTGGGTAGACTAAAAATTATTTTGTTTTTCTTGTCACAAAACGTGATTCGGTGGTTTCTATTAGATGAACGAAGCGAAAGGACCCGAAGAGACCGGAATGTGGTTCGTGCAGGTCACTCGTAGACGGGCCCAGCCAGGATGGAGGGAAGAACAGTGGAGGTGCAAGCAAAACTGGCGATGAATTCCATACTTGTCCAGGATGAAACGGATTCCTTTCGAGACTTGTTTACGACGTACTATCCCTTCGTCGTGCGGCAAATCATGAGGATTGTCAAAGAGCAGCAAACAGCGGAGGATATCTCCCAGGAAGTGTTTCTATCCTTTTACCATACGGATCGCTCCGTGATTGAAAATATTCCGGCGTGGCTGTCTCGCGCTTCCGTATATGCCGCCTACAACCACCTGCGTTCGGAAAAGCGCAGACTGACCAGGCAGGAGAAGGAAGCGGAAGGGAAAGAGCTGGTCGCCCCTTCTTCCGAAGACACGTGGCTGGAAAAGGAAGCGATCGAGGACGTGCGCGATGTGCTCGCTAAGCTGGATGAACGAGAACGGACCTTGCTCTTGATGAAATACTCGGGATTTGCGTATGGGGAGCTGGCAAAAGCAACGGGGACGGAAGTAGGCTCGGTCGGGACGCTGCTGTCGCGGGCCAAGACCAAATTTCGCAACATGTATGCTCGGATGAGGGGGGAAGAAGGATGAAATGTGCAGATGCAGGCATGATTCAAGCGTATCTGGATGGAGAGTGCAGCGCCTCGGAAAGCGAAAAGTTCCGAGACCATGTGAAGCAGTGTGACCAGTGTCGTCTGAAGCTGGAGGAGCTGTTCGCTCTGGAAGCCTGGACTGCGAACACGTTGGAGCAGGAGCTGTTTCGTCCGGTAGACAAGGTCAGAGTCGATACTGAGGCAGCTTGGCAGGCCTTTTCCCGCAAGATAGGTCAAAGCGAAGGCCATGGCAAGCCTGTGCAACTTGGTTCACAAAAGAAGGTATTAAAAAGGAGCTGGAAAGACATGAATAAAAAGACGAAAAAATGGGTGACAGGGACTTCGGCAGCAGCTGTGCTGGTCGTATCGCTATCTTTCCCACAAGTACAAGCAGCAGCTAGCGATCTCTTGTCCATTTTCCGAATGGATAAAGTAGAATTCGTCAAAGTGACAAAGCAGGATCTGCAGGATGTCGAAGCCTGGATGTCCAGTGGGCGTGCAGGTGAGATGGAGCTGAAAGGAATCGGTAAGCTGTGGATTGATGAAGCTGGCCAGAAAGACAAGGAAAACCGCTACTACAATAGTCGTGAGGCAGCAGAAAAAGCAGGCGTCAAACTGCCAGCTCTGCCAAAAGGACTGGATGTAGAAAGTGTGGATATCAGCCCTTCCTTTACCCTCCAGCTCGAAATTAACGTGGAGAAAGCAAACAAACTGTTAGCCCAGATGCAGGTTGATCAGCAATTCGATGAAAAATTGAGCGGCAAACGCTTTTCTCTGCATGTCCCGGAATCACAAAACATCTGGCTCCGCTCCGGAGAAAACAGCCTGAACTACATGGTCGTGGATGCTCCTGAACTGAAAGCACCAGAAGGAGTGGATCTGGAGCAGCTGCGCAATACGATGCTGGCTCTGCCGTTCATTCCGGACAACGTGAAAAAGCAAATGCTCAGCATCAAGGATTGGCAGCACACTCTCCCTATGCCGTACTTGACGGACAAGGACAGCAAAATGAAAGAAGTGAAAGTCAACGGTACAGATGCCGTTCTCATCTCGTCCGAACACAACAGCCAGATCATTTGGCAGGAGGATGGTCACATCCACATGCTGCAAGCCTATGACAAGATCAAGGGCGATGAACTGTTGGAAATTGCCAAGAAAATGTAAAAAACCAGATAGAATGGATCAGCAGAGCTCCCTTTTTGGGGATGCTCTGCTTTGTACCGTTTTGGGAGAAAAAAGGAGGCCAGAGGAGCGATGGCTGATTACGTAATCGAGACCTGGGACCTGACCAAGCAGTATGATGGCAAGGCAGGTTGCAAAAATATCACCTTGCAAGTCCCACGAGGCTCGGTATTTGGATTCTTGGGACAAAATGGAGCCGGCAAGAGCACGTTTGTCAGGACCATGCTCGGATTGTTACACCCAACCAATGGCAAGGCCGTGATGCTCGGCCATCCGATCGGAAGCGTAGAAGCACGCCAAAAGGTAGGGTATTTGCCGGAGCTGTTCCGTTATCCAGATTGGTTGACGGGGACACAGCTTCTGGAGCATCATGCGGAGCTATGCGGCTTGTCCCGTGCCGAACGAAAGAAAGTCATTCGTGATGTGGTCGCTCGCGTGGGTATGTCGGGGAGAGAAAAGGAGAGAATTCGGGGGTATTCAAAGGGGATGCAGCAGCGGATCGGTCTCGCTTGCGCCCTATTGTCCGATCCGGACCTGATTTTTTTGGATGAACCGACCTCTGCCCTGGACCCGATTGGGCGAAAAGAAGTACGGGAGCTGATCGCCGAGCTACGAGACCAAGGGAAGACGATCTTTCTCAATAGTCATCTGTTGAGTGAAATGGAATCCGTGTGCGATCATGTCGGGATCATCCATCGGGGAGAGCTAGTGGTCCATGGAGAGTGGCGCAAGCTGAGTGCGGTCTCGCCGCAAGTGGAAGTAATGCTGGAAGCAGGACAGCGAGGATTCATCGAACAGCTTCCGCCTTTTGTAAAGGAAACGGAATTCATGCGCCAGGACGCAGATCAGGAACGCTGGCTGGTCACTCTGGATCAGGATGGGAGAGTACCTGCGCTGGTGCAAGCTCTGGTTTCGCAAGGTGCTGCCGTTCATGAGATTGTGCGGAAGCAACAGTCATTAGAAGAAGTCTTTTTGTACTGGGTACAGAAAAAGGAGGGGGAAGCACATGTGGTCCATCATTAAAATCACGTATAGAGAGATGATCTCCAAGCGCATCTTTACGATTACGCTCCTGATGTCCCTCGCCTTTTTGCTGTTGTTTGGAGTTGCGACCTGGTACGCATCGAAAGAAATGGGGGACATGCTCGGAAATACAGGAGATGCCCTGCTGCAGCAAGGTTTTTTCTCAACGCAATTACTGGGGATGGGCCTGTACTTTGGCTCCTTTATTACAGCACTGCTCGCGATTTTGAGCAGCGTCGGCAGTATCGCCTCCGAGGTAGAGAGCCATCAGATAGATACGTGGTTGGCTCGTTCTCTGCCGCGCAGCAAATATTTGCTGGGGAAGTTTGGCGGATTGGCCAGCATGCTCGTCCTCTATGCGATCCTGATGTTTTTAGGCTTGCTCGGGATTAATCAGTTTGTCGGGGGAGGCGTACTGGCCGTTCAAGTCAGCATAGGTCAGATCGTGACGGCACTTGGCTTTTTCGTGCTCATGCCGATTATTCTGGTCTGTGTTTCCTTGCTGCTCAGCAGTATCACGACGACCGTAACCGGCGGGATCATCCTGATCATTTTGTACGGGATCAGCTTTATTGGGGGATTTATTGAGCAAATAGGTACGATGATCAACCAGAGCTCCCTCATCAATATAGGGATTATTTCGAGCCTGTTGTTTCCGACGGATTCTCTGTTCCGCAAAACAACGATTGCCCTTTTCGATACGGCAGATGATCCGATCTCTTTTGCTTCGCAGGGCTTTTTTGGCAGTACCTCTGCCCCGAGTGACGCCATGCTGATCTATACGTTGATTTATGGAGCAGCTGCTTTGTGGCTGGCTGTACGGATGTTTAGCAAACGAGATGTTTAAATGAAAAAGAGAACAGCATCATGACTGCCGTTCTCGATCTTTGAGGAGCTGGATCAATTGGTCCAGCTTTTCGTTTTACAGATAGGAATTAATCTTCTCCTGCGAGCTTTTGTGGTTTCTAGTAGCCTGTTTTATACGGATATTCATGGTTCGTACCAACGTCCCATTTAAGGTTTTTCTCAAAGAAACTCCGTGGAAAATTCCCAGGACCCAATAAGCTGGTGATTTTTATGACGTTAATAAAGGAAATACGGCTAATGTCGTTTATGGCCAATTTCTATTCGCTCTGACTGAACATTGTTATAATGACAGCAATTGATGAAAGCGCATTCGTTTATGAAAACACGTACGTTTTGAAAGCGTATTCTTCTGAGGGGGAACTGATCATGCTGTCATGGCTCGGATTTTTAATGGTTGCACTCTTTATGTACCTGATTATGTCCAAACGGCTATCCGCACTGGTTGCCTTAATCGTTGTACCTGTCATCTTTGCGCTTATTGGCGGCTTTGGGGCAGACATCGGTGATATGATGCTGACGGGTATCAAACAGATTGCACCTACAGGTATTATGCTGCTTTTTGCCATCCTGTATTTTGGCATTATGATGGATGCAGGGTTGTTTGAACCATTGGTTGCCAAAATATTAAAAATAGTCAAAGGTGATCCGCTGAAGGTGATTGTTGGGACGGCCATTTTGTCCAGTCTCGTGGCATTAGATGGCGATGGAACGACTACGTATATGATTACCGTTTCAGCCATGCTGCCCCTTTATCAGAGACTGGGGATCAAGCCGATGATTCTGGCAGTCGTACCGATGCTCGCACTGGGCGTTATGAACATGGCTCCATGGGGCGGTCCGACTGCCCGTGCGATGAGCGTACTGAATCTCGATGCTTCGCAGCTTTTCACACCGGTCATTCCGGCGATGATTGGTGGCCTGGCTTGGGTTATTTTTGTAGCCTGTATTTTGGGGAAACGGGAGAGAAAACGGCTGGGGGTTATCGACTTGAGCCAAGATCACGCGGTTGATCTGGCTGCAGGGGAAATGGCAGCGGCAGGTGACTCACTAAAACGTCCGCGACTGATCTGGTTCAATCTGATTTTGACTGTCGTCTTGATGGTATGTCTGATCATGAGCTTTCTTCCCCTACCTATTTTGTTCATGCTTGCTTTTGCTGTTGCTCTGCTGGTCAATTATCCCAAGATGGAAGAGCAAAAGGAGCGGATCTCGGCCCATGCAGGAAATGCGCTGGCGACTGTATCGATGGTGTTCGCAGCAGGGATTTTTACAGGAATCTTGACGGAAACCAAGATGATCGATGCCATGTCAAATACGATTGTTTCCTTGATTCCCGATGCACTCGGTTCCCATATGCCTGTCCTCGTCGCTTTGACGAGCATGCCATTCACGTATTTCATGTCCAATGACGCGTATTATTTCGGTGTCGTTCCGATTCTGGCCAACGCTGCAGCAGCTTATGGTGTAGATCCGGTGGAGATCGGTCGCGCGTCGATCCTGGGTCAGCCGCTGCACGTATTGAGTCCATTGTTTGCCGCACAATACTTGCTGATCGGAATGGTCGGTGTGGATTACGGGGAGACCCAGCGGTTTATTTTGAAATGGGCATTTGGCACGTCGATCGTCATGATTGTCATCGCTATTTTAACTGGAGTCATTTCGTTGTAAACTTTTTCAATCTGAAGTATAGAGAAAAAGTAAAGAGGCCTTGGATGGCCTCTTTTTGCTGCATCCGCTCATGTGAAAAATCATCCCATGCTTGGCTACAATGGAGAAGAGGAGGGAAGGACGTGCGGTTTCACACAAAGCTCTTGATCATGATGGGATCACTCTTGCTAGGCGTGATCGTTCTATTAGGGATCTCTTTTGAACAAATGCTGGACGGCGCACTGCGCAAGGAAATTGGAACGAGGGCACTCCATACGGCAAAGGCAATCGCACGGATGCCGGAAATTAAAGAAGCTTTTTCAGAACCGGACCCTGCTCACACGATCAATCCTTTAGTGGAAACGATTCGGCAGGACACGCATGCTGCCTTTATTACGGTCGGTAATCGTCAAGGCATCCGTTACTCTCACCCAGACCCCGAGCAAATTGGGAAACCGATGGTCGGTGGAGATAACGAGGCGGTATTCGCCGGTCAATCGATTATTTCGGAAACAGTCGGTTCGCTGGGACCAGGTCTTCGCGGCAAGACCCCTATCTGGGGTGACGCAGGGAATGTGATTGGCGTGGTCTCCGTAGGCTTCCTCTTGGAGGACATACAGGAGACGATCGAAATGTACCGCGATCGAATTGTGTTGATTGGAGCAGTCATTCTCTTACTGGGAATTATTGGAACGCTGCTGATTGCACGAAATGTCAAAGAGTCCATCTTTGGTCTGGAGCCTGTACAGATTGGACGGATGTATCAGGAAAATCAGGCCGTACTGGAATCCATTCGGGAAGGGATCGTCGCGGTCAATACGGATGGGGCGATAACGATGGCAAACCAAACAGCGATGAGCTTGCTCGGACCGTCAGAAAAACAAGGGCTGATGGACGGGGAAAACAGGGAATGGCTGCGCTCCCTCCGGCTCCTCGACGTCATGGAAACGGGAATAGCGGAATTTGACCAAGAGACTTTTGTTGGGAAAAAGGCTTTGATCGTCAATCGCGTACCCATTTTGGATAAAGAAGGACAAGTTATGGGAGCTGTGGCGAGCTTTCGTGACCGATCGGAGCTGTTTCGCGTGACACAGGAGCTCTCACGCGTAAAAGAATACGCGGAGGCTCTCCGTTCCCAGACCCATGAATACTCGAACAAGCTGCATTTGATTTCCGCCTTGATTCAACTGGAATCGTATCAGGAAGCGGTCGATTTTATTTCCACAGAAGTAAACGTCCACGTCAGCAGTACGCAAATGATCATGCGGATCGTCCCCGATCCACTTATCGGAGGTTTGCTGCTGGGAAAGGTGAATCAGGCCAACGAACGAAAAATTGTACTGACGATTGATCCGGAGAGTCATTTCCGTGATATAGCGACTGCGATTGACCGATCACTCTTGATTGTCATTCTGGGAAACCTGATAGACAATGCGATGGATGCGGTCTGCGCACCAGATGCGTTTGCCAAAGAAATCACGATCTACTTGGGACAAATGGATGAGCTCTTGCTAGTAGAGGTGGAGGATCGTGGACCCGGGATTCCAGAAGAAAACGCGGATAAGGTGTATGAGCGAGGCTTTTCCACCAAGCATTTGCAAAACCACGGCTACGGCCTGTTTTTGGTAAAGGAGGCAGTGGAGCAGCTGCATGGAACGATTACCCATGCTGGAAATCCGCAGGGGGGGACAATCTTTACCGTCATGCTTCCACAGGGCCTAATCCGGTGAACGAAAGGGAGGATCGACACGATGAATCAGCACCAGAGTGATGAAGCGAACCGCATTCGCGTGCTTATTATAGAAGATGATCTGAGAATTGCCGAGGTAAACCGACGATTTGTGGAAAAGATAAGCGGCTATGAGGTGGTAGGGATCGCCGCCGACAAGGAAGAGGCAAAGGATCAGCTGGAGCTGTTGCAGCCTGAGCTTGTCCTGTTGGATGTGTACTTTCCGGATATGAACGGGCTCGAGTTTCTTTCCTACATCAAAGAACACCACCCGGGTAGCGACGTGATCATGTTGACCGCCGCCAAGGAAGTAGATGCAGTCGTCGATGCCATTCGCTACGGCGTCTTTGATTTCATCACCAAGCCGCTGATTTTTTCAAGACTGCAGCAGACGTTGCGGAGCTATCAAGATTTTCGCAAGAAGATTCACGTTTTGAAGAAGGAAGGGGAGTCGATCAATCAGGAGGAAATCGACCAGCTTGTACACGGTTCTGGGGTGAAAAGCAGCAAAGAGAGCAGACCGGTCAAAGGCATCGACAGGATAACACTGGAGAAGATCACCTCCTATCTGATGCAAACGGAAGAAGCGACTACGGATCAGGTGAGCAAAGAAACGGGAATCAGTCGATCGACTGCGAGACGATATCTCGAGTATTTGGTGACAATGGGGGAGGCCAATGCGGACTTGTCCTACGGGGTAGTCGGGCGGCCAGAACGCGTATACAGACGGGGAAGTAAAGCCAAAGGATAACGGGCATGACTATAGAAGAAAAGGAAGTCCAGCGACTAGGCCGGGCTTCCTTTTTCTGTGGCTCAGGTAAAACTGCAATGAGCTTCTACCCGATAGATTCGCTGTCCGCGAGACGAAAAGCGTTCTTCGTATTCCGTCATGACGTTGTCTGCAGCGAGCTTGGATTGATGCAAGTCGAACGTGATGTTATGCATCTGGAAGCGTTCACTGGCAAACTGGTTGAGCGAAAACTCGAACAGCTTTTCATTGTCAGTCTTCATATGAATCTCTCCATCGGACTTCAGCACTTGACGATACGTATTCAAAAAGCTGGCGTAGGTCAGACGGCGTTTGGCGTGACGGGACTTCGGCCAAGGATCGCTGAAGTTGAGGAACAGGCGGGAGATTTCATGATCGGCGAACAGATCCGTCAATACAGCTGCATTGAACTGGACAAACGCCAGGTTCGGAATCTCGCGGTATTCGGTGCGTTGAACCGCGCGCAGAACGACCTCCGCTTTCAGCTCTACCGCGATGAAGTTCACATCAGGATGACGCTCCGCCAGTGTATTAATGAAACGTCCTTTTCCACAGCCAATCTCGACATGGATGGGATTGTCATTTCCGAACCGTTCTCTCCATCGTCCTTTGAAGGATACAGGGTTGTCCACGAACGTCGGATATTCGCGCAGGGCCGATTCGGCACCTGGTATGTTGCGCAGTCGCATATGTGCCTCCTTTAAACGAACTCCTATCTACTTTACGATGACTCTCACTAGGTTGCAAGCATGTAGAAAGAGAGAGTAGCTAGATTCGAGTCCGAAGAGAGGAATTGCACGGGCAATAGGGATTTTTTGTAAGTGAAACTAGGATATAAGTCACGTGTTATGCGGATGTGAGGAAAAATAGTGTGGATAAATTTGGGGGATTTGTGAGGAACATCTTGGTAATAAAATTAACTGAAAATTTGAGGAATGCTTGTGAAATCAGGCGTGACAGCGTCAAGATGAAAAGTTATCCAGAAGTGGTTGCGAGATTTGGTAATAATTTGGGAATTTAATAGAATCCAGACCAATGGTAAAGTAGAGAACAAGTGAGAGGTCAGCCAAACTTTGCATAAAAAAAGCTTCTTGTCGAAGTCATTTGAGAGAAGCATTTACGGTTTCGTAGAAGCTTTTATGCGTAACGGAATACGAAGCAATATTGCGAATATTCCTACACGATCAAAAGGGAGGATGAACATGAAACTACATAAAGGATTAATCGGGGTATTGATGGGATTGACACTGGGATTCACGGCCATCGTAGCTCCACTTCCAGGAGATCAGAATGTGGCTCATGCAGCTTGGACACAAGCCAAAGCTGACAAAGTCATTACCACCGGGAAAAAATACTTAGGCACACCTTATAAATTTGGAGTGAGTAGCAGTACCACAAGAGTATTCGACTGCTCTTCCTTTACAAAGCGCGTATTTGATGTAGCAGTGGGCAAATCCCTGCCGCGCACATCCCGTGATCAAGCGAAAAAAGGGGTCAGTGTATCCAAGAGCAACCTGAAAAAGGGCGATCTGATCTTCTTTAAAGCGAGCACCACCACGACGAACAAGCGCATTACGCACGTGGCTATCTATGCCGGCAACAACAAAATTTTGCATACCTATGGAAAACCTGGGGTGACGTTCACATCGTTCAAAGGGACGTCTTGGGAAAAACGTTTCGTCTCCGCGCGTCGTGTACTATAACGAACTCGTCTGGCTCTCTACTTATTAATACGCAACCGATTCAAATTCGTTGCGAAATGAAAGAAAGCAAATCCTGTCAGTTTTTACGATATTCAAAATAGCGAAGGAGTTCCCAAGTGTCTTACTAGGGGGCTCCCTTTTTATATGGAAGAACGGTTGACGATTATACTACTTAGGTAGTATATTTCTTTGTGAGGTGAATGTTTTGAAAATTCAACAAACAATAGATGGCCTAAAAGATCTCGGCTTTACGGAATACGAGGCAAGGATTTATCTCTCTCTCCTCCGTTCCCATCCTTCTAATGGAAATACGATCGCCGTCCAATCCGGTGTGCCGACACCAAAGGTATATGAGACCTTGCGCAAGATGCAGGAGCGGGAAGTCGTGTTTGCAGTGGCGGGCGGCGACAAAGGCAACCAGATGCGTTACAGCCCGCTGCCCTACGACGATCTGCTATCGCGTAGCAAAAAAGCGTTTTTGGGAAATGTAGACTTCTTGCAAAATGCCCTCACTGAGATAGCTGCGATGAGTGATACCAACTGGACAGAACTCTTTGTCATAAATGGGTACGCGGCGGTCATGGAGGCTGTGCGCTCGGCAGTGACGGAGTCAAAGACGGACATCATCATGAGCCTGTGGAGCCAAGAGCTTGATTTTCTTTATGAAGCACTCATGGATGCGCATCAACGGGGGGTTTCGATTGTTACGCTGACGTTTGATCAGGCGGTGCACGTGCCTTGGCGTAATTTCAAACACCATCATGCGGACCTGATTCGTGCTCGTCACGCAGGAGAGCTCAATCTGGTGCTGGACAAAGAAAAAACGATCATTTTCCAATCGTCGGATGAACGCCCCCATGCAGTCGTATCCAGACATCCTGTGACGATCAAGACAACTTTGAACTACATACGTCACGACATTTACGTCAACCGGATTGTTGAGGACTTTGGGGAGGTGATGACACAGCGTTACGGTTCAGGACTGGAAGGCCTCATCAATGACTTCTGACAGCAAGGTGTCCATTCATCCATTGCGGTGGATGGATGCGTACAAATGAAAGCGATTACAAGGAGGGAATGGCATGTCCGACCACGTTTCAAAAGAAGGCACCCGGTCAGGCAAAAATGCTGTCAAATGGCATACTCTGTTTGGTTCGTTTTTTAGCTACACGCTGGATGCGATGGACTTTATGTTTCTGGCTTTGGCGTTGCCCGTCATTATTAAGGAATGGAACATGTCGCTCGGTGACGCTGGACTGTTGGGTACCTCTACCTTGATCGGGGTAGGGCTGAGCAGTGTCGTGCTTGGATGGTTTTCCGATAATTACGGCAGGAGAAGGGCTCTGTTAGTGAGTCTTGGCATCTTCGGGCTGTTTACAGTCGCGATTGCCGTGTCTCAGACGTGGGAGCAGTTTATGGTGCTGCGTTTCCTCGCAGGTCTAGGGCTCGGTGGAGTGTGGGGAATTGCCTCTGCATATGTAAGCGAGACATGGTCCGCCAAGCATCGGGCGCGTGCGACTTCGTTTGTGCTGAGTGCATGGCCAGTCGGATATGGTCTGGCTGCGTTACTTGCGGCTGTCATCTTGCCCCGGTACGGTTGGAGAGCGCTGTTTGCTTGCGGGCTTGCGAGTCTGTTGGCCATGATTTATATCTACTACTTTGTTCCCGAATCAAAAGCCTGGCAAGAAAATAAAAGTAAGCGCGAACGTGAGCTGAATCGTCCCGTCAAAGTGTCGGTCAAAGAACTGTTTAGTGGGGGACTGGCAAAACGCACGATCTTGGCGACTCTCGTTTCGTGCTGCACATTGACCGCTTACTGGGGAATTAATACGTGGCTGCCGACATATTTAACCAAGGAGAGGGGATTGTCCGTAGACATGATGGGCATGTTCCTGATCGTGATCAACGTCGGCATGTTTATCGGGTATCAGCTGTTTGGCTATGTCGCGGACAAAATCGGGCGGAAAAAGATCTGCATCCTTTCCTTCTTCGGTGCTGCAATCATGATTCCGCTCTATGTATTCACGCAGAACGTGACCGTCTTGTTCTGGATGGGTCCCTTGTTATTCTTGTTTTTCTCGCAAGCGGGCGTATTTGGAGCGTACTTCTCAGAGCTGTATCCGACGCATTTACGAAGTATGGGTGCTGGCTTTTGCTTCAATGTCGGACGGGGGCTGTCCGCTTTTGCTCCGTTTATACTCGGGCATATTGCGACCCAGTACAGTCTGGGGACTGGTTTTGCCCTGTGCGCCATCACGTTGATTATTGGCGCTGTGATCACGCTGTTCTTGCCGGAGACAACTACATCAGCAGAAACAACTACATATGAGCATGAAGCGACCGCTTAAGCACAAGGAGGAGGGGAAAGAGCATGACGCGAAAAACACGACGTATCATTGACCTCAGTGTACTCATGGATCCTGTGGCAAAGGAGCCGTCTCCGCCAGACATCCAGTATGGCGACCACGAGAGCGGAGCCGTACACGCGGCACAGCTGTTCGGGTTGCAACCGGCTGATTTTCCTGATAGCAAAGCATGGGCGAATGAAACCATTACACTGACGACTCATACAGGAACGCATGTGGATGCTCCCTGGCACTATTGGCCGACGTCAGAAGGAAAGCCGTCCAAAACGATCGATCAGCTGCCATTGGAGTGGTTCTATGGAGATGGTGTACTGCTAGACTTTAGCGACAAGCCATCCGGCTATGAAATCACGGTGAGTGATGTGAAGCAAAAGCTGGAGGAGATCGACTACACGCTAAAGCCGTACGACATCGTCCTGATTCGCTCGGATGCGGATAAACGATTCTACGAGGACAACTACTATCAGTCACATGCTGGGGTGTCCGCAGAGGCAACTCACTGGCTCATCGACCAAGGTATCAAGGTGATGGGCACGGACGGATGGGGGTGGGATATCCCGTTTTCCATTCAGGCGGCCGACTACAAGCAAAATCCGCGTGAAGGAGTGCTCTGGGCTGCTCACTACGTTGGCAGAGAGAAAGAGTATTGCCAGATTGAAAAGCTGGCAAATCTGGACCAACTGCCAAAGCCGTTTGGTTTTACTGTTGCCGTCTTTCCAATCAAGATCAAGGGAGCGAGTGGCGGCTGGGCTCGTCCTGTTGCCATCATCGAAGAATAGGGGGGAGAAAAAATGAGATTTGCTACATATAAAGTCGATAGAGGAGATATTCGCGCGGGCTGGGTGACTGAGCAGGGCATCGTGGATATGAATGAAGCGAGCCAGGGAGAGCTGCCTGCGAATATGCTCGACTTTTTGGCGCAGCAGGAAAAGTATCTGCCACTGGCTCAGAAGCTCGCTCAAGAGGTACAGACGCCGTCCTATTCTATGGAGGAGGTAAAGCTGCTGTCTCCCGTGCCAAATCCGCGCAGTGTTCGAGACTTCATGGCATTTGAGCTGCATATCCTCAATGCAGCCAAACGACTGGGACAACAAATGGCACAAGCCTGGTATGAGATTCCCGCTTTTTATTTTACGAACCATCAAGTGATCCAGGGGACAGGCGCCAAGATTGCCAGACCAACCAGGTGCGAATGGCTGGATTACGAGCTGGAGATCGCGTGCGTCATTGGCAAGGAAGGGAAAAATATTCGAGCCCAGGATGCGGAAGAATACATCTTTGGCTACTCCATATTAAATGACTGGTCTGCGCGCGACCTGCAAATGAAAGAATCCAAGATCGGTCTCGGTCCGGCAAAAGGCAAAGACTTTGCGACGTCGATGGGTCCGTATCTGGTGACGAAGGACGAACTGGAGCCGTATCGCATAGGAGATCGCTTTGATCTGGAGATGGTCGCCAGGGTAAATGGGAAAGAGCTCTCCCGCGGCAATTTCAAAGACATCTATTATACCTTTGGGCAGATGATCGAGCGTGCGTCAGATGGCGTGACGTTGTATCCCGGAGATGTGATCGGATCAGGGACGGTAGGAACGGGCTGCCTGCTCGAATTGGGGCCTGATGTGCATCGTTGGCTGGAGCCGGGCGACAACGTGCAGCTCGAAATTACTGGGCTCGGCATTTTGGAGAATACGATTGAATAAGAGAACAGCAAAAACCCCCTTACGCTGTAAGTAAGGGGGTTCGTTATTGGCACAAATTAGAACTTCAATACAGCACCGTTGCTCGCGTTGGTAACCATTTTGGAATAGCGAGCCAGATAACCGGTTTTCACTTTTGGTTCAAACTCTTTCCAGCCTTCTGCGCGGCGAGCCAGTTCTGCTTCATCTACGTGCAGTTGGATCGAACGATCTTCCAGGTCGATGGAGATGATGTCTCCGTCTTGTACGAAAGCGATCGGACCACCTTCCGCAGCTTCAGGGGATACGTGACCGATACTGATTCCGCGGGAAGCACCAGAGAAGCGTCCGTCGGTGACGAGTGCTACTTCCTTACCCAGTCCCATACCCACGATTTGCGAGGTAGGAGCCAGCATTTCCGGCATGCCCGGGCCACCTTTTGGTCCTTCGTAGCGGATGACTACGACATGACCAGATTTGATTTTGCCAGAAGCGATCCCTTCCAAAGCTTCTTCCTGAGAGTCAAAGCAGATTGCTGGGCCCTCATGGCGTTTGATAGAAGGATCGACACCGCCCGTTTTGATGATAGAGCCTTTTTCTGCCAGATTACCGAACAAAACAGCCAGGCCACCGACTTCACTGTATGGGTTGTCGAGACGACGGATGACTTGATCGTTTTTGATCTCAGCGCCCGCGATGTTTTCAGCCAGCGTTTGACCTGTAACGGTGATGCGGTCTGGATGGATCGCACCTGCTTTTTTGGCGATTTCATTCAATACGGCAGAAACGCCGCCTGCTTCATGGCAGTCCTCGATATGGTAATCGGAGGATGGAGCCAGCTTGCAAATATGGGGAACGCGCTTCGCTACTTCGT
This sequence comes from Brevibacillus choshinensis, assembly GCF_001420695.1. Lineage (NCBI taxonomy): Bacteria > Bacillati > Bacillota > Bacilli > Caryophanales > Paenibacillaceae > Brevibacillus > Brevibacillus choshinensis. The sequence goes on along the minus strand of NZ_LJJB01000010.1, from coordinate 160,764 downwards.
TGATGCGCTCGATTGGATACTCAAATCCAGCTTCTTGTGCGATTGCCAGTGTGTGCAGAACGGTATTGGTAGAACCGCCCATCGCCATATCCAGTGCAAAAGCGTCGTCGATGGCTTCCAATGTAACGATGTCGCGAGGTTTGATGTCGCGCTCGATCAGATGCTTCAGTTTTTCCGCAGAGGATTTTACCAGCTCTTTGCGCTCTGGGGAGACTGCGAGAACAGTACCGTTTCCTGGGAGAGCGAGACCGATTGCTTCCAAGAGGCAGTTCATAGAGTTCGCAGTAAACATACCGGAACAGGAACCACATGTCGGACAGCCGTATTGCTCCAGCTCTTCCAATTGTGCATCGTTGATCAGACCTGCTTGATGCGCGCCGACCCCTTCAAAAACAGAGGACAAGGAGATGGAACGACCGTCACTCGTTTTCCCAGCTTTCATCGGGCCGCCCGTTACGAATACGGTTGGAATGTTGACACGCAGCGCACCCATGATCATACCAGGCGTGATTTTATCACAGTTCGGGATGCAGATCATACCGTCGAACCAGTGAGCAGCAACTACCGTTTCGAGGCTGTCCGCGATAATTTCACGGCTAGGGAGGGAGTAGCGCATCCCGATGTGGCCCATCGCGATCCCATCATCAACGCCAATGGTGTTGAATTCAAATGGAACCATGCCTGCCGCACGAACGGCTTCTTTTACGATTTTTCCGAATTCTTGCAAATGTACGTGACCCGGAATGATGTCGATGTAGGAGTTACAGATGGCGATAAACGGTTTATCGAAATCCTCGTCTTTTACACCTGCTGCGCGCAGCAAGCTGCGGTGTGGCGCACGGTCAAATCCTTTTTTGATCATATCACTGCGTTGTCTAGCCAATTGAAAAATCTCCCTTCCATATAGATGATACCTGTCTTTGGTTTTGAACTATCTTATCACTTTTTTATTAATAGAAACAACCGTAAAAGTCTGAACATTTGTTCAGAGTTGCTCGAGGGCAACATCGCTCACGCCAGTGATAAGCACGGGTGAAATAGAATTATAGGCGTATTTGAGCTACAATAGAGGAATTGATAATATTTGTGTTGGAGTGAACAAAATGATAGAGGAACTAAAAAATATTTGTGAGGAAGGCAGCGAGGAAGAGCAGCAAATCCTGGAGCTCGCTCTCAAGTCTATTCGCCAAAGACGAGAGCGAAAGAGCGCCTTTTTGTCCGGCTTTCTCGGATTGCAGGGTGAGTTTGTGGACGAGCGAACCTATCGATTCGAGATTCCCCTCACCGTGTTCATGCACAATTCGGGTGGGGCTGTTCACGGTGGTATATTGGCTACCTTAATCGATTCCGTGATGGGCTCACTCATCAATCGTTCTCTGCCGCCGGAAGAATATGCCGTGACCACCGAGCTGAAGATCAATTACTTGCGCCCGGGAAAAGGGGAAAAGCTGCGTGCGGAAGCGACTTTCCTTCACCGTGGACAAACACTGGTCGTGATGGAAGGCAGTGTGTACGATGATCGAAACAAACGGATTGCCCATGGAACTGGGACATTCATCGTATTGAAACGGTCATAATGAAAAACCTCTGCGCACGTGGTTTGTGGCAAGAGGTTTTTCGATGTGTGCAGGCACTCTCATTTGATTAGAACGATTACTTGATAGAGACGAGCCCGCTGTATTGAGAGATGTACGACAGCACTTTGGATGAAAGGGGTACGATGAACTCCATGTTTTCCTTCTCGACGATCCCGGAACGGGACACGACGCGAGTCCACTTCACCACTAACTTGTAGTAATCGGAACCAAAGGTCGAGTGGATCGTTTCGCTCTGATAGCGAAAGGATATAGGGGCTGAATCCAGTTTGACCGGAATCATGCTGACAATGTCATGCAGGAACAGGTGGTACGTCAAATGTGGCTTGAAGAATACCAGCTCCTTGCTTGTGATAGAGCAACCGAGACTATTGTTCATCTGAGAAAATTTGAGTTCGCCTTCCAGATTCTTTAGACGAATAAAGTCGCTGTTCATATTTGTTTTCCCCTCCTGTCAAAAAGTCGGATCGGGTGTCTCTCTATCATAGTAAGGGTGCAGACAAGAGTGCAAGTGAAATCAATGGAACTGTAGAGAAAAGAAGGAGATGGAATCCATGCTGGAGATTGCCAAAGAGGCAGCGAGCGTAGCAGGGGCGTATCTTTTGGAGCGTTTTCTGGAGCAGCTCGTGCCAGATGAAGAACTGCACAACGACGTGAAATTGCCGGAAGACAAGGAGAGCGAGCGACGTATTATTGAGGTGCTCCATCGTCATTTCCCGACCCATACCATTTTTTCGGAAGAAGTAGGCATGGTATCGCGTGAGGAGGAGTATTTGTGGATTGTCGATCCTCTCGACGGAACGAATAACTACTTCATCGGCTTTCCGTACTTTTCGATCTCCATCGCCTTGCAGCACATGGGAGAGCTGGTGCTGGGTGTCGTGTACAATCCAGTCGCAGGACAAATGTTCTGGGCGGAAAAAGGAAAAGGAGCTTACTTGAACGGCAAACGATTGTCGGTCAATGAGCGGACAGACCTGACCAGAGCGGTCGGTACTTATATCCGGGGAAGAAATACGATCACAAAAGAGCAGGAGCTGGATTTCACCAGACCGTTTATGATGAATACCAAGCGCTTGCTGCGTAACGTGGCTCCAGCTCTGGACTGGTGCCTTCTCGCCAACGGCTGGCTGGACTACGTCGTCATGCAGCGCTCGGGCATTATGGATGTCGCTGCGGGAATCGTGATCGCCCAGGAAGCGGGCGCTACCATCACGGATTGGCAAGGAAATCCGTATCGACACGAGCCGTTTCAACAGGAAGGCTTTCGTTCCTTGCTCGCAAGCAACGGGCATTTGCATGAGACCGTTCGTGGCTTGATCCAGGAATAAAGACAGCCTGGTGGATCGTACGCTCCGGCAGCAGCGATTCTTTTGCTGAACTGCCGTTTTTTTATGGTTCATTCAGGAAACCATCAATTCCCTTATGCGTATAAATTGATAGTCTGTATGATGAGAAGTTGAGGTGGAGAGAATGGCACGATTAGAATATCGGTGGCTAGACGAAAAAAACGGCTACCCGGTCCTGTTTTATTACGACCGTATTGATCAAGATGAAGTCTCCCTGCGATTTGCTTGTGATTATCTAGTGAAGGGGCACGTCGTCTATGAAAAGACTTCCTGCGCCGCCCTGCCTGGATGCTACGTGATTTACGTCAAGCGCTCCACGGATGAACAGGCAGTGGACTACAACCACACAGCTTCTACCCGTTGGGGCAACATCCAGCTTGAGCTGCGGGAGTACAAGGAAGGGACCATGACATACCCCCTTGTGCATACGTACTACTTCAAGGACGATGACGAAGCCTTGTTGTACCTGCAAAGCGATTATTTGGTTCTCGATGGGCGCGAGTGGGAGAAGACTTCGGCTGAAGTCGATGAAGACAGGCGCGTGTATGTGTATTACGCGCGGCCAACTTTGTAGGGGGAAGAGAAATGGCACTAACCAAGACGGCCAAGATGGTCGGGCTGTTTATAGCTGCCACATTGACGGTCACCGGTTGTTCGTCAGACTATGATGACGATTGTTACGATCAGGACAATGATGGATATTGTGATGATGACGGTGGTGGATCCAGGGGGAGTTCATCCACCTATTATTCCAATGGAAGCAAAAAGTACAAGAGCAGTTCTACTGGAGTGAGTACCGGCTCGTCCAGTTTCACCAGTGGGTCTAAGGGCGGCATTGGAAGCTCTGGCGCAAGCTCGGGGTGAGAACGAAAATGGCAGATCCGATGCAGACAAGACGTGAGCAGATTTATGGCCCCATGCGCGAGGAAGGCGTATTCACCTGGGACCGGATGTACGGGGAAGAGTACGCGCTGGCTGATATCCATCTCATCACAAAGTCGTTTCGTGAAGAGCTGGCAGAGGCTACGAACAGGCTAGGAAACATTTATGCAAAAGTAGTGCCTGTGCTACAACAGGCGGATGATTCTCTTCTGCGTGAATTAGGTGTACCCGAGCAAGCACTTGCGGCAGTCCGCATCGTCGTTTCACAATCTTTGCCTACGGTTATTGGCCGCTTTGATTTTGCTCATACCACTGAAGGTTTAAAAATGCTGGAATACAATAGTGATACGCCTACAGGGATCGTGGAGGCTTTTTACGTAAACGGACGTGCTTGCCGCTTTTTCGATTTGGAAGATCCGAATGAAGGCATGAATGCACAAATGGCGCCTGCCTTTGGTAAACTGCTCGATGCGTATCAAAAACGGGGGTATCCGACGGAGCAGATCTGGTTTAGTTCTCTGGACTGGCACGAAGAGGATAAAGGAACGACGCTGTATTTGCTTCGCGAGTCAGGTCTCTCAGCCAAGTTCGCCGCGCTTGAGCAGTTACGTGTCTGGGAAGATCGCTTGTATGTGCAGGATGGACAGGAGATGCTGCCAATCGATGTGCTCTATCGCTTGCACGCATTGGAAAAGCTCGCTGAAGAAAGAGATGAGGACGGTTACCCGACAGGTGCTCATGTGCTCCAGTTGATCGCAGATCGCAAGCTCGCTGTCATCAATCCGCCGAGTGCTTTTTTGACACAGACAAAAGCACTTCAGGCACTGATCTGGAATTTGCATGAGGAAGGGAAATTCTTTCAGTGCGAAGAACACGACACCATAGCCCATTACATGCTACCTACTTATTTTGAAAACCATTTTCTGGGAGAGGTGGACTATGTCACCAAGCCTGTTTTTGGCCGAGAAGGTGGAGGAGTCATCCTGTTTGATGTAGAGGGTGGTGTCGTGGACAAAGATCAGGAGGAATGTTACTGGGAGCAACCGATGATCTACCAAAAGCGGGTAGAGCTACCGAAAATCAAGGTGAATACGGAAGCAGGAGCCTATGACGGACGCTTGCTCTGGGGTTCCTTTTTGATCGGAGCCAAACCATCCGCGATTGTCGCCCGTGTCGGAGGTCCCATTACGAACAACATGTCTTACTACTTGCCAGTAGGAATAGCAAGATAGCGGAAGGAGAGGAAGAACGACGTGGATTCACAATTGGGTAATTTACTAAACTTTTTGTCGTATTTGATTGTCACGATTCCCATTTTGGCCATAGGCATTTTTGTATTTACGTTAACTACCCCTTACAAGGAGTTTGAGCTCATCAAAAACGGCTCACAGACGGACGACCCGAAAAAAATGGCGGCAGCCAAAGCAGCTGCACACGATTTGGGCGGAAAGATTATCGGACTGGCGATCGTGCTCGCCTCTGCCGTGTATCATGCTGTGAGCCTGTGGGATCTCGTCATTTGGGGGATCGTCGGCATGGTTTTTCAGGTGTTGGTCTTTTACTTGTTTGAATGGATCACCCCGTTTAAGGTCGTATCTGAAATCCCGAATGGTAACGTATCCGTTGGGATTTTCGCTTCGAGGCTGAGCATCGCGGCAGGTTTGCTGATGGCTGCACTCATCAGCTATTAGAGACCTGTCATAAGGCGCTTAGCTCGAGGAGGAGTCTGCTTGTTTTGGCGTGTGTTGTATGAGATCTTTGTCATCATGCTCGTGATCACCTATGCAATCCTGCTGTCAGCTGATTTTTCCGTTCATCCACTGCTGACAGACGAAGTGATGGATCAGGTCGATCTAGGACTCATTAGCTTTTTGGTAGTAGAATATCTGATTCGTTTGTTGCGCTCAAAAGACAAGCGAAAGTTTATCATCAGCAACTGGTTTGATCTCGTAGCCATGATTCCATTGGACCATTATTTTTATTTGGCCCGCTTTATGCGGGTTATGCGGCTGATCCGTATTTTACGAGCATCGCCATTTTTGTGGAGTATTGTTCAATCCGGGTCCATGCGTCGCGTGTTTGGTGTCGTTTCGATGATCATGCTGTGGAGCTCCTTGGCGATCTACCTGCTCGAGTACGGAGTCAACGACAATATCAACAGCTTTGGTGATGCGCTGTGGTGGTCAGTCGTGACGACGACGACGGTAGGTTATGGCGACATTTCTCCGGTCACGCCAGGTGGTCGGATTATGGCGACGATCCTGATGCTTACAGGAATTGGGATGCTTGGGGCGCTGACAGCGAATTTTGCTACGCACTGGACAGAGCTGCATGATAAAAAACCTAGGAATGATCAGGATCGTCTCACACAGGAATTGTCGAAACAGGCCATTCGGCACATCCAGGAAATCGACCAATTGACGGAGACGGAATACGAAACTCTAAAGGAAACAGTCGATTTACTGTACCGTAGGACGAGAAAAGAGCAGATGGATAAACAAAAGAACGAAGAAGACCGCTGAGCATTGGCTTGGCGGTTTTTTCTTGCTATGTTGGAGCGAAATATCAAATTTTGGTTGACGGAGAAATTGAACCCAATTATAATTCCGAGTAACCGGATATGATTTATTAAAATAGGTTGGATAGGGGGCCATCTGATGGGAGACACCGCAGTTCTGGTCATTGCACACGGTTCGCCTGATCCTGATTGGCTGGAGTTAGTAGAATCGGCAGTTGGGCAGTGCCATCTCGACTTGCCCATTCGGGTGGCCTTTCTCGGAGGAGTCGAAGGACGCAGTATCGCTGAGGAGTGGGAGCGACTAGAGGAAGCCGGCGCGAAACGAATTGTCGTCGTCCCTTTATTTGTTACCGCAGGGAGCTCGCACGTCGGGGAAATACGTTCCATGCTAGGACTGGATCGTTGTCAAGGGAAGGACACCGAGATTCCACGTGTAGCCGTGCAGGCGCGAATCCTTTGGTGCTCTCCATTAGAAGATCATCCGGTGGTAGAACAGATTGTGGCTCATCGAGTCCATGCATTAGTCAGCCATCCTCCGACTGAAGCTCTGCTATTGGTAGGGCACGGGAATGAGCGGGCTGGTGGCCAAGCGAAATGGGAGAGGCTGTTGCATCGATTGACCCTCCGACTGCAAAACCGGTTTGGTTTTGCTGCTGCTGGCTACGGTACCTTGCGTCCGGATACTTTGCGCGAACAAGCCCACTTGTTGGCTGACAGAGGAGAGCTCGTCATCGTACCGCTTTTTGTCAGTCAGGGCTACTTTACTCGCAAAGCCATTCCGCAGAGGTTGGAAGGCTTGACCTACCGGTATGACGGTAGTGCGTACCTCCCTCATTCGTTGATGGCAGAGTGGATCAACCAATCGGTTCGAACGGCAATCGTAGCTGACCTCTTCACAAAAAGGAGCGTGTATGCAAATGGCAGAGAGAAAACAGTGGAAATGGGCAGATGATCCATCCCTCAACAAGATGGAATTCACCAAGCTGGAAAAAGACGGATTGGACGTCATTGAAACGATCGTGAACACCTATTCCAAAGAAGGCTTTCAATCGATTGAATCTTCTGATATGGACCGTTTCAAATGGGCGGGTGTCTATCAGCAGCGTCCAAAAGATGGTCACTTCATGATGCGTGTTCGTATCCCCGGAGGTATCTTGAACAGCGAGCAGGCAAGAGTGCTAGCTAAAATCGCTGAGGATTACGGCCGTGACCTAGTCGATGTCACGACCCGTCAGGCTGTCCAGTTCCACTGGCTCACGGTAGAATCATTGGCTGACATATTTGACCGTCTCGCTTCCGTAGGTCTCTCTTCTTTCGAGGCTTGTGGAGACTGCCCGCGGCAAATCATGGGCAATCCGTTGGCAGGAATTGATCCGCATGAAGTGCTGGATACACGCCCACTCGTGGCTGAGCTCGAGAAATTCTTTCTGATGAATCGGGAGTTTTCCAACCTCCCTCGCAAATACAAAATTTCCATTTCCGCCAACGTTCATAACGCTGCCCATGCGCAAATCAATGACCTGGCCTTCACGCCTGCCAAGAAAACGATCGCGGGCGAGGAAGTGATCGGCTTCCATGTATGGGTAGGGGGCGGCTTATCTGCCAAACCACATTTGGCCAAAAAACTCGACGTATTTTGCCGCCCAGAAGAGGTCATCAAAGTAGCAGAAGGGGTCACCACCCTGTTCCGCGATTTCGGCTACCGTCAAAAGCGGACACATGCAAGACTGAAATTTTTGGTGGCTGACTGGGGCGCAGAGAAATTTAAAGACGAATTGATCAATCTCGTCGGCGAACTGGAAACGCAAGGGGAGGACTTGCTGAAAGGCTGGAATGGCGGGTATTTCTACGGCATTCACGAGCAACAGCAGGCAGGACTCTACTACGCAGGACTGTCTGTACCGGTCGGGCGTATGAATGCTGGAGAGCTGGTCGAGCTGGCACATCTGGCAGATGAGTACGGGGACGGAACGATCGGTACATGCAATACGCAAAATGTACTGATCCGAAATATCCCACAAGACAAGGTAGCGGCTTTCCAGGCAGAGCCACTCATCGTGAATCGGTTCAAGCTGACACCAAACACATTTGTCGGTTATGCCGTTTCTTGCACAGGAACGGAGTATTGCAACCTGGCCATCGTGGAAACCAAAGAGCGGATGCGTTCGCTGGCTCTCTATCTGGATGACACGGTCACGCTCGACACGCCTTTGCGCATCCATATGATCGGCTGCCCGAACTCGTGCGGTCAACGTCAAATTGCGGACATCGGCCTTCAGGGAGCATTGGTCAAAACATCTGCAGGAATGGTGGAGGCATTTGATATCCATGTAGGCGGTACCTTGGAAGAAGCGCAGTTCAACCGCAAGCTAAACGCGCGCATAACTGTCGACAAGCTGGGGCCTTTCCTCGCGCAATTAATTACGCTCTATAAAGAAGATCGCAGCGAAGGTGAACAGTACTGGCGTTATGTGGAGCGTGTAGGTCTGGAGAAGATCCAGTCGCAGGTAGATTCGATCTTGCAAACCGCGTAATTAGCGAGTGAAACGTAGCAGAAAAGAGGGACCACTATGACAGGAGAGCAAACGGAAAGCTATCTGTACAAACTGGAGGCAGTGCTTGAGGAAGGGCGCTTATTGACTGTTGTCGTCCTGGCCCAATCAGACGAGAGGGCATTTAGCACTGCAGAAAACAATATTTTGAGACACACAGTGGCACCAGCTAAGATCAAAGAGCTGAGTCTGGTGGAAAAGAAGCCGGTCGGTCGGCAGGGTGTCGGCTACGTCATCGAGACTTCCCATTTCGGATAATACAGGCATGCATGATAGAAAAGAGCTGGCAGCGAGGGAGCGATCACGATGAAGACAGGCAGCGTCTTGTTTGTCGGGGCAGGACCAGGTGACCCCAAGTTATTGACAATCAAAGGAATGGAGGCTCTGCAACGAGCAGATGTCGTGGTCTATGACCGTCTGGCGAATCCGTTGCTGCTGGCACATGCTAAACCGGATGCGCGGTTGGTGTACTGCGGAAAAGAAGCGGATCGGCACACATTGCCCCAGGACGAGATCAACCTGCTTTTGGTTCGTGAAGCGCAAAAAGGACAGACGGTAGTGCGGTTAAAAGGGGGTGACCCCAGCATGTTCGGGCGAGTCGGAGAAGAGGCGCAAGTGTGCCTCTCCCATGGCATCCCGTTTGAAATCGTGCCGGGAATCACTTCGGGCATGGCTGCGCCACTTTATGCTGGAATTCCGCTTACGCACAGGGAGTACAATTCATCGGTCGCATTCGTGACAGGTCATCTTTGTGAGAAAAATGCGGACAAAGAGCCAGATTGGTCAGGGCTGGCTTTGGTGGAAACCCTTGTGATTTACATGGGGGTAAAAAATCTCCCGCGGATCAAAGACCAATTGCTGCATCACGGCAAACATCCAGATACACCGGTCGCCCTCGTGCGCTGGGGAACCCTCGGGAAACAGGAAACGGTAGCAGGCAGGCTGGAGACGATTGATCGAACGGTGGCTGAGGCTGGGTTTACGGCACCAGCCATCATCGTCATTGGAGAAGTCGTACGTCTGCGGGACTCTCTCAGTTGGTATGAGAGCAAGCCGCTTTTCGGCCAAAGAGTGGCAGTCGCTTCCCGTCAAACAGGAAAGTACTCCCTTGAAAATGTTCTGGAACAGGTGGGGGCAGAGGTCTGGCCCATTCCCCTGACAGAACAGTCGCTCTCGACATCAGATGCTGCTGGGCAAGGGATTCCTGAAGATTTCTCCACCTATGAATGGCTCGTATTTGATAGCGAGTTACAAGTATCCGCCTTTTTCCGGGAGCTGTCAGCCAGACGCTACGACCTTCGCAGACTGCAGGCCAATATCGTCGCGTACAATCAACAAACGGCTTTCGCATTAGAGGAAAAAGGGCTCTACCCCGATCTCGTAATCGGAGCGGCGATCCCTGCCTCAGCTCTGCATCAGATGTTGCCATTAAACAGTGGGGAACGAGCTTTACATGTGAGCAGTGACCAAAGTGCTGTCATTTTGCATGCGCAAGGCAGTGTGACACATACGGTGCAGGCGGGAGGGCTGGAGTGGGATCCTTCTCATCCGCTAGCAAAATGGTTCGCTTCCGATTCTTTTGACTGGATCGCAACTGACGATCCAAACACGCTGTCAGCATTGACACAATTTGCAGGTTTGGACTGGAGAAAAAAACGACTCTTGTGTGTCGGTACTGAAACGATCACGCGCGCCAAAGAGCTAGGCTGGAGCGAGGTGATCGAGTGTGCGCAAGCAGAACGGCTCGCGGAAGTACTCGGTCAGATGAAAGTCGCAGGAGAAGTGACTCCCCTCTATTCGTAATCTTCAGACGGGCATGTGATGGGAGGTGTTCGGTCCCGTGGGATGGAGTTATGTTGCAATCGCCATTGCCTTGTTTTTCGCCATGAATATTGGAGCGAGCGGGACAGCTGCATCGATGGGCGCAGCTTATGGCAGTGGGGCCGTCCCGAACAAGCGAGTCGCCATGGCTCTCGTAGCCGTAGCAGCACTCCTCGGAGCGGTCATAGGCGGGGGAGAAGTCGTCAAAACCATCAGCGGTGGCATTATCCCAACTAGTCTGATGATCGTGGAGACGGTCGTAATTGTTCTGGCTTCTGCTACCCTGACATTGTTTGGCGCAAACCTGTTGGGAGTTCCGCTCTCGACCAGTGAGGTTACGGTCGGTTCCATCGTCGGGGTAGGGCTGGCTTATCAGTCCATCTACCTCATGAATCTGCTTGTGATTGTGAGCTTTTGGTTGCTTGTACCAGCCGTAGCTTTTTTCGGAGCCTATCTCGTTGGCAAGCTGATCCATCGGGTCAACCAACGCTATCCCGATCTGCAAAAGCCGGGTACGACAGGTGAGCGTTGGCTACGCTGGCTGTTGGTTGCATGTGGTCTGTATGAAGCCTTTTCAGCAGGAATGAACAATGTAGCAAACGCGGTCGGCCCACTGGTGGGAGCAGGCTTGATGAGCACTTCATCCGGGATCTGGATGGGCGGAGTAGCGGTCGCGATTGGTTGTCTCTGGCTGGGAGGAAAGGTGCTCGAGACAAACGGGAAGAAAATTACGTCCCTCTCGCTTCTACAGGGCAGTGCCGTGTCGGCTACCGGGGGAACCTTGGTCATCTTCGCATCCTTGTTCGGGATTCCTGTGCCGCTGACTCAGGCAACGACCTGCGCCATACTCGGCGTGGGGACAGCTGAGAACGGCTTTAAGCTGTGGCAAAAAGGGATCATCAAGCAGATCCTCATGGTCTGGATCGTCTCTCCCGTCTCCTCTCTGGTTGTCTCTTTTGCTTTTGTGCACGTATTCCTGCGCTCGGATCTCTATATGCTTGTCGCGCTCATCAGCGTTTTCGTATCGACACTGGGTTTTGTCGTCCTGATTCGACTCATTCGCAGGGAAAATAATTCGATCAATGATCAAGGAGGGGGCATATGAGCAACTGGAGTTACGCAACGGCTACGGACGAACGTCTCGCCGTCATCAATCAGCAATTGGGTAAGGGTGATACTCTGGATGTGATCAAGTGGGCCTATCAAACGTTTCAGGATGATTTGATCTATTCCTGCAGCTTTGGGGCTGAAGCGATGGTGCTCATCGATATGATCAGTGATGTAAAAAAGAATGCTCAGATCATTTTTTTGGACACCCATCTGCATTTCAAGGAAACCTACGAGTTGATTGAGAAAGTTCGTGCGAGATATCCGGACTTGCGTATTACAGCCAAACAACCAGAGGTGACTCTGGCACAACAAGCTGCCGCCCACGGAGATGAGCTGTGGCTCAACCAACCGGATCTGTGCTGTCAAATTCGTAAGGTCGAACCAATGGATCAGGCACTCAGAGGAGCAGTAGCTTGGATGTCTGGACTGCGTAGAGAGCAATCCGCTACTCGTGCGTCAGTGAATTTTGTCAACCGCGACGGGAAGTTTGAATCGTTAAAGATTTGTCCGCTCATTCACTGGAAGTCAGAAGAGGTGTGGCAGTACATACGCATTTTTGAGCTGCCCTACAACGCCTTGCATGACCAAAACTACCCGAGCATCGGATGCGCGCCTTGTACGCGGACAGTAGCACCTGGAGAGGATTCTCGCTCAGGCAGATGGGCTGCTCATGCAGGCAAAACGGAGTGCGGACTCCACTTGGCGAAATAAGCGAAAATAGCTGCAAACAACCAACAGGGATGAGGAGTGGAAGAGATGAGTGGAAGCACGCCACATGGAGGTATCTTGATCAATCGCTATGATCCGGAGGCAGACCTGTCACAGGTGACGAATGAGGTAGAGCTGGATGGGTTCGCCCTATCTGATCTAGAGCTGATTGCAATCGGTGGTTACAGCCCGATCACCGGATTTTTGGACCGCCGCGAATATGAATCTGTCGTACAGCGAATGAGATTGGCAGACGGAACCGTATGGAGCATCCCGATCACGCTTCCTGTCTCTGAAGCGGTAGCGAAAGGACTTCAAGTGGGCGAGCAAGTAAGTCTGGTCCATCAAGGAACCGTCTACGGGCTTATGGCCATCACAGATATTTACCAGCCAGACAAAGGTGAAGAAGCGCGTCAGGTATACGGAACGGACGACGTGAATCATCCAGGTGTGAAAAAGCTGTTGGAGCGTCCATCCGTCTATCTCGGTGGCCCGATCACTCTCGTAAAACGGACGGAAAAAGGAGAGTTTGCCAGCCATTATTTTGATCCTGCTGAAACGAGAGAGAGTTTTGCGGAAAAAGGCTGGAAGACAATCGTGGGCTTCCAGACACGCAATCCTGTGCACCGTGCGCATGAATACATTCAAAAGTCTGCGCTGGAAATTGTAGATGGCCTCTTCCTCAATCCATTGGTGGGGGAAACGAAATCAGATGACATTCCCGCAGATGTTCGGATGAAAAGCTACCAAGTCCTGCTGGAAAAATATTACCCTGCCCAGCGTGTACAATTGGCAGTCTTCCCTGCTGCGATGCGCTATGCGGGACCTCGTGAAGCCATTTTCCATGCCATGGTACGGAAAAACTACGGCTGCACGCACTTTATTGTAGGGCGAGACCATGCTGGAGTCGGCAATTACTACGGCACGTACGATGCGCAGCACATCTTCCGTCATTTTACTCCAGAGGAGCTGGGGATAACGCCGCTTTTCTTTGAAAACAGCTTCTATTGCCGCACGTGCGGAAACATGGCATCCAACAAGACGTGCCCCCACGATGCAAAGCATCATGTTGCCTTGTCAGGGACCAAAGTGAGGGAAATGCTTTCGAAAGGGGAAGCGCCACCGGCAGAGTTCAGCCGCGCGGAAGTCGCTCGAGTCTTGATCGAAGGATTACAGACCATTTCTGTCTGAGAGAGGAGGAGGAAAGGATGAGGAGAGAAACAACGGCCAACCTCGTATGGCATTCTACTACGGTGACAAAAGAGGACAGGCAACAGCGTGCAGGACATAAAAGCTGCGTGATCTGGTTTACAGGTCTGTCTGGTGCAGGGAAGTCGACATTGGCCAATGCGGTGGAGTATGAGCTGCATCAGCGGGGTCTCGCTAGCTATGTATTGGATGGAGATAATATCCGGCTTGGACTCAACCGTGGCTTGGGCTTTGGAGCGGAAGACCGAAAAGAAAACATTCGTCGGATCGGGGAAGTGGCAAAGCTGTTTGTTGACGCAGGAGTCATTACCTTGACTGCCTTTATCTCACCATTTCAGGAGGATCGCGAGCTGGCGCGGAGCCTGGTAGCAGACGGAGAGTTCGTCGAGGTCTATGTCAAATGCTCCCTGGAGGAGTGCGAGCGACGGGATGTGAAAGGCTTGTACCAAAAGGCGAGAGCTGGAGAGATCAGTCAATTTACGGGCATCTCGTCACCGTATGAGGAGCCTGCGGCACCGGAGCTGGTGATTGAGAGTGGGGAACTTTCAGTCGAAGAATCGGTACATACTGTGCTAGATTATCTGAAGGCAAGAGGGATTATCTAACAGACGTAGGAAAGGGGCTCTTCTAAAGCCATGTAAAATGGCAGTGAGATAACCCCTTTTTCTACTTTTTCAAGGTAAAGGTATCTAACTTTTCTCCGTCGATATCGTAGGCTGCATAGAGTAAGCGGTCACCGCTGATTCGGATTCCCGCAAACATCGGCTTGCCGTTCTGAAAATGGACAGCATGATAGAACTGATCGTCTTTCTTTTTGTTCCATTTGCTCCCAGCAACATTGGTTACGACGTATACGGTACCATCTCCATCCTTGACGATTTGATTGCCTTTCAAGGGATAGGAACGTGAATATTCATGATTATGACCTTGGAGCACCAGGTCCACTCCGAACTCATCGAAGAGAGGAACCCACTTGTCGAGCACGGCATCATTTTGATTGCCACCATATGGCCCGTGGTGCAACGCAACGATGATCCAGGTCTGTTTGGTAGCAGCCAGATCGGCTTTCAACCATTCAGTTTGCTTTTTCACTTTCGATTCGGTGTTTAGGTAAACAAAGTGCGCAGGGCCGTAATCAAATGAATAGCTCGTACCTAGATTTGAACTTTTCGCCCCGTTTTCAGGCAGGTTGAAGTGCGAAAGAAACCGCTCGGCATTTCCATCGATTTCATCGTGATTCCCCGTGGCTGGCATGAGTGGATAACGACGAAGCAGCGTCTGGGCACGATCAAAAAACGAAAACCAACCGCTCTCATTCTCAGGATCCTCAGTCAAATCCCCGTTATGCACGACGAAGGCTGAGTCAGGGAAGGTCTCAAATGCCTTCGTCAGCGTGTTGCCCCATAGTTCGAAATCCAGATCCTTTTTTCCTTGTGAATCCGTTACGTTGATGAAAGTAAATTCACTCGTGCGTGCTGCCTCCGTTTCAAATTCAGCTGGGGGACTCCATCCATTGTCCGCCCTACTACCGACCCGATAGGAGTAACGAGTGCCTGGAGCAAGATTAGTCGCATGGACCTTGTGAACACCTTGCATGACCCCTTTCCCAGTGTCGATCGTGGAGGTCGTCCCTGATATGGAGATCACGTCATTTCGATTGAAATCGGTGATTCCAGGCGCAGCAACGAGTTGGAGAATGGTCTCGGCACTCGGGCTTGTTGTATACCAAGTGAAAGCGCGGCTTGTCTGCGGGTTGTCCTTGAAGGTGGTTACGATCGAATGTGGTGTCGGTGATGGAAGGTCTGCATTGCTTTGGAACAGTCTGATCCCGGCAATGGACAGAAAGACAACCACCAACGCAATTGCCAGAAACCAGAGATTTTTGTCCATGATATACCTCCAAAATAGGAACCCACGAGGGGAAAGGTCTTTTTCTGCAAAACAAAAGCCCCGCTATCAAACGGGGCTTTCGCTCATAATCTGATGACGCGTGTTGGTGTGTGCAGCGTCAAGATTTTATTATGGGGAAACGACCTCAACTTCTTCTGCTTCCAGCTCAGCTTCCCATTCCTTTTGCCATTTATGTTGCTCCAGCAAGCTCTCTGCGATTGGGCGCAAGAAGCCTTTGTCACTGAAATTGTTAATGGCTTTTTCGTCTTCATACAGCTGCTCAACAGTGAGTCCCGCATCTTTCGCAGGGATGTCATACTTGGTAGCTTTTCCGAAGTTATACACGTATTGATCGGCTGCCAAACCAACTGTCAGAGGCTGTTTCATCTCTGGAGCTTGGAAAGTGACGCTCAGCTCGCTCTTCTGGTGAACAGACATTTTCGCATCGTCGATGTAGAAGTCAAGGTTCCAAGCGAGGCCATGGAATCCTTCCTTCTTCATTTCTTCTACGATTTTCTCAGGCGTATATACTTTGCCGGTTTCATCCAACCATTCTTTTGCAGATTGGAGTCCTTCGGTTACAGTTGCTTCCGCCAATGCGCGTTTTTCTGCTTCTGTCGTTTTGCCCATCTCAGGGTCCAGCTCTTCCTGCAGGGAGTTAGCGAGAACCATCATGTCGATGGCAAAGTCTTTTACATCTTTGCTTGCTACAGCATCATTTGCAGTGAAGAAGAACATTTTCACTAATTCTTTGGCATCAATCTTGATGTTTACGTGAGTTGCCTTCACTTTTTCGCCGTTAGGCAATTCGACTGTCTCCACACCCATGTTCTTCGCGTTGGAGAGTGTGTAGCCGTATTTCGCGATGTATTTCTTCATGAAGTTGATCGCGAGGTCGTTCATTTTGTCCTGATACTCTTTCAGTTTGGCAGGGTCCGCATCGGATCCGCCAAAGCCACCCAGAGCACTTGTTGTATCTGCACTGATTTTCAGATATTTGCTGTCCAATGGCGTTTTTGCGTAAAAATTGTCATCGGCCACGATCAGCTCAACAGAGGCTTTTTTGTCGCCAGCCCACAGTTTGTTGTCGCGAAGCAGTTTGTCATCGTTTACTTCAAACTGAACCTTCGTATTTTTCAGGTCAAGCTGAGAGCCCTTCATGGTCACGCCAGCTTTGAGTGCTGAAAAGATAGCAGTATCTTCTTTATCAGCTGCTTCGCCGAAAGCTGCTGGCAACTTATCAACGTCACCTGTCAGTTTCAACGTACCCTGATAATCGTAGTTTGGTTTTTCGATCGATGCCACGATCGAATCGCGAACCAAGGATGCTTCACCTGAACATCCGGTTAGCACCAGCATACCCGCAACGAGTAGGGCGCTTCCTTTTTTCCACATGTGTTGTTCCTCCCCTATGTATCTTTTTGCAGTCCCTCTTTGTACTACGCTTGAAATGGGAAAAGGTTTCGCAAAAACGGAAAAAAATCACAATCTCGCAAAATTCATAGGAGATTCATGGTAAGATGAAAGGGAAAAGATGGTTAGTGAAGGAAAGGGCGTTGCAACATGTGGTCGTGGCTTCAAAAGCTGATGAGTTTTTTTCAGGGCGAAGAAGAACAACGGATAGAAAATGAAGTGCGTTCCCCCGTTCAACAAGCTCCCCGTCAGCTCCAGGCAAAGACAAAGAGCATCTACCCGAAAGAGCGGGCTAACAGTCGGGCAGGGGAACAGTCCAGACAGGAAAGAGAACGTCAATTTCGTTTTCCTGTCGTTCCTGATGAATATCCGGAGAAAAGACGAAAAGAAAAACAGGCGGACAATGGATCGTCTTCACGTGAGCAGAGGCAGCCTTCATGGGAGCGCCAACCAGGCGCAACTCGTGATACGGGATCTACAGAATCTAACGTCCGTAACAGCACTCCTGCACCATATACCAGCAGGAATATAGAGACGAGTAGAAATCAAGAGATAGCAAAGGCCATGCCAGACAAATCGGCAGAGCGAGTAGCTCGACAAGTCGAACGGAGGACGGAGCCACCCGTACGTACCAGTCAACCGGAGGAAACCAAGAAGGCGTACAAGCCTTCTGATGTTGTTTCTCCTGTCTATGGCAAAATTACGCCAGCGACACGTGAAGAGGAGCATCGGATTCACACGACTGCAGGGATCGTGTATCCCCGTATCGAGCAGGAAGAGCATCTAAACCAGCTGAAGCAGTGGGATCAGCAGCAGATCAACGAACGGGCAAAGGGGATGGAGGCAGAGCTTCCAGTCGTAGCGTCTCCACCAGTAGAGGTGACCGATAGAGCTGGTAGTGTAGTAGAGCAGATTGGCATCACGTTAGAGGACGATCTGGTAGAGAATCACGATGCGGCAGTCGAAAAAGACCAGGACGTGAATCTTGAATCGGTCGCGCTCTCTGACGATCATGAGCCTGTTCACGAGCAAAAGGAAGACGAGGAATTTGCTTGGAGCGTTATTGGAAAAGGACTGAAAGAAACAGCAGTAACGGTTCAAGTAGAGATGCCTACTTCCGCCGAAGAGCCTGAGCCTGAGTTTGAGCAAGCAGTTGCGTTGGTAGAGGAAGCAGAATCTACAGAGTCGGAATCAGACCAAGCAGAGGAATCCAACGAGATAGTAGTACAAGCCGTAGAGGGAGAAGAGAATCTCGACTCATCCCATTTCAGTGGCTATCCAGCTGAACATGAAGAGGACGAGCGAGAAGAACGCTGGGTGATGACTGAAGACAGCTCTGTGCAGGCGGTAGTGGAGCCTGAACCAGAGACACATTTCGAACCAGAGACCCTACTGAAGCCAGTGGCGGATCAGGAACTACAGACATCTCAGGAACTAGAAACTACTCAAGACTTAGTTCCAACTCAAGAACATGAGACAGAAGGAGAACCAGTATCAGAACCGGTTCCTCTTCAAGATGACTTCCAGGAACATACGCCATCTGCCGTGCCAACTCCATATGCTGAAGACGAAGCGGTTCTGTACCATCTGGAGGACGAGGAGACGACTGAACCGGATGAGGTACACCTCGCCGTTGAAGAAAGCGCCGAAAGCGTCGAAAGCGTCGAAAGCGTCGAAAGTGCGGAGGACAGTGCTGTTTACATCCCGGCAATAAACCGATTATTGGAACGTGCCGAAGCAGATGTGCCAATGGTAGAGCAGGAAGTGCCGATCCGTCACCCGTTGACTCCAGTGCTAGCGCCGGCTGAGTCAACGACCATGCAAATGGCAACAGTAGAAACTTCCAGTCAAACACAAATGGAACAAACACCGGAGGATAAAGAAGAGCTGGAACTGTCCTACAGCATGCCTCAGTTAGACCTGCTCAATCCGAGTCCGATCCCGAGCGATGACGACGACGAGCACACGCAGCTGCAAAAACTGCTGTTAGAAGAGACGTTGTCCAATTTCAACGTAAGTGCCCAAGTAGTAGGCATCGTCAAAGGTCCATCCGTGACTCGCTTTGAGCTACAGCCTGCTCCGGGTGTCAAAGTAAACAAGATTACCGGTCTGGTTGATGACATCAAGCTCAATCTGGCAGCCAAGGACATCCGTATCGAAGCGCCTATCCCGGGTCGCAATGCGATCGGGATCGAAGTGCCAAATCTGTCGAGCCGTCCTGTCATGATCAGCACGATCATCGGCTCCGATAAATTCCAGGAGCACAGCTCTCCATTAGCTGTAGCGTTAGGGATGGACATCGGTGGCGAACCGATCATTGCGGACATCAAAAAGATGCCACATGGCTTGATCGCTGGCTCGACTGGATCAGGGAAGAGCGTTTGCATCAACTCGATCATTGTCAGCTTGCTGTACAAAGCTACACCAGAACAAGTCCGTTTGCTTTTGATCGACCCGAAAATGGTGGAGCTGGCACCGTATAACCATTTGCCGCATCTGGTGACACCTGTCGTTACCGAAGCGAAACAAGCGACCGCTGCCCTCAAGTGGGCGGTGGAGGAGATGGAGAAGCGGTACACGCTGTTTGTAGAAGCCGGGGTACGAGATATCGATCGCTATAACCAAACGACGGATGATACGCTCCCTTACATCGTCATCGTGATTGACGAGCTGGCTGACCTGATGATGGTGTCACCGCAGGATGTCGAGGATTGCATCATACGGATCGCTCAAAAGGCGCGAGCTTGTGGTATTCATCTGCTGCTCGCTACCCAACGCCCTTCCGTAGACGTCATTACCGGTAACATCAAGGCAAACGTGCCTACCCGTCTGGCGTTTGCGGTATTCTCCCAGGTGGACTCCCGGACGATTCTCGATCAGTCCGGAGCAGAGCGACTTCTGGGACGCGGGGATATGCTCTTCCTGGAGAGTGGAACGACGCCTGTCCGTCTGCAAGGGAACTTCGTATCAGATGACGAGATCGAACGAATCACGCATGTCATTAAAAAGCAAAGAAAACCTTCTTATATTTTCAGCAAGGAAGATTTGGAACAGCAAGTTCAATCGTTTGATGCTGGTGATGATCCCCTTTATCTAGAAGCCCTCGTGTTTGTGGCTGAACAAGGCCAGGCGTCCGCATCCGGTCTGCAGCGCAGGTTCCGCGTTGGCTACAATAGGGCAGCACGCTTGATCGAAATGATGGAGGCGGACGGATACGTAGCAGGACAAAGTGGCGGCAAAGCTCGCGCGGTACTGATTTCCCGTGAGGATGCGCAAGCGGTTGTTGAGGGTTCAAGTTTGGTCTAAAAGGCAAAGGATGGGGAGGGTCTTGCTCGTGAGCGAGGCCCTGACCACATCCCTACTTTATGATTAGTTGCCTAAATATTCGAAAATATAGTATGCTAAAAGATATGTCATGAACTATCAGGAGGGCTTATGGATCAGGTGACCAAAAAGTATCAAGCGATTGATACGGAAATTGTCCTATTTAACGAGGAATATTATTTGAGTGTGATACACGTTGATATCTCCGCTCTTGCTACACCTGACAGAGAATCGCTGTTTACCCATCTCTTTGAATTTGATAGCAAAGACATTGAACTGGAAATAGACGTTTCCGAAGAGCATGTTGGTAATTGGTTTTTGCAAGTGTTGGTGCCCCATGTTTTGACGCTCCCTGATGTCGCTCGGAAGCGCCTAGAACGAGGACGCGAGGAGCTCGCAGCGCATTTGGCGAAACAATCGGTGAATCCAGTGCAGGCCCAACTGTTTGGGGATGACATTTATCAGTACGTAAAACGATATAACCCTCATTTGCAAGTCATCGGGTGAAGGTAGGCAGCAAGATGCAGCGATCAATCACGATCGCTGTTTTTTGTACACTTGGGTAGCTAGTCAAAGCCAAACAAATGTGAAATTTCTGTTGCGAGTCAATAGATACGGAGGGGCGTAATACGCTAGGAGTAGTGGGATTGTCCAATGACCTGAGTAGGAGAGTTGGCTGATGAAAAGATTCTTGCGAGTTTTGCTCATTATTTTTGTAATAGGTACTGGAGCGGCTTCCTGGTATTTTTATGAACTGTACAAAAACGTTGAGGAGACAGCAAATGCGATCTATGATCCTTTGACTTCCGTTTCAGCAGCTCAAGCTCCACCTCCCTTAGGACCACAACCACAACCACAACCTTTTCAGGCGACTGATGTCCCCACCACAAAAGAACAGAAAACGGACGACCAGCAAGCGAATAAGGCGATTTCCATCTTGTTGTTTGGTGTTGACAAGCGAGGGACGGATGCAGGCCGTTCCGATACCATCATTTACTTGGTCAGCAATCCCTCGTTAAAGAAGACGTTGATGTTTAGTATCCCGCGCGATACACGCACGCAAATATCTGATGTAGGACGGCAGGACAAGATCAACCATGCCTATGCATTCGGAGGGATGTCTGCGACGGTTCGGACGGTCGAGAGTTTTTTGAATACCCCCATCGATTATTACGTGAAGGTAGATATGGAAGGCTTTCTCAATATCATCGACTCCCTGGGAGGGGTCGAGGTGGACAATCCGCGTGCTTTCAGTTACGAAGGGTTTCGCTTTGAGAAGGGGAAGATTTCTTTGGATGGAAAAAGGGCATTGGCTTATGCGCGCATGCGACACGATGATCCGGAGGGGGATTTCGGCCGCAATAAGCGACAGCAATTGATCATCGAGGAATTGATGGCCAAAGCCAAGGAAATCGGCACGGTCAACAAGCTGGATGAAGTGCTGGCCGATATCGGCTCCAGTGTCAAAACCAATCTCACCTTTGATGACATGCAAAATCTCATGTTCCATTACAAGAGTGCACTCGATCAAATTAATGTGCTCAGAATCGGTGGCCAAGGTGAGATGATCAACGGAATCTACTATTATGTGGTACCTGATGAGGAACGGTCACGAATCAAACAAGAGATCGATACGGTCCTGCACGGTTCTGCGCAGCATTCCTAGCTGCAGGAAGTGGCATTCGCCTTTGTCTAGCTGACACCTGACTATCAGGTTGGTCAGCTTGTTTTTTTAGAGGGACTAGTGGTCAGCGGAAAATTGGAGAAGCCGTGGCTAAATTGATTCGTTTGCATATCGTATTGCAGGTCAACTCCACATTAGAAGGGAAGGTAGATAGATGAGTATATTAACACCACAACCGTATGTGGTTTCTATCACCGATTATAAGCAATATGCTGTGAATGTCGGGACGGCGACGGAAGACTGGTCAGATGCGATCCAGAGAGCTGTCAACGACGTGTCGCAAAAGGCAAGTAACAGTTCTACCGGCTTCGAATCCAACATTCAAGGGATCGTTTCGTTTCCAATCCAAAGATTTAAGATCCGCAAACCGATTTTGTTGCCTCCACAAGGGATCGTACTCGAAGGAACATCCATCTCATCTGTTGTATTGGATGACATCTACACGGGTAAATTTACATTTGTGCCGTGTACGATCATCGAAAAGACGACGAACAACACATACGGAGCTAAAACGCGAAAATCGCGGGGAAGTGCCATCACCGACGATTATAATGTCGACGCCTTTTTCCTCGTAGACCATGGTGAAAATAACACCAATTACAATACCTCACTCCAGTTTTTGTCGCTTTACTCCACCGCCCCCAAACGAGTACGATACGGCATCTACGCCCCCCGAACGACCCACGCTACCTTCAGCAATATCCAAACCTACTACTGTGACTACGGTTTCTTCACCTATGATTCCTGGATGACGAAAATCGATAAATTCTTCGCCAGGGACTGTGTATCTGCCCTTTGTTGGCAGGATGACGGGACTAACAACGGGACTGGCACAAGCTTGAATGCCACGAATGTTTGGGCGAACACGGCTCAAGTAGGCATTGACATCACGTTGCTCAACTACTCCACATTTACGAGCTGTGGCGTAGACCATGTGAACAGCGGAACAGCTCGTGCGTATTCTTTTAAGAAATGCAATGGGGTCACACTGAACGGATGTGGGGCTGAGGATATCAAAGGGGACGTGCTCTATTTTGAGAATACGGCTGCGGTAGTAAATGCTTTTAACTCCTATTATCTCTTGGGTGCTCCCGTAACGAGAGGAACATCTGGGGTTGTTTTTGCGACAGGCTCATCCAATATCGTCTTTAACGCCTGCAAATTCCCCAATTATCAAACATCCGACCCATCAGATAATTCCTATACTCTGTCGACGACTAACAACTTTAATCACATCGTGCAAAACGGGGCAGATGTCATGTTCAATTTGTGCCAACTTCCGACAAACGGCAATAGCTATGTCTCCTACAGTAACAATAGTAGCGGAACGTATGTCGATGAAAACGGGACGACGACCTGTATCAATGTAAATGGAGTCATCTACAAAGGGACCATC
Organism: Brevibacillus choshinensis; assembly: GCF_001420695.1. Classification (NCBI taxonomy): domain Bacteria; kingdom Bacillati; phylum Bacillota; class Bacilli; order Caryophanales; family Paenibacillaceae; genus Brevibacillus; species Brevibacillus choshinensis. The sequence goes on along the minus strand of NZ_LJJB01000010.1, from coordinate 137,313 downwards.
GTGAATGGTCTCAAACGGATGCTAGGTACAGCGATGCCGACTTCAGGAAGATGGACGGCTGGCGATCGAATCGAAAATACAGCCCCATCCGTCAAAGGCACAAGCGGAAGCAGATATATCGTCTTAGGCTGGTGTCGTTTGACAACGGGTAGCAACAACGTATTGAATACAGACTGGGTACAAATGATCAGCTATACAGGCAACTAATGCCTTTGGTCGCTACTCGGTCGACGTGGAGACACCTCGGAGCAATAAAAGGCACGAGGTGTATGTTTTATTGATAAAACTTTTTCGAAACCGTCTTCATTTCTGAAAACACTAACTTTAGATAGTTGCGACTGAGAATGTAAAAAGATTATGGTAGAAATAATGCGTTAAAAAGACTATTGACAAATCGACATTCTATTCAAAATTCGCTATTTGTTCGCGTCAAACGACAAATTAAGTCTATTGTCATTCAAATAGGCGTATTGTAGTATAAGCCTATCCGACGAAGCTCCCATTATGTAGCAAGTTGAATAATGGAGCATGGTTGAGAAGATGATGCTAAAATCCAGAGGTGACTTTCATGCTAGAAAAGAATGAGGTAACGAACCCTAGTCCTGGTGCCATGGAAGAATACACGCGCTGGTTGAAGCACACGTCGATGCCGACTGACCTTCTGGATGAGCTACAGCTCATCCAGTCTGATAGCACTGAGATAGAGGAGCGATTTTATAAGGACTTGGAATTCGGAACAGGAGGGATGAGGGGAATCATCGGTGCAGGAACGAATCGTCTGAATATCTATACGGTTCGCAGAGCTGCACAAGGTTTTGCCCACTACCTCAGCAAAAAAGGGGAGACAGCCACTCAAAAGGGTGTTGCCATCGCCTACGATTCTCGTAAATACTCCAGGGAGTTCGCCTGTGAAATGGCGACGCTCCTCGCTCATACAGGAATAAAGGTTTATCTGTTTCCTGACATTGCTCCGACTCCACTGCTCTCCTTTGCCATTCGTCATCTCCAAGCCTCCGCGGGTCTCGTGCTCACCGCCAGTCACAATCCACCCGAATACAATGGAATCAAAGTATACAATCAAGATGGAGGTCAAATCACCGAAGAAGATGCTCAAAGCATCTACGCCGAAATTCAGGCAATAGGAGATCCACTGATCCTTCCAGCCATTGCATGGTCCACCGATAGCGCTGACGAGCGAATCATTTCGATTGGAAATGAAGTCGTGGAAGCGTATTGTCAACAAGTGGAACTGCTGCTGCACCAGCGAGCGTTGATTGAGGAAAATGGCGATAGCCTTTCGATCGTCTATACGCCGCTGCACGGAACTGGGGTCAAAGTGATCCCTGACTTGTTAAAAAGGGTAGGTTTTACCCGTGTTCAGATCGTCGAGGAACAGGCGACGGCGGATCCACGTTTTCCTACCGTTAAAGCACCAAATCCCGAGGAGCCGGAAGCGTTTGAACTGGCTTTGCAGCTCGCGTCTGAAAAGCAGGCAGACCTAATCATGGCAACAGATCCGGATGCCGATCGACTGGGAGTTCTGGTCAAAACGGGGACAAAGTATGAGATGGTCAACGGGAATCAACTAGGAGCCATGCTCCTGTACTATTTGCTGGGACAATCGGCTGTAAAAGGTCGAACGATACAAAATGGCCTGGTATTGAAAACAATCGTAACCTCGGATCTGGGAGAGAAAATTGCCGAGAGCTATGGAGTCGAGACTCTCCAGACGCTCACCGGATTCAAGTACATCGGTGAAAAGATCGAAGAGTGCTGTTCGCTTGGATCACGCACTTTCGTTTTTGGCTATGAAGAAAGCTACGGGTATTTGGCGGGAGATTTTGTCCGTGATAAGGATGCTGTACAAATCACGGTACTGGTTGCTGAGATGGCCCTCTACTACCAACAGAGAGGAAAAGATTTATTTCAGGTATTGGAGGAGATTTATAGCAAGTTCGGTTACTATCGTGAAAAGCTTCATTCCTTGACTGTCGCGGGAAAAGAAGGACGCGAGCAGATGGAGGAAAGCATCGCAAACCTGCGGAAGAATCCACCCGAACAAATAGCAGGCTATGCAGTGTCGGTAGTAGAGGATTATGAACTGCAGATAAAAAAGGTGATGGGGACAGGGCAAGTGGAACCGTTGTTTTTTCCGAAGGCAAACGTCATAAAAATCATCTTGGCAGATGGGTCGTGGATAACTGTCCGGCCATCCGGTACGGAACCCAAGATGAAAGTGTACCTCAGTACGAATTCCCCGTACAACAAAGAGCAAGCAGAAGAGAAAATGTTGCTGCTTCAGGGAGCTTTGCCCGACTTGATTCGGTTTTCCTAGGAGGTTGTTGGGGACGTGGCACAATCAAAAATTAAAAAAGCAATTATTCCGGCTGCAGGTCTGGGTACCCGATTTTTACCAGCGACCAAAGCGATGCCAAAAGAAATGCTGCCGATCGTAGATAAGCCGACGATTCAGTATATCGTGGAAGAAGCGGTCGAAGCGGGGATCGAGGACATCATCATCGTAACGGGAAAAGGAAAGCGAGCGATCGAGGATCATTTTGATTCCGCGTTTGAGCTGGAACAAAATCTGTTGGAAAAGCAGAAGCTGGATTTACTGGATCAGGTTCGCTATTCCGCGAAGATCGCGAACATTCATTACATCAGACAAAAAGAGCCACTGGGGCTGGGACATGCGATCTGGTGTGCGAGGAAATTTGTCGGGAATGAACCGTTTGCCGTTTTGCTCGGAGACGATATCGTTCGTTCGGACGTACCGTGCATCAAACAATTATCAGAAATATTTGAGCATACAAACTGTTCGGTTATTGGTGTGCAGGAAGTTCCTGAAGAACACACTTCAAGATACGGGGTAATCGATCCAGTCGCTGAGGAGGGTGGTTTGTATCGGGTACGCGCCTGTGTGGAGAAGCCACCAAAAGGCACAGCGCCTTCCAATCTTGCTATCATGGGACGCTATATCCTGACCCCCGACATTTTTGCGATATTGGACAGTCAGGAAAAGGGAGCAGGCGGGGAAGTTCAGCTGACAGACGCCATACAGCGTCTAAATGAAAAACAGACGGTGTACGCCTATCAATTTGAAGGGGTACGGTACGACGTAGGAGAGAAGCTAGGATTTATCACGACGACGATTGAGTTCGCGATGAGAAGCGATGAATTGCGGACACCATTGCTGCACTATTTGGAAAATTGGATGCAGGGTCAGACCATCACACAAAAAAGGTAAGGACGGCTACTCCTTGTTTTGGGCCAACTTCCATTTCTGATATTCCAGAAACCCACGAAACTCTTCTTTGCTTACACCGGATTTCATGGCTTCCAAGACCAATTGGTTCCACTCATCATCCAAATCAGGCTCGGTCAAAGGGTCTTTCTCGATCAAGACGTTCATGGGAACATCGAGTACCTGAGCAATCTTTTCTATGAATTGGAGCGAAGGATTCGATTGGATATCCCGCTCGATGGAACTCAGATAAGACTTAGCAACTCCAGCACGTTCAGCCAGTTGCGACAGGGAAATGCCCTTTTCTTTTCGCAGTTTCTTGATACGTGTCCCAATCATGGAAAGAATCATCCTTTTTCTTTGCTGATTCTTCCATTATAGCAGGAAAAGAACCTTTTGCCTAATAGTGAAAAAACGCGGCTTTTGATAAAGCGAAAGGATTGAGCAATCTGGTTGAGAGGAGTCGTTACCATGTTCGCTAAAGAGTTCGGCACCGAAGAGATAGATTATGAGTGGAAAGAATTGATCGTGGAAGCCAAAAATCTAGGAATATCGAAGGAAGATATCCGGAATTTTTTACTGCTGGCGGCCAAGGACGCGACCGCTCAACGTTAAAAAGCCCAATCAAATGCTTGGAAGTGGGATTATTGTAACCATTTTGTTCTTTTTTAAGAACGAACATGAAAAAGCTTAATAATCGTATTAAAACGGCTAAAATGGCTAAAAACGGCTATTTTAGCCGTTTTTGTTATTTTCTTCAGGCGAATATACTTAGAGATATCGTTCCTTATAAAGAACGAAAATAGTAAGGAAGGATGATCGTGAAGACCGAATGCTACTTCCTACGAAAGTCTGTATCTTTGCACCCGTGCACATTTCCACAGATGTCAGAGTGTATCAAAAGGAAGCAAAAGCACTTGCTTCGGCCGGATATTCAGTAGTTCTCTTGGCCAGGAAGGATGAGGAGCAGGAAGGGGATGCGGTACAAGGTCAGCTCATAGTGGAGGGAGTACCACGGTATAAAAGCCGCTTTCAACGGTTTCTCCTGCAGCCGCTCATGCTGAGAAAGATCTTGAGGACGAAAGCATCTATCATCCACCTCCACAATCCAGATACGTTGCCCCTTGGGTTTTTATTAAAGCTCATGGGTAAAACGGTCATCTACGATACGCACGAAGACTTTACCCAACGAATTTTGATGCGTGAATGGATCCCTGGAAAGCTGCGAAAGGTCATCGCAAAGGCTGTTGGACAGCTCGAGGCTTGGGCGGGACGGGTGTTTGATGCTTCGATCGCGACACAAGTGGATGTCGCTCTGCGATTGGGGGCAAAGAGTATCGTTCTCGAAAATGCACCGATCACCAGAGGGGAACTGATTGAGAGGGCGTACGCCCACAGCCTTGAGGTTCCTAAAGCAGCGGAGTTTCGATTGATTTATGTCGGAACAATTGGCCGTACCCGGGGATTGCTGCAGATGGTGAAAGCCATGGAATACGTGAATCAAATCTTCCCAGCAAGGCTGTGGCTCATTGGTCCTGTCCACGATCAGGCAGGGATGGAAGAAGCGAAGGCGAGATCGGGATGGAAGCATGTGGATTACATGGGGAGCTTGCCCCAAGAGCGGGCATTCGCCTACATCATCCAGTCAGACGTCGGATTGATTACGATTCAGGACATAGGCGATCACTCCAAAACAAGCCCAAACAAGATTTTTGAGTATCAGCGGTTTGGGATCCCTTTTATCGCCAGTGATTTTGCAGCTTGGAGGAAAAAAGTAGGACATGTCGGATCAGGGGTCTTTGTGAATCAGGAAGACGTTATGGAAATCACCCAGATGATTACGCTGTTGCACGATCTACCCCAGCTTGCGAAAGAGATGGGGCAGAAAGGGATGGCTTTTACAGTCAACGAGTACAACTGGGAGATGGAATCGGAAAAATTGATCAGGCTCTATCAAACGCTATCTGAGACGAATCAAACATGGGTGAGAGGTGTAGCGCAATGACGGTTTCCCCTGTTCAGGCGATTCGCGAGGAACACGCGTATCCGCTGGTATCCATAATTACTCCTACGTACAATGCGGCCAGATTTATCCGGGAAACGATCGATTCAGTAAAAAGGCAAACGTACCCCTACTGGGAGCTCATCTTAGTCGATGATGGCTCCAAGGATGAGACAGTCGCCTTGATTCAAGAGGAGATGATAGACTCCCGCATTCGTCTAATTGTAATGCCCAAAAACGGTGGAGCAGCCGTTGCGCGTAATACAGGCATTTCTACCGCTGGGGGAAGGTATCTCGCATTTTTGGACAGTGATGACTTGTGGCTCCCGGAAAAGCTGGAGAAGCAGGTTTCCTACATGCAGCGAAACGATGTTGCTTTTTCTTTCACCCGGTATCGCATCATCCAGGAAAACGGAACGCAAACCCCGTTTGTGGTGCCAATTCCGCGGCAGATCGACTATAACGGATTGCTGAAGAATACGATCATCGGCTGCCTGACGGTCATGTTGGACAGAGAAAAGCTGGGGGTCGTACAGATGCCGAACATCCGGACACGTCAGGATACAGCGCTGTGGCTGCAAATTCTCAGAGAAGGACACATCGCCTACGGAATCCAGGAGGAGCTTTCCCACTATCGCAAAGTAGTGGGGTCGATCTCCAGTAACAAATGGAAAGCAGCACGCAATACGTGGAGGTTGTACCGAGATATCGAAAAACTCAATTTCTTGCGAGCGTCATGGTGTTTTCTGCATTACGGCTGGAACGCATGGAAAAAAAGTGTGGGTCAGAGCGGATAGGAGAGGGAATGAACACATGAAATTGACCATCGTCGGAACAGGGTATGTCGGACTTGTTACAGGGGTTTGTCTGGCCAGCATTGGCCACAGCGTAATGTGCGTGGATGTGGATCAAGAGAAAATCTCACAGCTGCAAGCGGGAAGGGTGCCGTTTTTCGAGCCTGGCCTAGAAGAATTGCTAGCTCAACAAATACGTGAAGATCGGCTCGCGTTCACAGTCGATCACGAAGTAGCATTCGCGCAGGCAGAAGTTATTTTCATCGCAGTTGGTACACCCCAAGGGATTGACGGGCTGCCAGATTTGCGTGCGCTGATTGAAGTAGCCCGCTCGATCGGTCGTACGGTTGATCACGATGTCATTGTCGTCATCAAAAGCACGGTGCCTGTTGGGACGAACCATTTTCTTAGTCAAATCATTGCAGAGCAGCTGCTGCATCCAGTATCGATCCAGCTGGCTTCCAATCCGGAATTTTTGCGGGAAGGCTCAGCAGTCTACGATACCTTTCATGGAGACAGAATCGTCATTGGCGCAGAGGATGAGGCGGTGGCACATACGCTCGCGACGATTTATCAGTCGATGCACATTCCTATCCTGCACACCGACATCCGTAGTGCGGAAATGATCAAGTATTCGTCGAATGCCTTCCTCGCGACGAAAATCAGCTTTATTAACGAAATCGCCAATCTGTGCGAGCGTCTGGGAGCAACGATCGAGGATGTCGCACGGGGAATGGGCATGGACCAACGGATCGGGGAGAAATTTTTGCGAGCAGGGATCGGCTATGGCGGATCTTGCTTCCCAAAGGACGTCAAAGCTCTCTTGGGAATGGCAGATCTGTCCGGTTACCCCTTTCAAATTCTCCAGGCAGTAGAGCGGGTCAATCGCAAGCAACAGATGCTCCTGATCGAAAAGGCTACCAAGCGTTTAGGTAAATTACGAGGAAAGCGGGTTGCGCTACTAGGACTTGCTTTTAAACCAGACACCGACGATATGCGTGAAGCACCTTCTTTGGCAATCGCAGGCGCCTTGCTGGAGTTGGGAGCGCAAGTCGTCGGATACGATCCAGTCAGCATGGGAAATGCTCGATACTTCTTACCTTCGCAGGTAGAACTGCTCACTCGCCCCGAACAAGCGCTGGAAGGAGCTGACGCAGCCTTTATTTTGACGGAATGGGAAGAGTTTACCTTACCTACATTTGCCCCTCTTCTTCTACAAATGAAAATACCGGTTGTTTTCGATGGCAGAAATTGTCTGGATGCTTCTGCACTGAGCGAACTGGGGATCGAGTACCATCCGATCGGCAGAGGGATGGACAGAGAGATGGTCACGACAAGTTTTCAGGAAAAAGGGAGAGAGCGATGAAAGTACTTGTGACGGGTGGAGCTGGCTTTATCGGTTCGCATATTGTGGACCAACTCATCGCTGACAATCTGCAAGTCATCGTAGTAGACAATCTTTCGACGGGAAGGAGACACCAGGTTCACTCGTCAGCCAAGTTTTATCCGTGCGATATTACGAGCCAAGAGCTGGAAGTGATTTTCGCACAGGAAAAACCGGATGTCGTCATTCATCAAGCTGCCCAAATCGACGTGCGACAGTCCATGCTTGCCCCCCTTCAAGATGCCGTCGTCAATATTATCGGGACACTCCGTCTCTTAGAGTGTTCTATTCAACACCACGTGCAAAAGTTTATCTACGCATCCTCAGCAGCTGTATACGGCATTCCCAACGCTTCTTACATCAAAGAGACGCATCAGATACTCCCCTTGTCTTGCTACGGAATATCCAAGTACACACCTGAACAATACATTCGCGTTTTTTCTGAACAGTATGGATTAAACTACTCGATTTTGCGCTATGCCAATGTGTACGGCGAGCGTCAAGAGTTGACGGGAGAAGGCGGGGTCATCCTGAGCTTCGTCCAGAAAATGCTGCAAAACAAACCTCCTCACATTTTCGGTGACGGATTACAGACGAGAGATTTCATTCATGTAAAGGATGTCGCCTCTGCGAATGTGGCAGCTCTGCGCTCAGGCAATCGAGAGGTGCTAAATGTAGCCACGAGTCAGGCCTTGAGCATCAACGATCTGGTAGAACTGTTGAACGAGATGATGTCCGTCCACATCGAGCCTGTTTATTTGCCTGCGCGAGAAGGGGATATTCGGCACAGTTGTCTGAACAACGACAGAACGAAAGAGGTGCTGCAATGGGAACCACAGGTCTCCTTGCATCGGGGCTTGCTTCAAACGATTCACTATGTTCGGAACAGAATGTCTATCGTTAGTGGCTGATGATTCCATTGAAAAAAGCAGGAGGAACCTATGAGTGGCAACAAGTTGAAGCTTCGTCTATTACTACTGGCTTTACTTGACGTTGGTTTACTGAATGCATGCTACGCGATTTCCTTTTTATCCCGCTTTTCGTTTGATGTTCCTCTGCGAAATGTCAAACCGTATCTCGCGCTCTTTCCATGGATCTCGATGTTTTGTCTCATTGCCTTCTACATGTTTGACCTGTATTCCAACTGGAAGCGGAAAAGCCTGCATCATCTCGTGTATACGATTACGCTCTCGCTCTTGCTCGTCATGATTCTCACCATGTCCTTAACGTATCTGGGCAAAGGGTTTTCGTTCCCGCGCAGTGTGATCCTCTTCGCGACCTTTCTGCAGATCATCGTGCTTGGAGTGAGTCGTTCCCTGATCTGGCACATGGGACGGAAAAGGCATGGCAGCAAGAAGGTGTTGATCATCGGAGACACCATCGAGAACGGCGTGTCATTAGCCGAGAAATGCATGAATCACTCCAAAGGCTGGTTTATCATCCACGGATTTCTACCCGCCAATAGCAAGCGGTTCTTGCTTAAAAAAATGGGGGAAGTCGACGTCGTCTTGTTGGGACCCAGCCTGAATCGCGAAGACAAGGCGGAAATCATCAGCCTGTGCATCAAGCATGAAAAAGAAGTCTTGGTGGTCCCGGAGATGGTGGAGTTGCTCGCCATGGAGTCAGAGCTGCAGCAAATCGATGATCTCTTGGTGCTATCGATTCAGCCGCCAAGGTTTGTCCCGAGAAAACTGCTGATGAAACGCAGCTTTGATATCGCGGTATCTGGACTCATGATTCTCTTTTTATCACCAGTGATGCTGATCTTGTACGCGCTCATCAAGCTCACTTCTCCTGGTCCTGCTATTTTCAAGCAGGAGCGTCTGGGAGAAGGTGGTCGGTCCTACTTGATCTACAAATTCCGAAGCATGGTGGTAGATGCGGAAAAAACGACAGGGCCCGTCCTGGCAGCAGCAAAGGATCCACGGATCACACGGATCGGCAGCATGATGCGTTCCACGCGTCTGGACGAAATCCCACAGCTGTTCAATGTGCTGAAAGGGGAGATGAGTCTCGTCGGTCCGCGACCGGAACGCCCCTATTTTATCAAGCAGTTTCAAGAAATTCTTCCTGATTACTCCTATCGCTTGTCAGTCAAACCGGGGATTACAGGCCTGGCCCAAATCCTAGCTAATTACAGCACAAAGGTAGAAGACAAACTACGCTTCGATATCTTGTACGTCAAAACGTATTCGTTCGTCCTCGATATCAAAATTCTGCTCCAAACCATACGCGTCGTGCTGCAGAGAGAACAAGCTGCAGGCGTGTCGTTTGAAAATGACGAGAACAAGAAAAAACTGCTGCGATTATTTGGGTATTACGACATGGCAAACACGGCGAATAACGAATGAAAACGGATGAACGGGGGAAACACCAGTGAAGCTGATTCTTTTATCGGGTGGTTCAGGAAAACGGTTGTGGCCACTGTCCAATGACGCGAGATCCAAACAGTTTCTCAGACTCCTGCAAAATGACGAGGGTGAGATGGAGTCGATGATCCAGCGCATCTGGAAGCAGCTGGGGGCGGCGAATCTACAGAAGGAGTCGGTCATCACGACCAGTCACACGCAGGTCGATATGATCCAGAATCAGATCGGCAGTGACGTCGAGCTGCTGGTCGAGCCACAGCGTAGAGATACATTCCCTGCCATTGCGTTGGCAGCTGTCTATTTGTACTCGATGAAAGAAATCAGCATGAATGAAATCTGTGTGGTCATGCCCGTAGACGCTTATGTGGAAGACACCTTTTTCGAGAAGATCAAGGAGCTAGAAGCCGTTTTGGGTGATTCCGAGGCTGAGCTCGCGCTGATCGGAGTGAAACCGACGTATCCTTCTGAAAAGTACGGCTACATCGTTCCGTATCGTAATCAGGATTCGATGTCGTACTACCACGTGAATCATTTTACGGAAAAACCGACGAGAGAGGTAGCGCAAGAGCTGATCGCACATGACGCACTTTGGAATTGCGGCGTATTTGCTTTCCGGTTGGAAACGATGATTGCTGGGCTGATCGATCGAGGGATCCCGATTCATTTCGAAGAGCTGCTTCGACAATATCAATCGCTGCAACCGATCAGCTTTGACTACGAGATTGTCGAGAAAACGAATCGCATCGCCGTTCTTCCCTATGAAGGAAGCTGGAGTGATCTCGGGACCTGGAATACAATCACGGATCAAATGGTGGACAATCAAGTGGGGAAAGGTCTAGTGGACGAGAGTTCTTGCTCTACCCATCTGGTGAATGAGCTTGATATTCCCATTGTTGTGCTGGGAATGTCTAATGCGATTGTTGCGGCTAGTCCGGATGGGATCCTGATCTCCGATAAATCCGTCAGCCATCAAGTGAAGGATTGGGTGAAAGATATCGGAACCAGACCGATGTTTGAGGAGCGCCGTTGGGGATGGTACAAAGTATTGGACCATGCGAAATCGCTGGATGGACGCGAAGTGCTAACCAAGCGCATTGGCGTTGCGGCGGGCAAAAACTTGAGCTATCAGCTGCATTACATGCGCAGTGAGGTCTGGACGATCATACGCGGTGAAGGAGTATTTTGCCTGAACGATAAGATTTTTCATGTAAAGGCGGGCGATGTGATCACGATTCCTGTAGAAGCAAAGCATGCGATCAAGGCATTGACAGACCTTGAGTTCATTGAGGTCCAAACAGGTCAATTACTCGTGGAAGAAGACATTATTCGAATCTACATGACGTGGGAAGAAATCGAAAAAAATGGTGCGTGGGTATGAAGGGAGCGCTTGCCATTGCTTGGTAAATGTATTCAAGAATTGCGAATGCAAAAAGGGCTATCCATGTCAGAGCTAGCCGAGCGATCAGGGGTGACAAAATCGTACTTGAATGCCTTGGAGCGAGGGATCAAGACAAATCCTTCCATACAGATACTGGAGAAAATAGCAGGCGTTTTAGATATGGAATTGGGGAGTCTTGTCCGCTATGTCCATGATCGCCAAGCAGGGAATGCACCTTTTGATCCGGAGTGGATCGAATTAATCTGCGAAATGAAAAGGTCTGGAATTAGTAAAGAAATTTTGAAATCGTGGAAAGATGCCTGGGCGAATAACGAAGATGAGGATGCTTCAAAATATTCTTCATAAAGAACGATAAGTAGTGTGGGACCTTATCGAAAAAAGTTGTCGAAAAGGCTCTGAATACAACGGTTTTTGTGGGAAAACACACGAATAAGGCTGTTCCAATTTGAGGGTATTTGAGGTAAACTATAAGAAAACGTTCTGTAAAAAGAACGATCACGTTAGGAGTCCAGGAGGGCATATGAAAGTACGTGAGCTGTTTGACATGATCTGGCGACGATTCTGGATTGTCATTGTCTTCACCGCCGCTGTCACTTCTGCCATCGGTATTTACAGTTACTATTACATTACCCCTATCTACGGGGCATCGGTGGAACTGCTGGTGATGCCGAACTCTAAAGATAGCACCGAACAATCGAGAGAAATTGATTACAACGATATTCAAACGAGCATTAAATTGATGGACACGTATCAAGTCATGATCAAAAGTCCACGGGTGCTTGAGAAGGCAATGATCGCTATGAAGCTACGATTATCTACGAGTGAGCTGAATAACAAAATTGAGGTCAAGCCCGTAAAATCCTCGCAGGTGATCGAAGTTACGGTTCGAGACCCGTCGCCAGTAACCGCAGTGGAAATCGCCAATACCTTGTCCAAAATATCAGTAGAAGAGATCAGAGATATGATGAAGATCGACAACATCCAAGTGATTTCAGAAGCAAAGGTATCGGATAATCCCAATCCCGTCTATCCCAGACCGATTTTGAACATCCTCATGGCGTTTGTCATCGGATTCTTCCTTTCCATTGCTTTTGTACTTTTGTACGATTCTTACGCCATTTATAGAAAATCCAGGGTTTTGCAAAAGCAGCGGATCATGAGTAAATCCGCGCTCGGATAAAGGAGAGGTCCATCCAGATGAAAAAAGTAGCGTTGGTTACAGGGGTTACAGGTCAAGACGGTGCTTACTTATCGGAGTTTCTGCTAGAGAAAGGGTACGAGGTCCATGGAGTTAAACGGAGGGCTTCCTCGTTCAACACGGACCGGATTGATCACCTCTATCAAGACAAGCATGACGAGGACAGCCGATTCTTTCTCCATTATGGCGATTTGACGGATTCGACGAATCTCATCCGTATCATTCAAGAAGTACAGCCAGATGAAATTTACAACTTGGCCGCTCAAAGTCATGTAAAAGTGTCGTTTGAAACGCCGGAATATACTGCTAACGCAGATGGGATCGGGACCCTGCGGCTACTAGAAGCGATCCGTATTTTGGGCATGACAGAAAAAACGAGATTCTATCAGGCTTCGACCAGTGAGCTCTACGGACTGGTGCAGGAAGTGCCGCAACGGGAAACGACGCCTTTTTATCCGCGAAGCCCCTATGCAGTAGCAAAGCTGTACGCTTACTGGATCACCGTGAACTATCGGGAAGCGTACCGGATGTTTGCCTGCAACGGCATCCTTTTTAACCATGAATCACCACTGCGGGGAGAAACGTTCGTTACACGCAAGATTACGCGAGCTTCAGCACGGATCCGGTTGGGTCTGCAGGACAAATTGTATCTGGGCAATCTGGATGCCAAACGAGATTGGGGCTACGCAAAGGATTACGTCAAAGCAATGTGGCTCATGCTGCAGACAGAGGTGCCAGAAGATTTCGTGATCGCGACAGGAGAAACGCATTCCGTGAGGGAGTTTGTTGAATTGGCTTTCCGTGAAAATGGCATTGAGCTTGCTTGGAGAGGGCATGGTGTCGAGGAAGTGGGGATCCATCAGCAGACAGGAAAGGTGCTAGTGCAGGTAGACCCACTATATTTTCGGCCTACGGAAGTCGACTTGCTTTTGGGCAACCCGGAGAAAGCCCGGAGAGTCCTGGGCTGGGAGCCTGAATGTACGTTTGCCGAATTGGTCCGATCGATGGTACAGTCCGATCTGGCAGAAGCCAATAAAGAACTGTTACTCTCCCTATGATTCATAAATGGCGAACGATCACCCTATCACTCGTGCAATTGTTTAGCAAGAGTCAAGACTTAAAAAAAATCGTGGTCAGTACGGGATGGCTGGCAGTCGAGCGAGTCTTTCGAATGGTCGTTTCCTTTTTTGTTGGGATCGCTATCGCCCGTTATCTGGGACCAGAGCAGTACGGGCAGCTAAACTATGCACAGTCCTTTGTTGCTCTCTTTTCAGCGCTAGCGGCATTGGGGCTCGATGGAATCGTCGTGCGCAACATCGTCAACCAGCCGTCACGAAAAGACGAGTTCATGGGTAGTGCGTTTGTTTTGAAGCTGTTTGGCTCTCTGTTCACGATTGCGCTTACTGTTGGATTAATTATCTTCCTGCGACCAGACGATCCTCATACGCAATGGATGGTGACATTGGTTGCAATGGGAATGATCCTGCAATCGTTTGATACGATCGACTACTGGTTCCAGTCACAGGTATACGCCAAAGTAAAAGTCTACGCATACGGCATCTCGTTCTTCCTCCTTTCCTTGGTTAAAGTCGTCATGATCGTGCTGCATGCTCCGCTCATTGCCTTTGCTTATGCGGGCATGGCTGAGTCTGTCATCGTTGCGATTGGGCTGTTGGTCGGTTATCGTCTGCATGGCAATTCGATGAGGAAATGGCGAGTGACTTTTGCCTGCTCTATCGAAATGTTGAAGGATAGCTGGCCATTGATCTTTTCCAGTCTGGCGATCATGATCTACATGCGGATCGATCAGATTATGATCGGTGAGATGGCGGGAGACCACGAGCTTGGTATTTATTCGGTGGCAGTCCGATTGGGGGAAATGTGGTATTTCGTACCAATCGCCATCGTTTCCTCGACGTTTCCCAGCATCGTGCAAGCCAAGCAAATCAACGATGAGCTGTTTTATGAACGGCTGCAGCACTTGTACGATGTCATGGCGTTTATCGGTTACGTTGCGGCGATTGTCACGACGTGCTTTGCTCCCTTCATCGTTACACTATTTGGGCAGGAGTATTCGGCAGCCGCTTCTATCTTGATCTGTTATATCTGGATTGGACTTTTTGTCAATTTGGGTGTAGCGAGAAGCTCGTTTCTAAACACGATGAACTATACCAAGTGGCATTTCGTCACCTCATTTCTAGGATGTGTCATGAACGTTCTGTTGAATCTGATACTCATTCCCCGATATGGAGCAATGGGAGCTACGATTGCCTCCCTGTTTTCGTACTGGTTTCAGACACATGGCTCTTGCTTCTTTTTTCGTCCGCTGCACAAAACGGGTGCCATGCAGACCAAGGCGATTCTCGTGCCGTTTCGTTTGAGAAAAATTATGGCACAACTGCAAATTCGTTCGAAAGGGGAGTACCTGTAAGTGGAACTAGATGCACGTATTTATGTTGCAGGACATCGGGGATTGGTCGGATCAGCTATCAAAAGGGCATTAGAATCGCAGGGATACCAAAATGTGCTCGAACAGACCAGGAGCGAGCTGGATCTGCTGGATCAATCCGCTGTTGCGCAATTTTTTGCGAAAGAGCGGCCTGAGTATGTGTTTTTGGCTGCGGCCAAAGTGGGGGGGATTTCTGCCAACGCAACGCACCCGGCTGATTTTCTTTATCATAATTTGGTGATTCAGACGAATGTGATACATGCAGCCTATCTGTACGGTGTAAAAAAGCTGTTGTTCCTGGGAAGTTCTTGTATCTACCCCAAATTTGCTCCACAGCCGATCAGGGAGGAGTATTTGCTCAACGGTGAGCTGGAACCGACGAATGAGCCATACGCTCTCGCCAAAATTGCAGGGGTCAAGATGTGCGAAGCGTACTATCGCCAATATGGGTCTGATTTTCTGGCAGTGATGCCGACGAATCTCTACGGCCCCAACGACAATTTTGATCTGGAGAGTTCTCACGTGCTACCGGCGTTGTTACGCAAATTCCATGAAGCCAAAACGATGGATGCCTCTCACGTCGAGGTATGGGGGACGGGAAAACCGAGAAGGGAATTCCTGTATGTCGACGATCTGGCGGACGCGTGCGTGTATCTGATGAAACGTTACAGCCATTCCGATATCGGATCGTTCGTCAATATTGGTACCGGGGCAGATGTGGAGATTGGCGAATTGGCGACCATGATCAAGCAGATCGTCGGCTTTCGAGGGAATATTGTCTTCAACTCGGAAAAACCGGATGGGACACCACGAAAATGGTTGGACGTGACGAGGATAGAGGGCTTGGGATGGAGAGCAAGTACGACGCTAAGAAAAGGAATTCAAAAGACGTATGAATGGTATCTTAATCAGCATCAATCGACCGTCAGACCATAGAATATGAGGGTTGCCTGGAGGGGTACGCTTGCGTGACACGTTTATCATTCTATCGCGAAGCCAAAATGAACAGCTGTCCGCAAATCAAGGGGCAACAACCTATACGATGGCTACCTATTTCCTGTTGCTCAGTGTTTTCCTCTATGGAACGAGCATTCCAAACTTGTCTCTAATCTGTCTGATCCTGTGTTTTCCTGTCATTTTTTTCTTGCAACATAAGAGAGTGACTGTTTCCTTCCTGATCGACGCATCCCTCGTTTTTCTATTCGCCTTTTTGTACTACACAATGTGTGTTTTATTCGAGATTACGACGGATGATGATTGGCTAGAGAGCAAAATGATGTTTCTAATCGTGAACATGAGCATGGCTTACATCATCGGTTATTTTCTCGCACAAAACTTTAAGAAAATTAGCGCAGTCATCGCGGTGACCGTAGGCGGCCTGTTCACGTACGGATTGCTATCAACGGCGAAGTTTGCTCTGGACCATTTGGGGCAAGTTGCCAGTAACGATTATTTGATCGCAGAAAGGGCAGTACCTTCCTTTTGGAATGGGGGAATTGTGAATGGCCCGATCATCGGGATCTTTTTTTCCTTGGGTATCTGTCTGATCTCCATGGTTTATAGTCGAATTAACTTGCTTGTAAAAGGATGCTTCCTCGCCCTCGCGCTGTCCAGCGTATTTTTCAACCTCATGCTTCAGAACCGCAGTCCCATATATGCGGGGGTTCTTTCCTTCTCCTTGGCTACCCTCATGTACGTGACCCAAATGAAGCTCACCCACAAGAAGCTGATTATCCTCATCATCGTTGTTTGCCTACTGCCGTTGAATCTGTTTTTCATCGATTTCTCCGAGACGAAGAGTCTGCTGGATAATCCTTTCATGGAACGTTTGATCAGTGAAGGGTTTGATACCCCTCGCTATGAGCTGTGGTACAAAGGGGTGCTAGGACTGTTTGAGTATCCGATGGGAGGAGCCAAAACAGACTTCTCTCCGTATGATTACGCGCACAATCTGTGGTTGGATGTGGGCTGGTATGTAGGCTGGATTCCCATGCTGCTGCTATTGTTTATCCAGCTCAAGCACCTACCTTACTTGATTCGTTTTGTGAGGACGAGACCAAGTCAATCATACGGAGTCATGGGAATTTCGGTTTCCTTTTTGGTGGCGATGATGGTCGAGCCTACGCTGATCGCATCATATACCTATGTTACCTTGTTTTTCTTCTTTATAGGCTACATGAAAGGATTCCATCTGCACGTGGATCTGGACGGGAAGGAGGGGCGCAAGTGACGGCCAAACTGCATTTGCCAAAAATAAGCATCATTACGGTGACCTATCAGGCAGGACCGAGGTTGGAGGCTACGATCCAAAGCGTCATGGGGCAAACGTACCGCAATAAGGAGTATATCGTCGTGGACGGAGGATCCACGGATGAGACTCTGGCACTCGTAGAACGCTATCGCCGCTTTATCAACACCGTGATTTCCGAGCCGGACGAAGGTATTTATGATGCCATGAACAAAGGGCTAACCATGGTCTCTCCAGACAGTGATTATGTCATTTTCATGAATGCAGGTGATGTCTTCTACAATCATGTCGTGCTGGATGCGCTTCTACCGGGACGTACAGGAGCGGGACATTTGTATGGAAATATTTATCGGAATGGGAGTGTCGTATCACAAGCCGCCCGGCTGAGCGACTTTTATCTGAGCACGCAAATGATCTGCCACCAATCCATCCTGTTCGCGACGAGGCTTCATCGACGTGTCTTGTATGATTGCCACTATTCGATTTCGGCTGATTTCAAAGCTGTTCTGGAGATGCGGAAGAACGGGGACACGTTTGAAAAGGTGGATCAGGCGATCTGTAAGTATGAAGGCGGCGGAGTCAGCGATCGGCAGCGACAGGAATTGTTCCGGCAGAGACACGAGATCCTGCTGCAATACCCCATGCTTTTGCGGATATATAGAGGTAAGACTTTTCTCAAGCGATGTCTGCCATTTCGAAACCAGTTGAGGATGCGATAACTATGGGAAAACACGTATTGTACATTGCGGGAAAGCTATTCCCAGTCAACTCTGGTGATGCGATCTACTCACTCGGTATTCTGGAGAGAATCACCAGTGCCGATAGCTCGTTTGATGTGCTCTCCTACCAATACGACGAGACAGATGTCGAAACCGATGAGTATCGCTACTATTCCACACTCTTTCGCCAGATAAGGCTGGTTCCGTATCACCCGACGAAATGGGAGAACTACAAGAAAATTCTCATCTATGGTGATAGCACCCAAAAATATTTACAGAGAATGATTCATGAAGCGGATCAACTCTTGTCACAGACTCACTATGATGTCATCATTCTCGATCATTTACGGATGTATTTTCTATATGAAACGATTATGAAGCACGTCGATCGTAAGCGGACCAAGCTCGTGCTCATCCAACATAACATCGAGCATCTGAACGCCCGAGAAGAAATCAGGTACCAGGCCCGGAGCAAAGATAAATGGAAATTGCGCCTACTCAATCGAGGGATTAAAAGGCTGGAGTATCAAGCGATTCACGCGGTTGACGATATCTGGGTCATTTCCGAGGAGGATAAAAAGCTCATTTCGGACATGGGAAAAGCCGCCAGTCAAATCCACGTGATTCCTCCCTACTACAATTACCCGACGATTAAAGAGAGAGAACACGTAGAACAGCCGTCCTACAAGCTGCTGCTCTTGGGCAGCATGGAATGGTACCCCAATGTGGTCGGGGCCGTTTGGTTCATCGAAAATGTGTTTCAGGAGCTCGTCAAGCTTGATGATCGCTACCGGCTATTCGTAGTCGGGCGTGATCCCAGTCCCCGGATTCAAAAATATCGCTCGGAGCAAATCGTCGTGACCGGAGCTGTCAAATCCGTGGACGAATACATTCGTAGCTGTGATTTTCTCATCGTCCCGAACACGCTGGGTGGCGGTGCGAAAATCAAGATACTCGAGGGGATCATGAAGGGTATCCCGGTACTGGCGACCAAAGAAAGCACGGTCGGTTACTCTGAAGACATTTTTGATGAAGATTTTTGTGTCAACCACCCGCAGACGTTTGTTCAAAAAATCATCCAGTTAAATAAGGACGCGACAAAGAAGGTTTCCTTTGTGAACAAGGCGAGAATCATCATTGCTGACAATCAAAAGCTGAGAGGCATTCTGGGCTAGTAAGCGGCATACGGACTAAGGGAGAAGAAGGGGGAAGTTGGAATTGCTGTTGACAGCGAAAGGAATGAGGAGTGTAGAGAGTGATCTGCAATCGTGGGAGAATCCGGATTATTCCTTCCGGTGGAGAGGTTTTCTCTACTTGCTGGGAATCCCACCCGGGGCTGCATCTGTTCGAGAGTTTTCTCGATTGGTAGCGTCGAAAGGAATCGATCGTGCATTGAAGGCGTTGAGGGGCCACTTCTTTATGGTGGTGAAGGAAAAACAGACGCACAAGTACAACTGCTTTACGGACAATAATGGCGGGTTTACCGCCTTTCATTCAAAATCAGCAGTTTCTACTTCATTTTTAGAGCTAGTCTCCTATCAGGGAGTGACTCCTTCTAGCCTAGACCGAGATTCCGTTCTGGAGTTTGTCAACTTTGGAAACGTGTTCTCCAATAAGACGCTAATCGAGGGCATTTCCCGGATTGATCGTAACCAGATCATCCGTTTTGGACCGAACGGGAAGAGTGTCCACTCCAAAAATTTGGCTCCGATCGATGCGGGAAAAGGTGATTTTGACTACCTCCAATTTTTCGAGAAGTTTGCTCAGTCCATCAAAGAGTATCGACTGAGTGTGGATTTGACAGGTGGAGTAGATTCACGACTGATTGCGGTCCTCTTGGATTACTTTGGCGTTCCCTTTGAAACGACTGTTTCCGGGATGGACGGTATGGAGGACGTCGAGATCGCAAAGGAAGTGGCTGCCGCCATGGGGACATCGCTGTATGTGACGCGTCCCAGTATTGACGGCTTAGAGGAAAGTATTCCGGAAGTGTTTCGGGTCAGTGACGGATTAAACGATGTCTTCAAGCATTATCGGTCGTTTCAGCATAATCAAAATCGGGTGAAAAGAGGCGTCGAACTTGCCTTGAGCGGTATTGGCGGCGAATTTCTAAAAGACGAATTATGGTTGCAGGATTTCCCGTTTTATACGAGCAAAACATCGCGGCTGGATCGCATGTTCACCATGTTTATGCTCCCCATCCCGTGCAAAAACGACTATTTTACCGGGGAGTATGCGGACTCGAATCAAAAGCTGCAAAACGGAACGATACATAACCTGGCCCGCTATGAAATGGACACAAACACCAAAACGTATGACAACATCTACTACTATTATGAGCTCCCTACCATTGGTGGTGGCTTTATCACCGCAGCCAACCGTGTGCTGCCCAGCTATGCTCCCATGATGGAGCTCGACTTCGTACAATTCGGCTTCAATTTAAAGCGACGAGAGCGGTTTTTCAATACCTTTCATCGCAAGACGATCTCCAAAGTGAATCCACTCATCTCCAGAATTCGAACATCAGAGGGCGGGATTTCCGTGTCGGCAGACAAGTGGGAAGTTGGCAAAGACATTCAAAAATATGTGTGGGACAAAGGGACTCGTCTCATGAAAGTGATCGAACGAAGGCTCTTTCATGGTTCTTATACAAGGCAGCCTGCTGATCATCCGGAATTGACCAATCGAATCCGGGAATCACGGTTAGCAAAGGATGCGATTGAGCTGTTAAAGGAGGAAAAAATCTTGCAAGGGAATGTTCAGTTGCAAGATATCCATGACGCCCATCTCAGTCATTTCTTATCGTTTTTTCTCTTTATGGAGTTCCTTCACTCTAACAAAGGGCAGTGTCATGGCACCTAATGCAGGAAGGAACGGATTACAAGCTAATGGGGGAGTATACTTGTTACTTACGCGTGAAGGGATAACGACAGACGATTCCGGATTTCACCGCTGGGAAAACGACAAGGCTGTTTTTTACTGGAAAGGCTTTTTGTATATACAGGGAGTTTTGGCGGGGCTGCCTTCTGTGCGGCATTTTGCGACGTTCTTTACCGAGTCGAACTTGGACCAGGACGTCCTGCATTTGAAAGGTAGCTACTTGATGGTCATGAAAGTCAAACAACTAAATCTGTATTACTGCTTCGTCGATTCGAGCGGTTGCCACGACGCTTTCTATACGGAGGATGCCATATCCAGTTCCTTTCTCACGCTGGCCGGGCACAAGAATCTGAACATCACCAAGATGAACCGTCAGGCGATTATGGAGTTTCTCAATTTTGGTCATTTGTTTGAAAATAAAACGTTCTTCGAGGAGATTCGAAAAATCGACAGTAATGAACTGCTCGTGTTCGACCGTCGAAAGGTCATGGTCAAACAAAAAAAGCTCACCCCCATCTATGATGAATCACAGCCAGCCGTAGATTTTCATGCGTTTTTTCAGCAACTATCCCAGTCCCTGCGTAATCAGCGGGTTAGCGTGGATTTATCGGGTGGAATCGACTCCAGGATGATCGGCGTCTTGCTTCATTATTATGGTGTCGATTTTGAAACGACCATCTCGGGTAGGGAAGGCATTCAGGATGTGGATATACCCAGAGAGGTAGCTAGCTTATTTGGAGTTTCTCTCCATGTGACCCACCCGATCTTGGATCATCTGGAGGAGGAAGTCGAAGAGCTGTTTCGGATCAGTGATGGCTTGAACGATTTTCTTAGGCACTATCGAACCCTTCAACATAACAGGAGCCGCGTCCAGCGAGGAATGGAAATTGCCATTACCGGAATCGGAGGGGAATTGTTCAAAGACTTTTTCTGGCTTCAGGATTTTCCTTTCTACGCCAGCAAAAAGGCAAACCTGAGTCGTCTTTTCCATACGCGGTTTCTCCCTATCCCTTGTGGTCATCACTATTTTGATGATTCGTTTGTTCCTCTCCAACAAACCCTTACCAAGCAGATGCTAGATGAGTTTTCCCCTTACGTGCTAGAGACCAATACCAAGACGTATGACAACATTTACTACCATTATCGGATGAAGTCGATCGCGGGCAAATATTTGACGGCCGCCAATCATGTGCTGCCAACATACGCACCTTTGCTGGACGAAGACCTCGTTCGATATGGATTTCAATTAAACAGAAGGGAGCGCATTTTCAACCGTTTTCACCGCAAAATCATTACTCATCTGAATCCCGAGGTGTCAAAAATCCGAACATCAGAGGGCGGAATCTCTGTCTCTACCGATCGACTGGAGGTGGCAAAGGATGTACGAAAATACGCGGTCAGTTATTCCAAACGGCTGATGAAAATGCTGGGAAGGAAGGTGCTCAAGAAAAGCTATACGTCAGACAGCCCAGAGCATCCCGAGCTATTCACGACGATCAGACAACTTCGCCATACCCAGGAGTCATTGAGCCTGTTAAAAGAGGTTCACATTCTGCATCCCGATTTGACGATCGATCAGATACACAATCAGCATTTGGGAAATTTGATTTCATTAGCGACATTGATCTTTTTTCTGGACAGAAAGAAAACAGAATCGAAAGGGCAGCAAGCCGGTCTCTGGGGAGAGAGACAGATGTCGATTCTTTCCCACTCGTAGTGAATTATTCGATAGAACAGGGTGAGTATGCATGCTGATCACGAGTGAGGGCATTACACAACTACAAACAAAAGAGCAGGTCTGGGAGGATGCCAACTATATCGTTGGCTGGAAAGGTTTTGTCTTTATTCTGGGAGTGGCGGCAGGAGTCGAGTCTGTCATGGCTTTTGTAGAAGAACTCCGAATGAGTAACATGATAGCAGCTGTCAAAATGTTAAAGGGCCACTTTTTTTTGACAGTCTACGACAAACAAGCGGATATATACTATGCGTTCATTGATAACAGTGGGGCATTCGAGGCGTTTCACATGGAGTCCGTCGTCTCGACGTCTTTTCTCACTTTGGCGAGGCAAAGTGGGTATGGCAAGGAGCGGGTGTCCAAAGAATCCATTATTGAATTCCTGAATTTCGGGAGCATCTACCATAACCGCACGCTGGTGGATGGCATTTTCAAGATCGACTGTAATGAGATTATCGTTCTTTGCAATCATAAAAAAACAATCCTCTCCAAGGAACTGGAAACCCTAGAAGATGCTTGTCCCAACGTAGACGTCATGGAATTTTTTCGATTGTTCAGCCAGTCTGTTAAACAGATGAAGGTAAGTGCGGATTTAACAGGTGGTGTAGATTCTCGGCTCGTGTGTGTGCTGCTCGATCATCATGGCGTTCCCTTCGAGGCGGCTATCACGGGCATGGAAGGGATCCAGGATGTCGAGGTTCCCAAGCATGTCGCCAAAGCGCTCAAGCACGAGCTGCATATTTCAGTGCCGTGTGTCGATCGACTGGAGCAAAACGTTCCGGAACTGTTTGAATGGTGCGATGGGATGAACGATCTGTTCAAGCACTATCGAACCTTGCCACATCACAAGAATCGGGAGGAGCGAGGAGTTGATCTCGTCATTTCCGGTATCGGCGGGGAATTTTTCAAAGAAAATATGTGGGTGCAAGACTTCCCCTTTTATTTACGCAAAAAGGCAAACATTCGCCGCTTTTTGCGGATGAGGATGCTGCAAATCAAGTGCAAGAGCGCGTATTTCGAGGGCGAATACAAAACGTTGAACGACAGCTTCGAAGATCGGGTGGTCCAAAAGCTGGGATGTTATCTCTTGGATACGAATACGAAAACGTACGACAGCATCTATTATCATTTTCGGATGAAAACAGTGGCTAGCACGTTTATTTCCGCGGCGAGTCATCTATTTGGCTGTTACTCTCCTTTTCTGGAGTATGATCTGGTAAGGTATGGCTTTCACTTGAAGCGCAGGGAGCGTTTTTTCAATCAGTATCATCGGAAAATGATTACGAAGTTAAACGCACCCGTTGCTAAAATCCGTACGGCTGAGGGCGGCATATCGGTCTCTTATGAAAAGATGGAAATGCTGAAGGATATGATCAAATACATTCGTAATCGGACGAGAAGAGCGACGAAGGTGTTGGGCCGCAAGCTCTTCCATAAAACTTATTTACAGGAAAGTCCGGAGCACCCCGAATTGTTCAGGACAATCAGAGGTATGCAAGTGACACAAAAATCCATTGCCCTGTTGAAGCAGGAAGGAATCTTGGACAATCAGCTGAAGATGAGTGAGATCCTGGATACTCATTTGGGGAACATGGTGACGATTGCCTTGTTCATGCGCTTTCTCGAGGGAGAGGACGTGCGGGGAGAGCAGGTAGATCTACAGGTTAGCAATTTGGCGGTGGCGACTGTATAGCATGGAGAAGGGGCGGGATCACTTGGATCTCGCCCCATTTGTATTGTCATCCGGCTTGCTTGGTTTGGCCATACGTTGTCAATTGCATTTCGGGGATAAGCGCGATGAGCTCCTGGAACTGCTGTGTGATAGAGGCTCCGCACAGATCGTTGATATTGCCGTTTTCAGAAAAAACCGGATGGCACATGATTTCTACAGATCCAGTCCGGTTTCCGCCATTTTTGTAGATGGCAATCATGTCCTCAAATTCTCCAAAATAGTTGACCCCGCGCAGTCCTTTTGACGACAGGATTCCGTTGTAGAGGGACTTGTATACTTTTTTCACTACAGACATGTCAGTACCGATGTTACGTGTCAAACGCAAGAAGGGAATATCTTCTTCTTTGAGAACATCCATAATCAATGTCCCGATCATGATTTCTGTATGTACGTGGTTGTGGGAATCAGCGTGTGTGAGTGGCAAGCCATGTTGACGACATCGGCGGATTTGCGCTCGGAGCTCATTGACCAGAGCCATTTTTTCATCCGCATTCATGGGGAGGAGTAGGTGAGGGAGCGTGTTGTTCTTCGGGAGAAAAAAACCATCGGCATCACAAAAGCGTGGGCATTCCCGGATGTCATCTGTCAACGGCATGCCCTCTGTCAAATTGATATGAAGCCCGATATAGTTTCGCAATTTTTGCTCGTGAGCTCTCTGGCAGGCGGCTTCGAAATTCGATCCATTCGCGAGGATCGTTGTGGAAGAAAGGGCACCGATCGAAAAGGTCTGGATGATAGCGTCGTCCGTGGAAGGGGACATGCCGAAATCATCCGCATTAATGATGATTTTCATACAGTCAACTCCTATTTCTCTTGCAGAAGGTTTCGGAAAAGGGGCGTTGGCAGAAGGAAGAATCGTTCTTTAATAAGAACAATATGAATCTATTATAGGACTACCAGAACTTCCAGTCAACGGCTTTTTGTTTCTGATAGACGCGGACATAGTCGATGTCATGGAATTGAGGAAACACGGTTGTTTCATCTGGCGAACCAGGCCAGTTTCCTCCAACAGCTGTGTTCAGGTATAAATAGGCGGGCGTGCTTTGGACATGCGAGGTAGAGGAGTATCGCTCGATTCCATCGATGAACCAGGTGATTTTTCCTGGCTCCCACTCAACGGTAAAGGTATGAAATGCCTCCGAGTAATCAGGACCTACGTAAGTACCCGTATACTGCTTCGGGATCCATCCCAGCCAGTGGTGCGTCAGGTAGATTTTGTTTGGCTCATGTCCGAGCATTTCCATAATGTCGATTTCATAAGGAGAAACGTGGTCGCTCGGAGGCATCCAATGGGCAGGCCAGATCCCTTGTCCCTTAGGAAGGCGTGCGTGTATCTCCACTTTACCGTATAGAAAATCATACTTGAATCTCGTTTCGAGCGCACCCGATGTGTAATTCAATCCTTTATAGCTTCGTTTATCTGTGCGAATGCTGAGGAATCCGTCTTTCACTGACACGGCTTCCGGGGTGTAGTATTCGAGTTCGTTGTTGCGAGGGGAGGCGACATCGAGCACATTCCATTTAGACCGATCCACAGTGGAGCCGTCGAATTCATCGCTCCAAGCCAGTGTCCACTGGTTTTCGTAATGATTCAACCGTTCTTTCACAATCTCATACAGAAGAGCTCCTAGGCAAATAAAAAGAAACCACAGAACGAGCCGTTGCCGGGCAAACATGGATTACCCCCTTGGATAAAAGTGTTTTGTTTCTACTATTCATTATAACGAACAAATTGTATTTTGAAAGGTTGAATTACCACTAGTGCGAAGAAGATGAACATTTCTATTTTTACCAAAACCAAGCACAGTCAAACAGAGTGATCGCCCTTTTTCAAAATGTTGGGTAAGCAGTCTAAGACTTGTCTATCCCTTCTGTCATAAGATAGTTCAGTTCCGATCGAAAGGAGGTACTCTTCATGGTTAGAAAAAAAGCAGCGAAGAACCTCAACTGGAGGCTGAAGAGGAAGGGTATTGCAGTATCCACTCAAAGACACGTGCATGAGTTCATTGGTAGCACCAAGCTCGCCGAAGAAGGCGATGAAAGGCACAACCACCGTTTCGCAGGGGTGACGGGGCAAGCGATCCGGAGAGGAAACAGTCACGTCCATATTATCCGTACCAACACGGATTTCTTCGACCATTTCCATCAAGTGCGGATTACGACTGGACCTGCCATTCATGTGGGTAATGGGAAACACATCCATTTTGTCAAAGGATCAACGACCTTTGAAGATGGGCACGTCCATGTATTCACTTTTGCAACACTGATCCAAAAACCGCTCATTTAAAAACAAACGCCTTTTCAAGTGATGACCGTCGGGAGTAAAGCGTGATACCCGAGTCTTCCTGGAAAGGCGTTCTGCATGTGTGGTTGCTATTTTGAATCAAACCAGAAAAAACAAATAGACCATCATGATGCCGACATCGGCCAGAATGTGACTGATCATGGAGCCAAAGATCGTGCGGTACCGATGTCGCAAATAACCCCAAACGATCCCTGCGAAAAAAACGGGAAAGACCATCAAAACATGATAGGGCCAGGCGAACAGAGGAATCACAGAGAGCAAATGATACAGGCTGTAAAAAAAGGCAGTAAGGAGAATGACAGTAGCGGGTCTTCTGCTTTCCGCCAGCTTCTGATGCATAAAACCTCGCCAGTAAAGCTCCTCCAATAGTGGATTAATGAACATCAAGATTCCGATAAGCCATACTGCTTGATTGCCGGAAAAATGCCACCGCTCCAACAGCTGTGTAAAGTCGTCTTGTTGAAAGAGGAAAGGATGAAAAAGAGATCCAGTCCAAAAGATCACAAGGAGAAAAAGTGCGCCGGACATGCTGCCCACGATCAAGTTCTTGCGATGAAGAACCAAACCAACGTAAGAAAGGGTGTCACGCCAAAGTTTTCCCTGCAAGAAATGCAAATCCAGGAATGGCACGAGTAGAAGCCAGCTATAAAAGAGAAGAAATGTGATCGGGACGCTGCTAAACAGTTGTAATCCACAAAAAATCATAATCGTTGGACCTAGAAATAAGAGGAGAAGGTACATAGGATCGCCACCAATAAGAAGAGTTTGGCATGTGCTGCCTACCCATCATCCTAACGGGAGCAATCTGATCGTAGAAGTACCTAATTTTCGTGGTACCTTTGTTCGGTCGATACAATTGTGTGCAAATTCTCAAAGTGATACGTAAATCTCATTTTGAGACGAATAAATCTCGAAATGAGACTGGGGAATCGAAATAAAGGTTGAATCTGCGTGGGATACGCTGGCATGCTCCGTGCTACTGAAAGAGAGTGGAAAGACACTACGTCGGAGGTATCGAGATGCCACAAGAAAAAACGATTCGAGCTGTGATAAACGCAAGAAATGTCAGGAATGCAGGTGGCGACGCCAACCGCTTACCGCCCTTTCTATCGACGGAAGCCTGTCGTTTGGCCCAAGCTTTTCACGAATCCTTTCCTATTTATGAGCCAACTCCACTAGTCATTCTGCCGTCATTAGCGCGGGAGCTTGGCGTCGGGCAGCTGCTTGTCAAAGATGAGTCACATCGATTTGGCCTCCATGCTTTTAAAGTTCTAGGTGCTGCTTATGCTATGGGGTGCTACTTATGTGAAAGACTGGGTCTTTCGATAGAGCAAGTCGATTTTGACACGCTTCGCTCAGAAGAAGTGAGGCAGCAGATTGGACCCGTTACCTTTGTCACCGCGACCGATGGAAATCATGGGAGAGCAGTTGCATGGGCAGCAGCACAGCTTGGCCATCAGGCAGTCGTCTATCTTCCAAAAGGCTCGTCACAGGAGCGAGTCGCTGCGATCCGCGAGGTGGGTGCCGATGCCCATGTCATTAACGGAAACTATGATGAGGCGGTTCGTCTCTCTGAAAAAGTGGCACGCGAGCGAGGCTGGCAGGTGGTGCAGGATACCGCGTGGAATGGGTACACAAAGATCCCGGCTTGGATTATGCAAGGCTATACGACGATGGCAGCGGAAGCCATCCGACAGCTGTCGGAGCAACTCCCCGAAAAAAAGCCCACTCATCTGTTTTTACAAGCAGGGGTAGGCTCGATGGCGGGTGCCGTTCTCGGATACTTTGTTCAACAGCTCGGTTCAGACTATCCGGTAACCGTAATTGTAGAGCCTCATGCTGCAGCTTGTATGTACATATCCGCTACGAGCGGAGACGGAGAGCCTCATGTCGTTTCAGGTGATTTACAGACGATCATGGCGGGCCTGGCATGCGGAGAGCCGAATCCGCTGGCGTGGGACATCTTGCGTGATTATGCAGATGCGTTTGTGAGCTGTCCCGACCATGTGGCGGCAACAGGGATGCGGATACTGGCCGCTCCGTCTGGTAGTGATCCCAAGATTGTAAGCGGCGAGAGCGGGGCAATTGGTTTGGGGTTATTGGCGGCAATCCTGCAAAAGGAAGAAGGCAGGCTTCTGAAAGAACAGCTGAGAATCCGTGAAGATTCGGTCATCCTCTGTTTTAGTACGGAGGGCGACACCGACAAGGAGCAATACAGGCGCATTGTCTGGGAAGGAGCCTGGCCTAGCGTATAACTACAGTCGATTATCGAATGAAACGGGAGGGCGAGCACATGCATATAACGATTGAACGCGATGAATTGGTTTCTTTGGTACAGGATCTCATTCGGATTGATTCGGTGAATCCATATCTGGACGCAGATGGTCCAGGCGAAAAGGAGATCGCTGAATTTATCAAGAAACGACTCCTAGAAAGTGGATTGGAAGTACGACTCGTGCCAATCAATGAGACGGCCGTCAATGTCATCGGTATTCTGCGAGGAAGTGGCAAAGGAAAATCGCTTCTCTTGAACGGCCATATGGATACCGTGAGTGCCAAACGGATGGCAATCGGACCATTCGAGCCGACGCATGAGGACGGCAAAATATACGGACGCGGCAGTCAGGACATGAAAGGCAGTCTGGGAGCGATGATTGCAGCGGTCGAAGCGATCAACCGGGCAAAGGTGCCTTTGGCAGGCGATGTTATTCTCACGTTCGTGGCAGATGAAGAGTACAAGAGCATCGGGACGGAGGCTCTGGTCAAAGAGTATCGTGCTGACGCAGCCATCGTATGCGAACCGTCCGATTTGGATATTGGCGTCGTACACAAAGGCTTTGCCTGGGTGAGCTGCGAGGTTAAGGGTAAGTCAGCACATGGTAGTCGCCCGGCAGAGGGTGTGGATGCTATTGTTCATGCTGGCAGGGTACTTCAGGAGCTGGATCGACTCTCTCAAAAGCTGAAGGAAAAGCAGCATGCTATCTTAGGCTCACCCTCCGTTCATGCATCGTTGATACAAGGGGGAACGGAATTGTCCACCTATCCGGATTATTGCCGTCTGGATTGGGAACGCAGGACGATACCAGGTGAGACTGAGCAAGAAGTGGCGCAGGAAGTAGAGGCGATTTTGCAAAAGCTCCACGTAGAGGATGAGAGCTTTCAGGCAAGTGCCGAACTCTTTTTCTGGAGGGAGCCGTACGAAGTTTCCACAGAAGAGCAGATCTTCGGCACGTTGGAAGCTGCTTGCCGCAACCGCTTGGGGCGCTCTCCTGGAATTACTGGCTTTTCCGGATGGACGGATGCCGCTCTGATCCAGGAGGCAGGGATTCCTACCGTACTGTTTGGACCAACGGGAGCAGGCTTGCACGGGGCGGTGGAATACGTGGAAACGGATAGCCTCGTAGATATGGCACATATCTTGGCGGAAACGATTTGTGAATATTGTGGCTAATGGAAATTTGGAGACGAGGTTCCCCTGCAACCACGGTATAATGGAGGCATAGGCATGAGTGAGAGGGGAATCCGTATGCCCTTGCATGAGATACAGGAAAGTGTACAACAGATCGCCTCGGCGATGGCCTCCGCATTGCGGGTAGAGGTGGAAATTGCCGATCATAACTTGATGCGGATTGCCGGTACGGGACGGACAGAGGCAGGAATCCTGCGTACGATGGCGGGAGAAGACCATGTGTACCGAGCGTCTTTGTTTGATGGGCGGCCAGTGGTCATTATGAATCCCGGTGCAGATGAGCGTTGTCGACCCTGCACGCATTTCGGCAATTGCGAGGAGACGGGAGAAATATGCTGCCCGATCACGTTGGATGGCAGGAATGTAGGAGTCATCGGGCTGCTCGCCTTTGATCAGGAGCAGCGACAACGCTTATTTGCGGATGTCGATGCCATCCTGCCCTTTTTACAAAAGATGGCGGAGCTGATTGCCAGTAAACTAAAGGAGCACCTCACCTACG
Organism: Brevibacillus choshinensis; assembly: GCF_001420695.1. Classification (NCBI taxonomy): domain Bacteria; kingdom Bacillati; phylum Bacillota; class Bacilli; order Caryophanales; family Paenibacillaceae; genus Brevibacillus; species Brevibacillus choshinensis. The sequence continues at coordinate 106,887 of NZ_LJJB01000010.1, read as the reverse complement.
TCGAGCAACAGCTGACGCTGGAAAAACTGCGTATCGTTATGGATGATCTAGACAAGGCTATGCTGACTGTGGATCAATCCGACCGGATCGTTCAGGCCAATCAGCGTGCTCGCCACTATCTGGGGATTGCTGATCCTTCCGAAAATGACAATAGAAGAAATACAGAGCAAGAGACGCAGTGGATCCAGGCTATTCGTCAGGCAGTGGACACAGGGGTGACACCGCAAAAGGTCGTGCTGCACGTCGGTAATTCGGACAAAGAGTTTTTGTTTTCAATCAAACCGATCCAGCTAGCAGGTACGACGAGAGAGTGGGTCATCATCCTGGATGATGTGCATGAAGTCGTAGCGATTGCCAGACAGGTCGGAGGCTTCCAGCATGAAGACGCTTTTTCACAAATTGTGGGCACCAGTCCGGCAATTACACAGGCAATTGATGTGGCGAGGCAGGTGTCAACGAGTGATTCCACCGTCTTGTTGACAGGAGAGAGCGGCACGGGCAAGGAGCTTTTTGCCGATGCCATTCATCAGGCTGGACATCGAAAGAAAGGCCCGTTTGTCTCCATCAATTGTGCGGCGATCCCGGAGCAGCTGCTGGAGAGCGAACTGTTCGGCTATGAGGATGGCGCATTCACCGGGGCTCGCAAAGGTGGAAAAAGAGGCTTATTTGAGGCAGCCGATAAAGGGACGCTTTTTCTCGATGAAATAGGAGATATGTCTGCCCATCTGCAGGTCAAGCTGCTGCGAGTCTTGCAGGAGAAACAGATCGCGAGGGTAGGCGGAGCGGGACGGGCGATCAGTGTCGATGTGCGAATCATTGCTGCGACCCATCGCAATCTGGAGCAATTAGTCGCTGAGGGTTCATTTCGGACCGATTTGTACTATCGCTTGCATGTCATTCCTATCCACCTACCATCCCTGAGGGAGCGTCGAGAAGACATTTTGACACTGGCAAATGGTTTTCTGCGTGCACACGGGGAACGGCTGGGCAAAGATCTACGAGGCTTTACCCAAGAGGCGCAGGCCATGCTGTTTCATCATGATTGGCCGGGGAATGTACGGGAACTGGCCAACGTGATCGAGTACGCGGTGAATCTGGAGTCGACCTTGTTGATCCAGCCTGAACGGATCTCCATTCCTGCCAAGAAAGAACAAGGTGTGGGAGTAGAAGAAGCGGAGGCGGTTGTTCCGCTGGACGAATTACTGAATCTGAAAGACAGAGAGCGAGCAGCGATTCGCCAAGCATTGAAGGTGGTTTCGCTAGCCAATCAGAGTAAAGAGGATGCGGCGCGTCTTTTGGGGATCAGCCGTGCCACTTTGTTTCGCAAAATCAAGGAACACAATCTACCGTAAATTAACAACACTGTATTTCCCTTGTGGTTGGCTACGTGATAGCCAACCTTTTTGGATTGGCGCTCTTTTTGTGGTATCATGACTCTAGCAATGCGATTTTTCATACTGGAGGGAGGATAGACACATGAAATTAAGAGAGATCGTAGGATGGGTCCGTTCTATTGGATTTGCTGTCATCTTCGCCCTGGTCCTCGGAATCTTTGTGTTCCAGCCATACAAGGTGGATGGTCATTCCATGGATCCGACCCTGCAAGACCAACAGCGCATATACGTGAGTAAACTAGCCCATACGTTCAACTATTTGCCGAATTATGGTGACATCGTCGTGATTGACAGTCGCGTAGAAAGAAATCGTTCCTTCCTGGACGATGTGACGAGTCATCCGCTTGTGGGTATGCTGACAGGCACAGGAGATGACCATTCCATGTACGTCAAGCGTGTCATTGGCAAACCAGGTGATGTATTGGAATTTAAAGATAGCAAGGTCTACCGGAATGGAAAAGCATTGAACGAGCCGTATATCAAAGAAACGATGGATTATGTAGCGGATGGTAAAATGACAGTCCCAGCAAATCACATCTTTGTGATGGGGGACAACCGCAACCATAGCACGGATTCCCGGGAGATTGGTTTCATCCCGGTCGATCACGTGATGGGAACGATGATCGAAAATCCATTTACATCGTAATAAACGAGGGTTGTCCGAACGTGGGCAACCTTTGTTTTTGAATCGTATGTCGCAATCTTCTGCCAAAGTAAAGGAGGGTTCTGCATGCCCAGCATCTTGATCGCGGACCGTGATGCCAATGAACGAATCGGAATCGGCTGGTTAATTACGAGCTGCGCCATCCCATACGATCAGGCCTATGCGGCAGCTACAATGGCAGAAGTCATTGAATGCATGGAGTCCCATAGGCCTGATGTGCTTTGCCTGGAATTAGACATGATCGGACGTGGAGAGTGGGAAACGCTCAAGCTACTGGTCGAGCAATATCGACCGCTCGTCCTGGTCATGACGGCGGAAGCGACTTTCGAGCGAGCGATGCAAGGGATCGAGCTGAATGCACGTGACCTGTGGCTGAAACCACAGACGCCGGAGACGATCAGGCGGGTCCTGACGAGGTATTGCCAGGAAAGAAACGATGGCAAGATGGTCGGGTGTGAGGCGCAAGGCAAGGCGGGCGGAGTCGATCCGGTTTCTTATCTGGAGTTGTTTTTTCCCAAGCAAAAGTCGTCAAGGCCATACCCACTTTTACTTGCCCAACTGGAAGATTCCAATCGACACCCGGAGCTTTTGCGTTTCTTGGAAGCGTACCCATTTCGTGAACCGCCGATTTTGCTTCCGTTGAGCGACGCGATTGTCGGGATTTTTTCTGTGGAGGATTCGGATCCCTTGCCACATCTACAACAAGTGGGAAAAAGACTGCTTCGGGATTGGGAAGCCACTTTTGACGATCCACTGTCACTGGTCATGTACCATTCCGATACCCCTCTGGAGGATTTGAACCAAACGTATATCGATGCGAGCCAAGCTCTGCACATTCGTTTCTTTAAAGGCTACCGCCAAGTCTCCGTTGTCAGGAATCGCATCGCTTGGACGATGATAGATCCCTTCTTGAGTCCTTCGGAGCAGAGATCCTGGATCGATATGCTTCACGATGGAAATAAGGAAGAGCTCAAGCAATGGATGTACCGTCAATTCTTTTACAAGGAAGAGCCATATCCGGAGCCAGGGTTGCTGCGTATTCGACTAACCAGTATTTTGGCGCAGGTGAGGCGATACATGAAGGCGCATGGATTGGATCACGGGAAGGTAGAAGAAGGCTACCACCGCGTATTCGAGACGATCCTGTATTCCCCGATCTTGTATCGGATCGTGCAGGAGCTGCTGCTGTTTATTTACTCGCTGATTGACTCGGTTCATCACCAAAAGGAAGAGGCTCGAGTAGATTTGATCGAGCTGGCGATCCGCTATATAGAAGGTCGCTACACCGATCCAGATTTGCGACTGGAAGACGTAGCGCGTCATGTGGATCGGAGCCCTGCCTACTTTAGTACCCTGTTGAGTAAAAGACAAGGCATATCGTTCCGTCAATTACTGAATAATTTACGAATGAAGGAAGCACAGCGGCTTTTGCTGGAAACTTCTTTGTCTGTTCAAGAGGTGGCTATGCGCACTGGATTTGTAAACCCGAATTATTTCAGCAAAATTTTTAAGGAAAAAACGGGGACAACCCCTCGTTTATTGCGAAATCAAAAAAAAGTATAGAAATCGAAAAAAAAGAGTGATCATTCGGGGCAATGACCGTTGGTTGCTCCTCTTTCATCGAAAGAACTGGCACCATTTCGAAAGGGAGGTGCCTTTTTTGTACTTTTTTTCTTTTCTATACTGAGAGTAAGAAAGATTCTGGAGAAAAGAAGGTGGACAAGATGACAATGACACAAACGCAAACGATTCAACAGATGATTCAAGACTTCTCCGGTACGAAACTGCACACGAAAGGCTGGGTGCAGGAAGCAGCATTGCGCATGCTGTTGAACAACCTCAACCCGGATGTCGCCGAGCGGACGGAAGATCTGGTCGTATACGGTGGGATTGGTAAGGCAGCTCGTAACTGGGATTGTTTTGATGCTATTGTCAAAACATTGAAAAATCTAGAGAGTGACGAAACGCTCTTGGTTCAGTCTGGCAAACCAGTTGCGGTTTTCAAAACACACACAGATGCACCTCGCGTATTGCTGGCAAACTCCAACCTTGTCCCTGCATGGGCGACGTGGGAGCATTTCCATGAGCTCGATAAAAAAGGCCTGATGATGTATGGACAGATGACGGCTGGTAGCTGGATTTACATCGGCAGCCAAGGCATTGTGCAAGGAACGTATGAGACGTTCGCTGAGCTGGGTCGTCAGCACTTTGAGGGAACGTTGGCCGGTACGATCACCGTCACGGCAGGCTTGGGTGGAATGGGGGGCGCACAGCCACTAGCGGTTTCTTTGAACGGTGGCGTCAGCATCAACATCGAAGTCGACCCGACCCGGATCCAGCGTCGTTTGGACACCAAGTATCTTGATGTGATGACTGATAACTTGGGTGAAGCTATCCGATTGGCACAAACAGCCAAGGAGGAGAAAAAAGGAATTTCCATCGGCTTGTTAGGCAATGCACCTGAAGTACTGAACGCAATGCTGGCTCGTGACTTTATCCCGGATGTCTTGACAGATCAGACGTCTTCACACGATCCGTTGAATGGTTATATTCCCATCGGCATGAGCCTGGAGGAAGCGGCAGAGCTGCGCGTTCGTGATTCCAAAGAGTACGAGGTGCGTTCGAAAGCGAGCATCGCCGAGCACGTTCGTGCCATGCTGGCCATGCAGGAAAAAGGAGCCGTCACGTTTGACTACGGCAACAACATTCGGCAAGTGGCGAAAAACGAAGGGGTAGAAGACGCGTTCCGTTTCCCAGGCTTTGTTCCCGCATACATCCGACCACAATTTTGCGAAGGAAAAGGTCCTTTCCGCTGGGTAGCACTGTCCGGTGATCCGGAAGATATTTATAAAACAGACGAAGTCATCCTCCGAGAGTTTTCCTATAACACGCATCTGTGCAATTGGATTCGCATGGCGCAGGAACGTATTCAGTTCCAGGGCTTGCCTTCGCGTATTTGCTGGCTCGGCTATGGGGAGCGTGCGCGTTTCGGAAAAATCATAAATGACATGGTCGCACGTGGCGAGCTGAGCGCTCCAATCGTCATCGGGCGCGATCATCTGGACTCGGGCTCGGTAGCGTCTCCGAATCGCGAGACAGAAGCGATGAAGGACGGTAGCGATGCGGTGGCAGACTGGCCGATCCTCAATGCAATGGTAAATGCGGTAGGTGGAGCTAGCTGGGTATCGGTGCACCACGGCGGAGGTGTCGGCATGGGCTATTCACTGCATGCAGGAATGGTGATTGTGGCGGATGGTACTCCTGAAGCAGCGAAGCGCCTTGAGCGAGTACTGACGACAGATCCAGGCATGGGCGTCGTCCGTCACGTGGATGCAGGCTACGACTTGGCGATCCAGACAGCAAAAGAAAAAGGTGTACACATCCCGATGATGGAGGAGTGATCTCAATGACCAGACCCGTTTGGATTCGCCACGCTAGCCAGCTCGTCACGCTGGCTGGCGGTTCTTCCTCGCCAGTCGTGGGTGGACGAATGAATGAATTGTCGATCATCGAAGACGGTAGCGTTTGGCTGGAAAATGGTCGCATCGAGCGCGTCGGAACGGATGCGGAGATGGAGGAAGTGTACCGTGACCGCGCAGCGGAAGCGGAGATGATCGATGCATCAGGACGCTTGGTAACGCCAGGGCTGATCGATCCACACACTCATCTGGTGCATGCTGGCACTCGCCAAAATGAATTCAACATGCGGCTGGGTGGCGCTACTTATATGGAGATCATGAACAACGGTGGAGGGATTCACGCCACGACGGCTGCCACGCGAAATGCTTCTCATGAGCAGCTGTATACGGAAAGCAAGAAGCGTCTCGACCTGTTTCTTTTACATGGGGTCACAACTGTCGAAGCGAAAAGTGGGTATGGTCTGACGCTAGAGGATGAAATCAAACAGCTCGAAGTGGCAAAGCAATTGCACGAAGAACACCCGGTCGATCTCGTCAGTACTTTTATGGGAGCGCATGCCGTCCCTAAGGATTACCGGGAGAATCCGGATGCTTTCGTCGATCTGGTGATCCAGGAGATGATCCCGGAAGTGGCCCGCCGCAAGCTTGCTGAGTTCAACGACGTCTTTTGCGAGCGGGGGGTATTTACTCCGGAGCAGTCGCGTCGCATCTTGGAAGCGGGTGTCTTACACGGGCTTTTGCCGAAGATTCATGCGGATGAAATCGAGCCGTACGAAGGCGCGGAATTGGCTGCAACGATCGGAGCGGTATCTGCTGACCATTTGCTGCGCGCATCGGATCACGGTATTCAGCGAATGGCTGAGGCAGGTGTCATCGCGGTCCTCTTACCGGGAACAGCCTTTTTCTTGATGGCGGAGTCTGCAAATGGACGCAAAATGATCGATGCGGGAGTAGCTGTCGCCATTTCTACGGATTGCAATCCAGGATCTTCGCCAACCGTATCGATGCCACTCGTCATGAACCTTGGTTGCCTCAAAATGGGGATGACACCGGCAGAAGTGCTTACAGCAGCAACCATTAATGCAGCTCACGCGATCAAGCGTGCTCATGAGATCGGTAGTATCGAGGTAGGCAAACGTGCAGATATTACGGTTTTTGATGTACCAGACTTTATGACTCTACAGTATCGGTATGGGGTGAACCACGTACATACCGTGATCAAAAAAGGTGCGGTCGTTGTGTCGGGAGGGGCATTGGTGTGAAGAGCTACCCCTATCCTCTTCTGAAGCCTCCCAGCTTTGCCTGGGACAGAAGCGCTGCTCCTGCGGAACCAAAAGTAAACGAATGGATCGAAACGCTGGAAGTGGCGCATGCGGATCAAACCGATTGGTCGGCTGTGGATGCAACCATTCTAGGGATACCTCTGTCACGCTCGTCCATCTCGGCTTCTGCTGCCAGTGAAAATCCGGATGCGATGCGACGGGCGTGGAAGTATTTTACGACCTACAATCTGGATCATGATGTCGACCTGAGTGAGATGCGCGTGGTCGATCTGGGCGATGTCCGTCAGCACGTCACGGATATTGCCCGGTGCCACCAAAATATTCGAGAAGCGATGCAGGCGATGCGCACCCATCATCCGCAGGTACTTCCTGTGATGATGGGCGGCGATCACTCGATTACAGCGATGCTGATCAAAGGCTACAAGGATGCTCATCCACATGACCGAGTCGGTATCCTGCAGCTCGACACGCATTTTGATCTGCGTGATTTAGCTGATAACGGGCCTTCCAACGGCACTCCTGTACGCAACTTGATTGAAAGTGGAACAGTCAAGGGCGAGGATGTCCACAATATAGGTCTGCACGGATTTTTCAATGCGCGTTCGCTCAAGACATATGCCGATGAAGTGGGCGTTTGTTATACGACGCTGCGAGAAGCACGCAAACAAGGTGTCGCGCAAACGGTCAAGGAAGCACTGGAGTCGCTCAGCCAACGAGTGGATGCGATTTATTTGACTGTGGATATGGATGTCCTCGATAGCAGCTATGGTCCTGGTGTTCCCGCATCGACACCTGGCGGGATGAGCAGTGATGAGCTGTTCGAAGCGGTGCATGTCGCAGGCTTGTGCTACAAAGTGAAAGCGATGGATATGGTTTGCCTCGATCCTTTCAAAGACCGGGGAGAAGCGACGGTCAAAACAGCAGTCCATGTGATGCTTTCTTTTTTGACAGGGTACAAGCAAAGATTGAAGTGAAAGACAGAGAAACCGCCTGAAAAGGCGGTTTCTTTTTGTTGTGGACAAGACAAAAAATCTTGCGAAAAGGTTGGTGAGCCATGGTAAAATCAGACATACTCCTGATTGTTCGACAGGAGCGGATGCTCGAATCGAAAGCCAAAGAGATCGTCACCACGACAGTGATGAAGATAAAGGTCGCTTGGAACAGGCTGTTTATTGGAGTGCAGTGCCAGAGAAAACAAGAGGAAAGCGGGTGTACTATGGAAGCGAGTTTCCTTACCGTATTGTCTATTGGTTTTGTCGTGGGGATCAAACATGCGATGGAGCCAGATCACGTGATCGCCGTATCCACGATTGCGAGTCATACGAAAAAACTCGGTAAGGCTTCGTTGGCTGGAGTCTTCTGGGGGAGCGGTCATACCTTGACTCTGCTAGTCGTAGGGATGCTGTTGATTTTTATGAAGGGTGCCATTCCGGAGACATGGGCCATGTCCTTGGAATTTATCGTCGGAATCATGCTCGTTTACCTCGGGTTGACCAGTATTGTTTCGTTACGAAAAGGGAAAATTCAGTTGCACAGTCACGCTCATCATGGAAATTCGCATCATCACTTACACTCGGCAGGACAGCGTGAGGATTCTAGTCATGAGAAAGGAAAGACGTCCTTTGCCAAGTCAGCCTTTATCGGCATGGTTCACGGATTGGCTGGAAGTGCGGCTATGGTGCTTTTGACCATGTCTACCGTACAAACGGAGTGGGAGGGTCTCCTGTACATTCTGGTTTTCGGTGCTGGGACCATTGTGGGAATGCTGTTGTGCACGACCATCATTGGAATTCCTTTTGTGCTCAGCGCGAGGAACATCAGCCTGAATGCCGCATTAACCCGGATTACAGGCATCATCAGCGTCGCTTTCGGATGCTATTATATGTACAACCTGGGAATATCGGAAGGGCTGTTTCAGATGTGGATGCAAGCTGTCTGAAGGCAAGAATAAAAGAGGCCGGATGTCTTTAGGAATCCGGTGCTTTTTTATGAAACGATGAAAGTGTTTTCACAGTCCTATTATCTGATAGTTCGCTCTTGCTAGAAATCACTGAAGCATTGTACGATGACTGTATCTTGCATCCTTTCTTGTCAGAGGTGACCCGATGAAAGTGTCTGTCAACGAAACTCTCTCCATTCCCATACATGTTCAACTGAAGGAACAGATTAAGACGTTAATTCATGAGAGACTTTATCAACCCCAAGAGCAATTGCCTAGCGCAAGAGAGCTTGCTGGTTTTTTGCGCATGAACGGAAATACCGTACAAAAAGCATATACAGAGCTGGAGCAGGAGGGGTATGTCCAGACCAATTCAGACGATGGTGTATTTGTACATTCCCAGCCTCCTCATGGAAGCGACCGAATCCTGGGGGCAGCTTTGGACCAAGAGCTGGACATGGAAATGTCTCAAGAACAGCCCGATGATCCTCATGCTTTTTCCGGAACATCGATGACGATGGGATACTCACTCAGGAAAGCGACCAAGCCTGTCCTGCTATTTGTCGAGTGCAACGTCCCACAAGCGCAAGAATACGCGGTGGAATTGGAGAAAGCGACCGGATACGTCGTGAAGCCTTGCCTAATCAAGGACTTGGATTTGCTCGGAAGCAGCATCCAGAGTGGCTACTACGACCTGATCGTAACGACGTTCCTCCATGTGGAAGAAGTGCAGCCTATCATCACACGGCTGTGCGGCGAGAATGAACCCAAGGTCATCGCATGCCTCATGGAATCGAATCTGCAGAGTATCAAGAGACTGCATGAACTGCCAGCCGGAAGCAAGGTGGGGATCGCGGGGACGACGTGGCAAGGAGCGGATAATTTTCGCCAATCGATCGTCAATGCGGAAATGTCACATGTGGAGCTGCTCATTGGCTCGTTGGAATATCCAGCGTCACTGGACGCGATTATTGAGGCCAAACCAGATCTTATCGTGAGTACGAGTATTGTCAGCTCTTATTTGCAGCGACTCTCCCGATATACCCCGATGATGGTAGAAGATCGTTGTCTCAGTGCCCAATCGGTTCACTACATCCAGCAGTATGTAGAAGGCAAGCGAGCACTTTATGACAACATGAACGACTGAGAACGAGAAGAGCACAGGGGATGCAGCACACTTTATGTTATCATGGGAAAAGGGTATACAAACCAAAACATGGAAAAAGAGGTGTTCAGCGTGCATGGATTCGAAAAATTTCGAGAAGTCATAACCGAAGAATCCCAGCTACGAGAGTTACTCGGTGAACCTAGTCGTCTGGTTCAAAACAAGTCGATCAATCATTTGGATGAACATTGCCGTGATTATATAGCAAAAGCGCCGTTTCTCATTCTCTCGACAGCTGACGTGGATGGCAACTGTGATGCATCCCCGAGGGGAGACGCACCGGGTTTTGTACATGTACTCGATGATCGCCATCTAGTGATTCCCGAGCGTCCTGGTAACAAGCGTATGGACTCACTACGAAATGTACTGGCAAACCCGCATGTCGGTTTGATTTTCATCATTCCTACCTTGGAAGAAACGCTTCGCATTAACGGACGAGCCTGTGTCATGCGCGACCCAGAAGTACTCGAAAAAATGGCCGTAAACGGTAAAGTACCTGCTGTTGGGATTGCCGTGCAAGTGGAAGAATGCTACGTGCATTGCGCAAAGGCCTTCATGCGTTCCGGACTTTGGAATCCAGAAAAATGGCCGCAGAAAGAGTCGATCCCGAATATGTCCCAGGTGCTGGCTGATCATGTGAAGCTCCCGGATGTGACCGCAAAAGATGTGGCTTCCAGCTTGGCGGACAGCTATAAAAATCGCTTGTATTAAACAAACAGGGTATGTGCATTTGAAACCCTTTTTTTGGTAGTCCACTTGTGCTACACTTACTTATTGTACGTACATATTTAGCGGACGACGGGAGGAGATCAGATGGCAACACATATCACGGATAGTTCGGTATTGAACAACGGGGTGAAGATGCCTTGGCTAGGACTGGGTGTCTGGAAGGTGAAAGACGGTGACGAAGTAACACTCGCTGTCCGTTCTGCCATTGAAGCGGGGTACCGCAGTATCGACACGGCTGCCGTCTATGGCAACGAGGTTGGTGTTGGTGACGGAATCCGTCAAGCCGGTATCGATCGGGATCAGCTGTTCATCACGACCAAGGTGTGGAATGCCGATCAAGGCTATGAATCCACGCTGAAAGCATTCGATGATAGTGTGAAAAAACTCGGTATCGAGACACTGGATTTGTATCTGATCCACTGGCCAGTCAAAGGCAAGTATGTAGAGACGTGGAAAGCATTGGAGAAACTGTATCGCGATGGTTATGTACGCGCGATTGGTGTCAGCAACTTCCATAGTCACCATCTGGAGGATTTGCGCCAGAACAGCGAAGTCACTCCGGTCGTCAACCAGGTCGAATACCATCCACTGCTCACCCAGAAAGAATTGCTCGCTTACTGCCAAGAGCATCACATTCAGATGGAAGCGTGGAGCCCACTTATGCAAGGGAATCTCGATCATCCGTTGCTAGTGGAGCTGGGGCAAAAGTACGGCAAATCACCAGCACAGATCGTAATCCGCTGGGATTTGGACAAACAAGTCGTGACCATTCCAAAATCGATCACACCAGAGCGAATTCGTCAAAACGCAGATGTGTTTGACTTTTCACTCAGTGCAGAAGATGTGGAAAAAATCAACGCCCTTAATGAAAACAAACGTTTTGGGGCTGACCCGGACAATTTCAATTTCTAACATACCTTCCTGAAAAAGAAAGGGAGCCGTTGAAAGCGGCTACCCTTTTTTCGTACCTGGCTGTTTACTGATAGCTCACGATCTTGCGGTACATCTGTTTATCCGATAGCTTGAGAAACAGGGAGATATCCGGGCGCAGGTTGGCTTCGATGATCCACACCCTGCCATTCGCGTCAATGCCCATGTCTAAGCCGAATACCCGTTGGTGAGTATAGTAGGTGGCTAGCCTGTTTGCAGCGAGCAGAGCGATACGGTGTAGACGTGCGATGATGGCATCGGTGGAGGACCTGCGGATCGATGCACGTCGGATGGCGGTGCGCAGGGGGAGAACACGCCCGCCACTGCGCTTGACGTTGGTAATGATGTACCCTCTGCCTGCTACTTTGGCGAGCATACCTGTGACGACCCAATGAGAGCCTGAGCGCCTCTGGACCATCACGCGTACATCAAAAGGACGCCCATTTATGCGGGCAAGGGAAATGCAACGCTGGACCAAATAACGAGTCCTGATATTCCTGCGCAAATATAGATAGGTGCCTTTTTTTCCACGGGTAGTTCGCCGCGTCGCCCCACGCTGAACACGATATGAGCTTTGCCCGTGGCTGGATATCATGATGACTCCTGCGCCACCGCTGCCAGAGGCTGGTTTGGCGATCACCTTGCGATACCGATCGAGAAAAGCATAGAGAGACCTTTTGCTAAAAGGCCTAGTGTGCGGCAGTGCCCCTACGAGTGGGGAACTGGCGCGCAGTACGTAGTATTTGGTCAATTTTGTTTCGCTTCTAGCCATGTGAGGTCATTCCCCCAATCCTGATCTGAAACAAGAGGTGTTTCTCTTCTAATGTATGTACCTTTTGTTTCATCGCTTGTGGGAGTGCCCTACCTGTTAGGAAACGGGAACAAATAACACGGTGTGTGATTTAAGCTCTTTACTATGCACATTTTTTTCGTATACTGAAAAGTAGCATATTAGTTTCATCAGATGAAACGTACGGAACCACGAAGGAAGCAGGTGTAAGAAAGATGGAAGAACAAAAAGCAAACGTGCGGGCGGTTGAACGGGGTCTGGATATCCTGCTTTGTTTTACGGATGCTACCGATTTGGGCCTGAGTGAAATCTCCAGTCGACTCTCGTTGCATAAAAGCACGGTGCATCGTTTGCTGGCAACGCTAGAAAACAAAGGCTTTCTCATCAGGGACGTCCAGACAGAAAAATATCGTCTTGGCTTTCGAATCTGGGAATTGTCCGCAAACCTTACTCATAACGACGACCCTGCCATTATGCTATTGCCGGAAATGGAGCGGCTGCGTGATTTGGTAGAAGAAACGATCAGCTTGTACGTGCGGGATGGGAACGAACGGATTCGTATTCAGGCGGTACAAAGCAAGCAACCGATCCGTAGGGTGGCCCCTATTGGAGCCCGCATGCCGTTGACGGTAGGAGCGTCCAGCAAGGTGTTAGTCGCGTATACGGAAGAATCAGTGGCGCAGGAGCTTTTGCAAGATCCCGATTGGCCGGACTTTGTGAGCCGGGAATCCTATGCGGAGCAACTGGAACAAATCAAGCAGCAAGGCTTTGCTACGAGCGTAGAAGAGCGGGAGTTAGGAACCGCAGCGGTGGCAGCTCCAATCTTTAACCGGAATGGACAGTTGGTGGCATCGATTGCTGCTTCTGGGCCATCTAACCGACTGACACAGGAAAAAATGAGGCAGTACGCTCCCTTTATTAAAGAGGCGGCGTACCGCATGGGGAAAATGATGAAATAGACAAAAGCCAACTCGACTGCCCATGCAGCGTGTTGGCTTTTTTGCACAGATAGGAATTTATAAGATTCCTATCCAGTATAAGTTCAACATAGCGAGACCTCGAATGATAGTGAGATGGCGAGACTAGTGCCCTTTGGGTACTAAGGCTTCACCAAAAAAGATTGGCGCAGCCAAGTTTTCTAACTAGATCCCGCGTTTGTATTCGTCATGCATCACGTCCCAAAAAGATTTCACTGCCTCATCGGCGAGGAAACGTTGCCCGCGTTCTTTGACATAACGACACATTTCTTCATAGAAAACGGGGTTGTTCAGATTTTCGTAGTGGTACACGATATCATGTGCATCTTCTACGAACAAGGGGTAGCTAGCTCCGAGCAAGGCGAGATTTCCAATCGTTCGCGTCGTCAGAACGGGAACACCGAGACCCATACACTCTAGGATCCGCGACAGGTACGAATGGGAAGGGTTGCGGTCTTGCGTATTGTCGTAGAGCAGCGCTACGCCAATACCGCTTTTGACGATCATTTCTTTTGTTTTCCACATCGATTTCTGACCGTGATCGGCGACACCTGGCGTACGCAGTAATTTCTCTGCCTGCTTGCGATACTTCCCTACGATGGATGGGTAGAGCACCCGTAGCTTTGCTTTTGGAAACTGCTTACGGATGAGGCGGATTGCTTTTGTAGCTACAGGTAGGCCGTAGCGAGGTCGTATGACTCCAGCCTGAATCAGATCGAGGGGATCAGACGGGGACCGAGTTAATGAGAGGTCGTGCATAGGCTCTACAAACTGAGGGAGCACCTGTATTTTTCGGAGCAGCTCTTGGTTTGAGTAGGTGCCATTTTGCAGCTGGTACGTACGGTATCGCTCGGCATTAGGTTCGGTTTGAAAAAAGACGACCCGCGCATGGCGGAACACATAGTCTAGCCGTCGCATGATGTACGGGTCATGCAAATTGTATTGAATGGCTAAAAACAACAGCTTCGGGCCAAATGATCGCTTTTTTCTCAACAGCTTCACAGCTTCATTGCGGCCTCGAATGAAGATGAAGTCGTACGGTCGCTTGCGATCCCTCCGGATAATTTCCTGAATGGGTTCGTCAGCCTGATGAAAGCGGATGTGCCGAAATGTAAAGCCACCCATTCCATCGCGAAATCGGAAAGGGAGGACGCATTCAAAAACATATTGTTGCCGCTCGCTTGCTGACAATTGGGCAAGCTTGCGATCCAGGGCACGCAGCAAAATGAAAAACTGCAAGACGTTTCCCTTTGGCTTGAATTCGATGAGATTGCAATAAAAACAGACTCTCACGTGATTCTCTCCTTCGCAGGGCTCTTCACTATGGTATTGGGAAAGAAGGCGATTGGCTACCCGAAAAGAGAAAATCACGAGAGGATAATCATTTATTATTGCAAAAAACTTTACTTGAGTTAATCTTTATACTAACATAAAGAAAACAGAGACTTTACAGGAGATCATCATGAGCGTGAAGATATCGTTGCGAGAAAAGAAAAAGGCGAAGACCAAGCTCGATTTGCTACAAGCCAGTCTGGACTTGAGCGGAGAGCGTTCCTTTCGAAGGGTACTCGTGGAGGACATCTGTCAGCAGGCGGACGTTTCGAAAGTCACCTTCTTCAAGTTCTTTCCCCAAAAAGAGGATCTGCTCATTTACTTCATGAGCGTGTGGCAGGCACAGTGCTATCTGGAGCTCGTGGATTCAGGCAAACGGGGATGGGAGGCAGTACGCTACATCTTTGGCAAAGTGACGGAGGATGCCGCGAAGCACCCGGGGATCATGCTCAGTCTGATCAGCTTTTTGTCAGAGCAAAAAATGCATCCTTGGGTACCCAAGCTCTCAGAAACCGAGCTCTGGCTACTGTTTCCCGAACGAGAAACAACAGCAGGAGTAGAAGAGGTTACATTGGATCGTATTTTTCAACGATGCGTGAAAGAGGTTCGAGAAGATGGAGAGCTAGTTGCACACCTAACGGAACATGAGGCGGTGGTACTGCTGTTTTCTATCTTTTACGGGGCCTATTTATCTGCCCATCTTTTTCGCTCTACGGATTACATGGCGTATTACGAGATGCACCTCAAACTTTTGATCAGGTAGGTGAACCCAGTGGCAAAAGTAGTACCAGGAAGATTCACGGCACAGTTGGAGGGCCCTTTTGTCGTTTTGATTATCGGTATGCGCGTAAACCGTTTGTTGGCCGTTCATAAATGGGTACCGGTCGCTACTGCCATGGGGGGCATGCTCAAAGAGCTGTATGAGCATCCCGAACTTGGATTTTTGGGGAGTACGGCGCATTTCAATATGCGTGAAATTACGCAAATCCAGTATTGGCGATCCTACGAGCACCTGGAAAACTACGCGAGAAACAGTCACAATCACTTGAGTGCCTGGAGGAAGTTCAATCAATCAGTAGGAACGGATGGAACCGTCGGAATTTTTCACGAGACGTATCTAGTGGAAGCGGGAAAATACGAGTGCATCTATGGAAACATGCCTGTCTGGGGATTGGCCAAGGCAGGTGAACATCTTCCTGCAGTTGGTAAGAGAGAGACGTCGCGGCGACGCTTGGGAGGAGACAATGAGCCTGCTGTGCCGACACCTTCGCAATGAAGAGACGAATAGTTTTGAATATTCCTGAGTACGTCACATGTGAGGGCAACACAAAAGCCAGGAAACATCGCTCGCAGGCAGCGGAAAGAGGCCAGATGGATCTCCCCGTATACAAACCATATCCGTTGGCTGCGCGTTCTGGTGCAGACGGGTCTAGGAGGAGGGACGTCTGGAGGGGGAGTAGTGGCAAGGCACCCCAAAAGAGTCGATCTCAGGTAAACTTTTAGCTTAAAAGAGTAGTAGCAGTATTGTATAGCACAGGTGTACACTGTGGGAAGAAAGGCAGTGCGGAGGTGAATCCATGGCTACCACATTTGTTCGCGTTGCCGGATGTGGCTCTGAGCAAAGAGTTCCAAAAGATCTTTGTTTAGAGCCTACTCCATAACGTAAGCTGGAACTCTTTGCTTCTCTATATACGGAAATAGACGTTATATAGATAGGAGCAAAGCGAAATGAAATATGTAAATGCAGAAAAAATGTTGCCGGAAAAACTTCTGCGCAGCATTCAGGAATATACGCAAGGCAGCTATTTGTACATCCCCATTCGAGAAGAAGATAAAAAACAATGGGGGGAGTGCACCGAGTCTAAGCAAATTTTGCGGGAGCGAAACGAGTCGATCGTGCAAGCGTATCGCTCTGGAAGCTCGGTAAAGACGCTCGCCTTGCACTACTATCTGACGGAACATAGCATCCGCAGAATCATACGCGGACAACGTTGATTCTGTATCATGAACGAACTTTCTTCTCCTCATTCCCTGCAGTAAGCTAAGTGTAATGGCGAAGGAATGAGGAGGTACATATGAGCACTATCCATCTACTCGAAATCGAGTTTGCGAATAACGGCCAAAGTCAATCCCTGACTCCGGTGCTTTTACAAGATGAACATGATACGATTCTCGTCGACTGTGGATACCCTGACTTTATGGGGCTGCTTGAAGAAGCGGTTGCCCGCTGTGGTATTCAGCTCGATTCCATTACCAAGTTGATCGTGACCCATCACGATATCGATCATATCGGTTCCCTTGCTGCGTTGAAGCGGACGTACCCGCAGATGGACATCATCGCTCACGAGCTGGAAGTGCCTTTTGTGGAAGGAAAGCAAAAGTCGTTGCGACTGGAACAGGCGGAATCTTCTCTTGATGAATTGTCGGGGGAAGCGAGAGGGCACGCGGAACAGTTCATTCACTTCTTGCAGTCCCTGGAACCGGCACCTGTCGATCAAATGGTTACACATGGGGAAAAACTGCCCTGGTGCGGTGGTATTGAAATCGTACACACGCCAGGACATATGGCTGGCCATATCTCCCTGTATCTGGCTACCACAAAAACGCTGATCGCTGGGGATGCTGTCGTGATGGAGGACGGGAAGCTTGCGATTGCCAATCCGCAGTTTACACTGGATATGGAAGAGGCGATTCATTCCATCCAGCGCTTGCTTACCTATGACATCGAGCAGATCGTTTGCTATCACGGTGGATTGTTTCAAGGAGATGCGAAGCAAGCTCTTCGCCAGCTCATTCTTGCGCATACTTCCAAGGGATGATAAACGTAGAGGTGAAATCCGATGAAACAAAACAAATACGATGATCCTGAATTCTTTTCCGCGTATCAAAAAATGTCTCGTTCCATAAATGGACTTGAGGCTGCGGGAGAATGGCATGTATTCAGATCATTGCTGCCAGACCTTCGATACAAACATGTCCTTGATTTGGGATGTGGGTACGGCTGGCATTGTCGGTATGTCCGTGAGCAACAGGCAAGCTCAGTAGTAGGGGTAGACCTGTCTGAAAAAATGCTGAAAAAAGCACGAGAACAGACTCATGATCCTGCTATCACCTACACGCAAATGGCAGTTGAGGACATCGCATTTGCAAATGACCAATTTGATGTAGTGATCAGCTCGCTTGCGTTCCACTACGTCGAGTCCTTTGGAGAGCTTTGTCAAAAGATATATGACTGTCTGAAGCCAGGGGGAACGTTTCTTTTTTCAGTCGAGCATCCGATCTTTACTTCTCGAAAAGAACAGGATTGGTTTGTAGATGAGCAGGGAAATCGCCTGCACTGGCCAGTTGACAATTATCAGGCAGAGGGGATGCGCGTCACTTCTTTTCTAGCCGAGAATGTGATCAAATATCACCGCACGATTGCGACGTATATGAACGACGTCATTCAGGCGGGCTTCGTCATCAAAGTCGTGAAAGAACCCATGCCTCCTGAAGAGATGGTGGGGGATGACTGGATGAAGGATGAAATTCGTAGACCGATGTTCTTGATGATTTCTGCTGAAAAACCACATGCTGGCTCATTACGATGAATAAATAGAAAGAGGTCGCCTAGTCCAGCAGGCGACCTTTTTGTTCTATTTCTCAAAAGCCAGGCAAGTTGTCCAGGTTGTTTTCCTTGATTCCATCAGGCTCGCTGCGCAAAATGTCGCGCCCGTATTTATGGAAGACGTCGACATGAGCGAGTTTTCCTGTTTTCGCTTCCGTTAAGGCAGTGATGTAGTCTAGCTCCCTGCCCGAATCTGTCTTAAACGCGATCAAATCCCCATCGTCGTTTTTACGTACAGCGACGATCTGCTCCTTGCCCGGGACCGCTTGGCCATTTGTGCTGCCGTTTTCCACCATAGCCTGTTGCTCGCCATTCGCTTTGTATTCGGCGTAGATCTGTGCAAAGTCTTTTTCATTGGATGGATTCACGTCAGATTCCCCCTCTATAGGTAAGGGTGTCTATGATACGCTGAAGTCATGCGCATCAACGGAAGTTTAAATATTGAAATAATAAAAAAGAACGAGGATACTGGGAGGTACGAGACCACAATAAGAGATCGTCTGCAAAAGAGGAGTGGAAACGTTGGGGAAAAATCGAGCTTGGTGGTTGCTGATGTTTTGCAATTTGTTTTGGGCAGGGAATTACGTGTTTGGCAAGTTTGTCGTTAC
The DNA here is from genome assembly GCF_001420695.1 of Brevibacillus choshinensis. Classification (NCBI taxonomy): domain Bacteria; kingdom Bacillati; phylum Bacillota; class Bacilli; order Caryophanales; family Paenibacillaceae; genus Brevibacillus; species Brevibacillus choshinensis. Next base: position 88,050 of record NZ_LJJB01000010.1, on the reverse strand, counting down.
CGAGATGACTCCTTTATGGCTGACTTTTGCGAGGTGGGTATTGGCACTCCTCGTATTAATCCCCTTGGCACAAGTCCTGGAAAAGCCAGATTGGAAGCAGGCAGCAAAGGCATGGCTTCCGCTTTCCTTCATGGGCTTGCTCGGCGTCATCGGATTTAATGTACTCTTGTACACATCGCTGAAGCACACTTCCGCTACCAATGCTGCATTGGTGACGGCTCTCAATCCCGTCGTCATCGTCTTGCTTTCGGTATTTTTCTTGCGTGAAAAGGTATCACGTATTCAGGCATCCGGATTTATTCTATCGCTGCTCGGAGTGCTCGTTATTTTGACCCAAGGAAATATCGTGCGCGTTTTTCAGGCGCAATACAACCAGGGCGATTTGCTGGTACTGTGCTGTGTGTTGGTATGGACGCTGTATTCCATTATTGGCAAGAGAGTGAAGGGGGTTCCTCCCGTTACGGCGACAGCCGCTTCGACCTTCTTGGCAGCGATCATGATGCTGCCGTTTGCCATTGTTCAGGGAATTGATTTCTCCATCCTTAGCCCCTTGGCTTTCTCTGGCATTCTGTATATCGTACTCTTTCCGTCTATTTGCTCCTTTGTATTCTGGAATGTATCCGTACGGGCAGTGGGAGCGAGTCAGGCAGGCATCACGCTGAATCTGATCCCGGTATTTACGGCGATGATCAGTGTTATTCTCGGGGACAGCATCACGCAGGCACAAGTGTGGGGAGGACTGCTCGTCTTTATCGGTGTTACGTTCGCTTCCGGTTTGATTGATCAGCAGTGGAAGAGGAGAAAGGCGAAGCAATCTGCTGAAGTCATGGACAGGAAAACGATATAGCAAAAGAGGCAGTCCATCGAACGAACGATGGCTGCCTCTTTTATTGGGTGGGTGCTGTAACGAACTTATTTGAAAAGTAATCTTATGCGTTAACTGGTTTGCCTTCGTCCAGCAATTGACGCAGAACGGTTTGCAGGATACCACCATTGCGGTAGTAGTCTACGTCTACCATGGAGTCCAGACGAACGATGACTTCGAATTCGAAGCTGCTGCCGTCTTTACGGGTAGCGAGTACTTTCACGCGTTGGCCTGGTTGAACGTCATCGGAGAGACCTACAATGCTGAAGGACTCAGTACCGTCGATGCCCAAGGTTTTCCAGCTTTGGCCATCTGCGAATTGCAGAGGCAGTACGCCCATACCTACCAGGTTTGCACGGTGGATACGCTCGAAGCTCTCAGCAATAACAGCTTTGATGCCCAAGAGGAATGTACCTTTTGCTGCCCAGTCACGGGAAGAACCAGTACCGTACTCTTTACCAGCCAATACAACGAGTGGAGTACCGTCTGCTTGATACTTCATGGAAGCATCGTAGATGGACATGACTTCGTCTGTTGGCAGGTATTTCGTTACGCCACCTTCAGTGCCAGGAGCCACTTGGTTACGGATACGGATGTTTGCAAACGTACCGCGCATCATAACATCGTGGCTACCACGACGAGCACCGTAGGAGTTGAAGTCTTTGCGTTCTACGCCGTTTGCTTGCAGATAGAGACCTGCAGGGCTAGTAGGCGAGATGTTACCAGCTGGGGAGATGTGGTCCGTTGTCACAGAGTCACCGAACAGAGCGATGGTGTTCGCTGCTTTGATGTCAGCGATAGCCGCAATGTCGCCAGCCAGGTTTTTGAAGAATGGCGGTTCTTGGATGTAGGTGGATTTTTCATCCCACTCGTACAGATCGCCAGTTGGAACGTCGATTTGGTTCCAAGCTTCGTTTTGCGTGAAGACGTTACCGTATTCAGCACGGAACAGGGCTGGGTTCATTGCTTTACCCATTGCTTCCGAGATTTCTTGTGGAGTTGGCCAGATGTCTTTCAGGTATACAGGTTGACCGTCTTTGCCAGTGCCGATTGGCTCTGTGGACAGGTCGATATCTACAGTACCAGCCAGTGCATAGGCGATAACCAATGGAGGAGAAGCGAGGTAGTTCGCTTTTACCTGTGCATGGATACGGCCTTCAAAGTTACGGTTACCGGACAGTACAGCAGCTACTGTTAGATCTTCATCTGCGATTGCTTTGCTGGTTTCCTCTGGCAATGGACCGGAGTTACCGATGCAAGTGGTGCAACCATAGCCTACGACGTTGAAACCGATGGTGTTCAAGGATTCGATCAGACCTGCGTCGACCAAGTACTGGGTAACTACGCGGGAACCTGGAGCCAGGGAGCTCTTTACGAAAGCTGGTTTCGTCAGACCTTTTTCCACTGCTTTTTTCGCCAGGATACCAGCGCCGAGCATTACGCTTGGGTTAGAAGTATTGGTACAGGAAGTGATCGCTGCGATAACAACTGCACCTGTTTTCAAAGTAGCGTTCTCGCCGTTAGCATAAGCAACTGGAGCGGAAGCTGCGATTTTCTCTTCGGAAAGACCAAAACCGCCTTTGTCGATCGGCGTACGCAGGCTGTTGTTGAAGGATTCCTTCATAGCAGTCAATTCTACGCGGTCTTGTGGACGTTTTGGACCAGCCAAGCTAGGAACTACTGTGGACAGATCCAGTTCCAATGTTTCGGAGAATACTGGGTCTGGAGTTTCGTCAGTACGGAAGAGACCTTGTGCTTTGGTGTAAGTTTCCACCAGGGAGATCAGATCTTCTTCGCGACCTGTTTGACGCATATAGTTGAGCGTTTCGGAGTCTACTGGGAAGAAGCCCATAGTAGCACCGTATTCAGGAGCCATGTTTGCGACAGTAGCACGGTCAGCCAACGAGATGTTGGACAGGCCTGGTCCGTAGAACTCCACGAATTTACCTACAACGCCTTTTTTACGCAGCATTTGGGTAACAGTCAGAGCCAGGTCAGTTGCAGTTGCACCGGCATTCAGTGTGCCAGTCAGTTTGAAACCAACGACTTCTGGTGTTACGAAATACAGAGGTTGGCCGAGCATTCCTGCTTCTGCCTCGATACCGCCAACGCCCCAACCAAGAACACCAAGACCGTTGATCATCGTGGTGTGGGAGTCAGTACCTACGAGAGAGTCAGGGAAAGCTACCAGTTCGCCATCTACTTCACGAGTAGCGATCACAGTTGCCAAGTACTCCAAGTTCACTTGGTGAACGATACCCGTTGCTGGAGGAACCGCACGGAAGTTGTCAAACGCAGTTTGTGCCCAACGCAGGAAGCGGTAGCGCTCTTGGTTGCGTTCGAATTCCAGTTTCATGTTGTTGTCCAGAGCCGCAGGGTTTCCGAAATCGTCAACCATTACGGAGTGGTCAATAACGAGGTCAACCGGTACGAGTGGGTTGATTCGTTTTGGATCTCCACCAGCGCGTTTCATTGCGATACGCATAGCAGCCAAGTCTACAACGGCAGGTACACCGGTGAAGTCTTGCAGCACGATACGTGCAGGCATGAGAGGTACTTCTTGGTTTTCGTCGCGGCCTTTTGTCCAGGTCGCCAGTTGTTGTACGTGTTCTTTGGTGATAGCACGGCCATCAAATTGACGTACAGCTGCTTCGAGCAGTACTTTAATGGAGAACGGCAGTTTGGAAACATCTCCGAGGCCTTGTTCTTCCAACCCTTGCAGGCGATAAAACGCAAAAGACTTGTCGCCTACTTGCAGGGAAGATTTTACTTTGTAAGCATCTTTGTTAGCCAATGTATACAACCTCCCTAAAGAATTCTTGGGGTTTCATCTAGTGAAACGCAGTTTCGTTTCCTACATTACGAACCTATTATACTCGATTTGTTTCTTGTCATCTACCCCAAATTCATCATTTATATACAAAAATCATGGGAGAAAAAATAGGCATCCGCTCTTTATATAGGAACCTAACCTCCGTATTATCCCGTTTATATTCCGTTTACATTCATACGGTATCTTTTCTCTAGCAAGGGGATGAACGCATTTCATCAACCTTTATCCTAAGGAGAGAAGAAGGATGGTAAGCGGAAAGAAGTCAAGCCCGAAGCTGATTTTGACCGGCTTGCTCATGGGTCTTTTGTTGTCCTCCCTCGACCAGACGATTACGCTACGACAATGCCAACCGTGGTCCAGGAACTGGAAGGAATCTCATTGTACAGCTGGGTCTTTTCCATTTACATGCTGACGTCTACAACGAGCATGCCGATCTATGGAAAGCTCGCAGACCTGTATGGACGCAAACGGATGTACATGTTTGGAGCAGCTTGTTCATCATGGCAGTCGGATTTGGATTGCTAAGAATGTTGGACGCACATACAACCTTACTGATGGTTGGTACGTATATGATAGTAGCGGGATTGGGGATGGGCCCCCTCATGCCGGTCTTGGGCACGGCGATGCAGCAAAGTGAAGTGGGCAAACAACAGCGTGGAGTCGTGACTTCCTTTTTCGGATTCATCCGATCCATGGGGAGTACCATCGGAGTCAGTCTGATGGGAGCAATGATGCATATGCAATCGGTCCTGACGATTTCCATCCAGCACGTCTATACATTCGGCCTGTTTTTCGTCATCACCGCATGGATGGCAGCCTTTTTTCTAGGAAAAGCACGATTGATCAGGCAAGACAAGTCAGATCTACAATCTGTTCAAGTAAGGAGATAACTACCATGAAAACAAATCAAGCAGAAAGAACAAAGGCTAACTGGCGCCCGTTCTTTCAATTAATAAAAGAAACAAAGCCTTCCAAATGGAAAGTCGGAATCGCCTTGTTTCTGAGCATCGCCACGACGCTGGTGAGTCTTGTTATCCCGCTCTTCACCAAGGACCTCGTGGACAGCTTTACGCTTTCTTCCATCAGCCGTGGTCAAATCGTCCTCTTGGCGCTTGCCTTTATCGCGCAAGCCATCGCTGGAGGACTCTCCATCTATTTGCTCAATCATGTCGGGCAAAGTATTGTGGCTGCTCTACGGGATCGTCTGTGGAAAAAGCTGCTGGTTCTGCCTGTCTCTTATTACGACAATCATCGAACGGGAGACACCATCAGCCGCATGACCAATGATACGGGTGTCGTCAAAGGGTTGATCACAGAGCATTTGTCCAATTTCTTCACCGGTGTCATCGCCATTATCGGCTCGATCGCAACACTCTTGTACCTCGACTGGCAGATGACCTTGGTGATGCTGATTGCCGTTCCCTTTTCATTCTTTATCCTGTTTCCGTTAGGACGACAAATGTACCGTATCTCGAAAGGGTTGCAGGATGAGACCGCAAGCTTTACGACTATCATGAACCAAGTCCTCTCGGAAGTCCGTCTGGTCAAGTCCTCCAATGCGGAGCCACATGAGTACGAGAGTGGAAAGAAAGGGATCGACAATCTGTTCCGCTATGGGCTCAAGGAAGGCCGGGTGCAGGCAATGATTGGGCCATTGATTTCCTTTGTCATGATGGTACTCCTGGTGGTCATCATGGGGTATGGCGGGATGCGCGTCGCAACGGGTGCGCTAACTGCAGGCGGACTTGTTGCTTTCATATTGTACCTCGTCCAAATTGTGATGCCTTTGGGGCAGTTCACACAGTTTTTCACCCAATTGCAAAAAGCGATGGGAGCGACAGAGCGGATTATTGAAACGCTGGGTGCCGAAGAGGAGGACCACGTATCTGGCCGAGAATTAAAAAGGGCTGACTTGCCCATTCATGTGGATCGCGTGAGCTTTGCCTACGATAGTGGCGAGACGATTTTGGAAGACGTGAGCTTTATAATTGAGCCAGGAAAGGTCACCGCGATTGTCGGACCGAGTGGCAGCGGGAAAACCACGATGTTCTCTTTGCTCGAACGTTATTATCAACCAGTGAGTGGCGAGATCCGTCTCGGTGACGAGCCCATCCAAGATTTTACACTGGCTTCCTGGCGCAGTAAGATTGGCTATGTATCCCAGGAAAGTCCGCTGATCGCAGGGACGATTCGGGAAAATATTTGCTACGGACTGGATAGAGAAATTAGCGATGTAGAGCTCAAACAAGCGGCAGCCATGGCCTATGCCGATCAGTTTATCGAAGAATTTCCTGACGCATACGAAACGCAAGTCGGGGAGCGAGGTGTAAAGCTATCCGGAGGGCAACGCCAGCGTATCGGGATCGCACGAGCTTTGCTCCGGGACCCGCAAATCCTGATGCTGGATGAAGCGACCTCTAGTCTGGACAGTAAATCAGAGCAGGTCGTGCAGCAGGCTCTCGCTAATCTAATGAAGGGACGCACCACACTCGTCATCGCCCATCGCCTGTCAACCGTTGTGGATGCGGACCAGATTCTGTTTATGGAAAAAGGAAAGATTACAGGCAGGGGAGTCCATGCGCAGCTGTTCCAAACCCATGATTTGTACCGTGAATTTGCTACACAGCAGCTGCGCGTGAAAGAAAGGGTGTAAGGGAAATGACCAGAGTGATGGTTGTGGACGACGACCCACACATTCGGGAGTTGGTCAAAGTCTTTTTGCAACGGGAAGGCTTTGAAATCACAGAAGCAGCAGATGGAGTAGAGGCTTTGTCCAAGCTGGAAAGTACCTCCGCAGATCTAGTCGTTCTCGACATCATGATGCCGAACATGGATGGCTGGGAGCTGTGCCGGGAGCTGCGTGACCTCTACGACATTCCCTTGCTCATGCTGACGGCAAAGGGAGAGACCGCCCAAAAAATCAAAGGCTTTGAGCTAGGTACGGATGATTATCTCGTCAAGCCATTTGAGCCTGCTGAGCTCGTCGTTCGGGTCAAGGCACTTTTAAAGCGATACCGTATCGCCAGCTCCCATATCGTGCAGGTCGGCAACCTGCAGTTGAATCGGCAAACGTTTGAGGCTACGAATGGCGATAAGCTGTTGAGCATTCCGTTGAAGGAGTTTGAGCTTCTGTTCACGCTGGGGAGTTATTCCGGCAAAACACTCTCCAGAGAGCAGTTGATTGAGCAGATCTGGGGGTATGATTTTGAAGGCAACGAACGGACGGTGGATGTGCATATCAACAGGCTGCGTGAACGCTTTCCAGCGGAGGAGTATGGATTTCTGATCCGGACGATTCGCGGTCTGGGCTATCGTCTGGAGGTGAATCGATGAGCGAGCCACGGAGGAGAAAGCATATCGGTCTCAAGATGCTTGCTACCCTAGGCTTCCTGATTGTTCTTGGGGCTTGCTGGTCGGCAGCGTATGGAATTACCTTTTCCATGCTGCCAAAAGTGTGGCCGCAAGCATCCGATTTCGCTAGAGGTGTGACAAGTGGCATTCTCGGCTTTTTCTTCTTCGTAGGAACGATGTTTTTGGTTTCGCGATTTTTTCCTCGACGTCATATGGATCTCTTCCGTATGCTGATCGATGCCCTGCGCAGAATTTCCAAGGGGGATTTCAGTGTCAATCTGGATGTGAAAATGGATCACCATTGGGGCGAGCTGGTGGATGGGATCAACCATATGGCGGAGCAGCTAAATGAAATGGAGCAGCTGCGACAGGAGTTTATTTCGAACGTATCCCACGAGATTCAATCTCCTCTGACTTCGATCAGTGGTTTTGCCAGAGCGTTGCAAAATGACAGCCTCACACGCGAGGAACGGATGCACTATCTGGAGATCATTGAAACGGAGAGCGCGCGCTTGTCCAAAATCAGTGAAAATTTACTCAAGCTCACGTCACTGGAGGGCAGGCAGCACCCAGTCGAGCGGACAAAATACAATCTCGATCAACAATTGCGGCGAATTATCCTGGCATGCGAGCCGCAATGGATGGAAAAGGAGCTAGAGCTGGACATTGCGTTGGAAAAGGTAGAGATCGTGGCTGATGAGGAGATGCTGAATCAAGTCTGGAACAATTTGATCAGCAACAGTATCAAGTTTACTCCGCAGGGCGGTCGTCTTCAGGTCCAACTACAGGGCACAGGGCAAGAAGTGATCGTGCGTGTAACCGACACGGGCATCGGAATCGCAAAAGAGGACCAGGAACGCGTATTCGAGAGGTTCTTCAAGGCAGATAAATCGCGCAATCGGACTGGTGGCGGTAGTGGGTTGGGACTGTCCATTGTGAAAAAGATCATTGATTTGCATCAAGGGACCATCAGCGTGCAAAGCGAGCTGGGAGAAGGGACGACATTCATCGTAACTCTACCGGTATCAGCAGCTGTATAAGGGTTCAAATGAAACAGTGGCGATCTTGGTGTTGTCATTTTTTGACAGTAGAGATCGCCCCTGTTCGTTACGTTTACGCCCCTATATATTTCGCATGAAGAGTCCGTGCTTGAGCGATGTCATCCGTACCTTGCACGAGCACTCGACCATCAGGGAATACGACCAGTGTGTGTGGCTCGACACGGAAACGCAGCAAAAACTTGTTGCGTTCTACCTGCCCTAACGGAGCGAGTCTTTCGGCGAGACCGTCCAGATCGAGAGACATATGGGCAGCCGGAGAAATTTGTACAGTATCGCGGCCGCATAGTGATACGGCCTGTCCATCCTGTGTTTCTGGATGCAAGAAGGCAAACTCGCGCTGTCCGCAGCATGGGCAATCCGTGCGGCGACCGTTGCTTACTTTGATTTGTTGATGGCGGTTATTCCAAATCTCGAAGTGCTCCAGATTCGGATTGAGTGCGTCTGTAGCGCCGACGAGCATTTTGAACGCCTCCGTAGCCTGATAAGAGGCAACGATATGAATGATCGGACCGATGACACCGGCTGTATCGCATGTCGCCATTTCACCCGGATTCGGTGCTTCGGGAAACAGACAACGCAGACAAGGTGTTTCACCCGGACGAATTGCGGTGAAGGTACCTGTCGCACTGACAGCACCACCGTAGACCCAAGGGATGCCGTGTTTCACACAGACGTCGTTGACCAAATAACGAACTTGAAAATTGTCTGTCGCATCGAGTACCAGATCCACATCGGCGAGTAGCTCCTCCGCGTTGTAAGCAGTCAGATCAGCTACGATAGGCTCGATCGTGACTTGGGAGTTAATGCGCGACAGCTTGGCGTGAGCAGCGATTGCTTTTGGCAAATGTTCCGCTGCATCTGACTCGTCGTACAGCATTTGGCGCTGCAGATTGCTTGGTTCCACAAAGTCACGATCAATCAGACGGACAAATCCTACTCCGGCGCGAACCATGTGATTGGAGAGCACAGTGCCGAGGGCTCCCATCCCGACGATAGCGACGCGGCTGTGGCCGAGCTTTTCCTGTCCACTGCGACCGATCGGACCAAACAGGATCTGGCGGGAATAGCGAGTATCCACTATTATTTCCCTCCTTCTTCGTACTTCGAGATAGGGTCCCAAGGTCCTTGCTGGTGGCCTTTCCACTCGCTACCGTCTTCCCACATTTCTTTTTTCCAGATCGGGACAATTTGTTTTAGTCGCTCGATGGCATATCGGCCTGCCTCGAACGATTCGTTTCGATGCGCGGTCGCGACAGCCACGACGACAGCGATCTCTTCTACTTGTAGATCTCCAATGCGGTGTTGCATGGCGACCTGAGCACCTGGCCAGCGTTCTTCGATTTCAGCAGCGACCTGCTTCATCTTTTCCACTGCCATTGGCGCATAGGCTTCGTAAGAGAGGTACACGGTGCGTTGTCCGTGTGTGAATTCACGTACCGTTCCTACAAAGGTGAGGATCGCTCCGGCATGCGGATTGCTGACGAGGCGAACCAGCTTGTCGGCACTGAGCGGCTCCTCTGTAATGGAAAAACGCGGTTCTTCCCCTCCACTTACAGGTGGCAACAGGGCGATCTCGTCTTCTATGGAGATCATTCGATCTGTCGCTGCATACTCATGGTTAATCGAAACGAAACAACTGCTGAGCAGTGGAGCGAGTGCAGGGTGCTGGTGGGCGACGGCACCCAACAGATCACGAACACTTGCTTGCTCAGGCAGGGTTATTTGAATTTCACGTTCATTGGCTCGCTCGGCCAGACCGGCAAACAACAAGATCGTAACAGTCATCAATGCAATTCCTCATTTCCCGTTGATAAATAATGATTCTCTATGGCTTGAAGATATCATAATACAGGCAAGATGCCAATGATCGAGGGGCTGGGGAAGTGGATTTGACTGAATTTTCAAATGGATGCGTTGTGTGTGAATTTCAAATGATTTCCATGAATGTTATAGTAAAAGAAAAGCGATCGAGAAAGAGGAAGAAAGGGGAAACACCGCCATGTGTACAAGCTTTGTGGTTTACGGGACACGTACTTTGATTGGTATGAATTTTGATATTTCCATGCGTCCCATCAAGCTGGTCTATCAAAAGGACAGCCAGCTAATTGTTCTGCAAGAAGAACACGGACAGTTTTTACCCGCGTTTGGAATCAACAAAAGCGGGACGTTTATGAATCTCCATATGGTAAAGGAGAATGAGGCGGGAAAGTATCGGCGTGGGAAAAATTGCGTCCATATTATGAAGCTGTTTGAGGATGTCTTGGGAGAAAAGCTTGCTCTTGCTGATGTGTCCGCATTTGTGGGTGATCATGTCCTTGTGAATGTACCCGGGCATAGCGTACAGAGTCTGATTGCTGGTAGAAATCAACAGGCGTGGGTCGTCGAACCTGGGAAGGGGGCGTTAGACGTAGCTAACGTCGATCCGAATTTTTTGGTCATGACGAACTTTTCGTTGTTTGAACGGAATGAAAACGAGTGTATCACAGGGGAAGTCCCTGGAGCGGATCGCTATCAGGCCGTTTCTGAGCGGCTAACCTCACTTCAGGAGCAGCTTGAGCTGGAGACTTGCTTTTCCATCCTGCAAGATGCCGTACAACAAGGTGGAGATTTTCCTACTCAGCTATCCTTGATCGTCGTTCCAGATGAAGGGCTTGTGTATTTCGCCTTGCACGCGAATTTTGAAAAGATCTACTGCTTCTCGTTTCATAATCAGCATATACGTACGGAGAAGGGGTTTCAGAGCCCCATGCAAAGTACTCTCACGAAGAAGGGTGTTGCGATCTCTGAGCTTGCATCCTGGTAAAGAATTGGACCTTGGAACCATTTACATTCTGATTGCTTTTATAAGGAAGCCAGAGTAAGGTAGAGGATAGAGAATATCATCGATCGAATGGAGCGAAAAACGGGATTCATCCGTATTTTCGCTTATTTTTGGAGGCCTAGCATGAACGACCAGTTGACCCATTTTAATGAACAAAACCGTGCCCGCATGGTAGATGTTTCGGAAAAGGATATTACCAAACGAGAAGCCGTAGCGCACAGTAAAATTACCATGAAGCCGGAAACGCTGACGCGCATCCGCGAAGGACGTGTGGAAAAGGGGGATGTGCTGGCAGTAGCCCAAGTAGCAGGAGTGATGGCTGCCAAAAAAACGTGGGACATCATTCCGATGTGCCATCCGTTGCCACTGACGGGTATCGATATCCGTTTTACCTTTACGGATGAAGAGACTGTCGAGATCGAAGCAGCTGTCAAAACGACCGGAAAAACGGGAGTAGAGATGGAAGCGCTAACGGCAGTGAGCGTAGCTGCTCTGACGGTATACGATATGTGCAAAGCCATGGACAAGGGAATGGTCATTGGACCGACCAGCCTTCTCCTGAAAACAGGCGGAAAAAGTGGGGACTTCCAGCGGGGAGAGAACTAACACATGGGACAGACATGGAAATCCTATCCGAGCAGCATTCGTCTCCTTGCGATTGCTGCCATCATTTTTTCTACCGGTATGGCTTGTATTTGGCCACTGGTCACCATTTATATTCACGATTATTTAGGAAAGCCGCTAACTGTAGCAGGCTTTTTACTGTTGTTGAACCAAGGGGCATTTCTTATTGGTAGTTTAGCTGGCGGCATGCTCTTTGACCGCTGGGGGAAAATGAAAACGATCGTACTCTCCTCTTTTGGAATTATTGTGATCTCTATTTGCCTCGGTTTTACAACGGACTTTACGGTTTACACGGTTCTCTTGCTACTGAATGGCTTGTTTTACGGGACGCTGTCTCCCGTCATGAATGCGCTCGCAGTGGTCATGTGGCCAGAAGGTGGGCGCAAAGCGATTAATCTGATCTATGTGGCACTCAATGCAGGCGTAGCAGCTGGGTCTGCGCTGGGTGGCGTTCTGGCGAGCGTGTCCTTTGCCTGGACTTTTTTCGGAAATGCCTTTGCGCAGGTTGTGGTCTTCGCGATGTTTGTGCTCATTTTGCCTCGCCATTTGAAGGCTCTCGAGGAAGCGCCTGTGACAAAACTTGATCAGTCAGCGTCTTCGGCTCTGAATGAGGCCCCTAAAAAAGTCGTCTGGGGAGCGCTGGTGCTGCTGTGCGCGGGACTCTTGATCAGCTGGATTGTGTATGTGCAATGGACGACGGTGCTGTCTACCTACATGCAATCATTGGGCATTTCCTTGCGTCAATACAGCTTGCTCTGGACGCTGAACGGAGCTTTGATTTTGTTCGGTCAGCCACTCATTTCTTGGGTGATCAAGCATTTTGCCCGGACGTTAAAAACACAGATGTTGCTCGGTACGTATGTCTTTGCCTTGTCGATGCTGATCTTGTCCCAAACGACGGCATACGCTGGTTTTGTAGTCGCCATGTTTGTGATGACAATCGGTGAGATGCTCGTCTGGCCAGCGGTTCCAACCGTCGCGGCAGAGTTTACCCCAGAAGGACAGGAAGGCTTCATCCAAGGCCTGGTGTCCGGTACGGGTTCTGCTGGCCGAATGCTCGGACCGTTGCTCGGGGCCGTAATCTTCCAAAACTTTCAGGCGCAAGGTCTGCTCTATATCATGGCTGGGCTTTCGCTCATGTCTGTCGCCTTTTTCGTACTGCACAGCTCCTTCCAAAAGCGCAGCAAACGCAGCGTTATTGCCACGACAACGATTGAGAAATAAACGGAAAAAGGACGCCTTGAGCGTCTTTTTCTGTTTTTATTTGCAGCATTCAAACTTCGATGGTAGAAGAAGCAAATGCCTGATAGAATACAGGCATGAATGTGCGGCAAAGCCAGAGAACAAAGAAGGAAGGGATTGAAGTGTCTCGTTCGTTATTTCTCGTGTTAGTCCTGCTTAGTCTGATTTGGGGAGGATCGTTTTACTTTATGAAAATCCTGCTCCATGATTTCGGGCCGTGGACAATCGCATTTTTGCGCTCATCGCTCGGCTTTCTGACGATCGTGTTGGTGATGGTCATCTTGAAAAAGCCGTTTGGATTCAAACAAATTGCGTGGGGCCCGATGGTGACGATGGCTCTGATCAACACGGCCATCCCTTGGACGTTCATTGCGTTCAGTGAGACGAGAGTGACGAGTACGATGGCGTCGGTTCTAAATGCGACGACACCGCTCTGGACATTGGCAATCGGGATTTTCTTTTTCAAGGCGGTATCGGGTCGCATGCAATGGCTTGGAATGCTTATCGCCTTTAGTGGAATTATTGTCTTGCTCGACGTGAATCCGGTGTCTCTTGTTTCCGTAGATATGATCGGTTTTCTCTGCATGATGGCCGCGACCTGCTGCTATGCCATCGGGGGACAACTCTCCAAGCGACTGCCAGGTAACTTGTCCATGTACCAGATCACCTTTGGGACTTTGCTCAGTACCATGATCGGCAGTGGCGTTGTGGCGTTTACGACGGAATCGTTTTCCGTCTCTGGCTTTGTAGAGATCGGTACACTCGCAGCCTTGGCGGGAATTGGGGTGTTCGGTTCGGGGATCGCGTACATCCTCTATTATTATTTGGTGCAAAAAGGTGGGCCGGAAGTCGCGTCACTGGTTACCTATTTAGTTCCCCTCAGCGCGATCGTTTGGGGATATACGCTGCTGAATGAAGAGATTACATGGAATTTGTTGGCGGGGATGATCTTCATCGTGGGAGGCGTGTTCTTGTCAGGAAAGAAAGAAAAGCCAAAAGCGAAAGTGACAGCGGGGGTATAAGAGCTAAGAAGAAAGGATCTATGAAGGAGCAGGCTACCGAAATGGGCAGTCTGTTTTTTTGTAAGCATGCGTCCTTGTCGAAACTTGCTTCGCTTTTCATAACCGATATTTCTTGATGCGAAATATTACAGCGTGACATAATTATTTCGCGAAGCAAAATAATCTGGGGTGTATGCCATGGACGAGAAGAAGCAAATGTCAATGCACCTGATGTACATGAACAAAGTGTATTTGGATGTACTCGCACAGGAGTTGGCTGCATGCGGGATGACCGTGCCGCAGATGTTTGTGCTCGGTCCTGTTATGCAGGGGAAGAAGACGATCGGTGAAATCAGTCGGCTGATCGATCTGTCCTACAGCACGGTCTCAGGAATCGTCGATCGACTGGAGCGGAACGGCTTTGTGGAGCGTGCTCGCGATATCCACGACAGGCGCATGGTCTGGGTCGTGCTGGCCGAGTCGGTAGAGGCCATTCAGCAGCGGATTCCATTTATGCGAGGTGAGTATTTCCCCGATTTGTTCACATCCATGACAGCGTCTGAAGTGGAGAGGGCGTCTGCGGCCTTGACGCTTTTGACCAGACATCTCGAAGTGCGGCAACAATCGTTTCCGAAAAAGGGAGGTAGCGATGCGAGATGAATCTTTCGCGTTTTTCCATCCAACGGCCTGTCACCATTTTCATGATGGCACTTGCTTTACTCATCTTTGGCTTTGTCTCCCTCCCCAAACTGGCTGTGGAACTGTACCCTGAGCTAAATTTGCCCGTAGCGGTAGTCGTCACGACGGTAGATGGCAGCACGCCTGCTGAGGTAGAAAAACTCGTGACAAAGCCGATTGAGGAAGGGCTCGGTACGGTCGCCAACGTCGACAAGATCATGTCCAATTCGGCGGAAGGCGCTTCTCAGGTCATCCTCCAGTTTAATTGGGGAACGGACATGGACCAGGCTACCCTGAACATGAGAGACAAGGTAGACCAGGTGCGAGGAAGACTGCCAGACAACGCAAACTCACCAAGAATTATCAAGATCGATCCGAACAGCGAGCCGATTATGACCTTGTCTGTCACGGGGGAGAGTAACGTCGCCAAGCTGAAATCATTGGCGGAGGACGTGATCAAGCCGAGATTGGAGCGGATTGACGGAATTGCCTCTGTAGGTGTGTCCGGCGGTGAGGACCAAGTGATCGAGGTCGTGCTCGATCCCGACAAGATAGCCGCTTACGGCATCGGACTGGAGCAAGTGCAGCAAGCCCTGCAAGCGACCAACCTCTCCGGCACATCGGGTAGTGTTCGCGAGGGTGACACGAAGCTGTCGATCCGAGTAGACGGGGAGTACAGCAGTGTCCAGGAGATAGGCGAGACGCCTATTCGGCTGGCTGCCGGTACCATCGCGCTGAAAAATCTGGCGACCATCAACGATACATACAAGGAAATCACCCAGAAAACGTATTTGGACGGTCAGACGAGCGTTGGCTTGAGCGTAACAAAGGCTTCTGGCGGAAATACAATCGAAGTAGCCGACGAAGTGAAGGCCGAACTGCTACAGCTCCAAAACGTCTTGCCGAAAAATGTGAAAATCACGACCATTCTCGATTCTTCTCAATTCATCAAGGATTCCATCTACACGGTAGGAGAACATGCGCTGGTCGGTGGTCTGTTTTCCATCTTCGTTTTGTTCCTGTTCCTAAACAGCTTCCGATCGATGATCATTATTGCGATCGTACTACCCATCTCCGTTATTGCCACATTCTGTCTGATGTATTTTACCGGTCAGACGATCAACCTCATTTCACTGTCCGGCTTGACGCTTGGACTCGGTTCTCTCGTTGACTTCGCTGTCGTCATTTTAGAAAACATTTTCCGTTATCGTGAGCAAGGCAAAAGTATGATGGAAGCGGCACGGCTAGGCTCCAAAGAAGTCGGTACAGCGGTAATGGCTTCCGCCTTGGCGCAGATCGCGGTGTTTGCTCCCATTGTTTTCGTAGAGGGGCTGGCGTCTGAGCTGTTTGGACCACTTGCCCTGACCGTCGTCTATTCCCATATCGCTGCTCTGTTGGCTTCCCTGACGATCGTGCCGATGCTGAGTGCTCGTTGGCTGAAAAAGACGCCGCATATGGATGAGCAGGAACGTGCGAACTATCGTGGCATCAATCCGATGGTCTGGTTCAACATCGGCTTTTTCAGACTGGCACGCGGATACGGACGTTTCCTTGGCTGGGCCATCACGCATCGGAAAACAGTATTTGCCGCGACGATTGCCCTGTTTGTCGGTGCTATTTTTCTATCGGGAGCAGTCGGAGCGGAGTTTATCCCGAAGCTGGAGCAAGGCAAAATTTCCGTGTCCATTAAAATGCCCAATGGTACCCTGCTGAAAGAAACGGAGAAAGTGGTCACAGAGGTAGAGAGCAGGATCAAGCAGCTGCCGCAGCTCGAGCAATTGTATACGTCGATTGGGTCTTCCGGAGGTCCTTCCATCATCGCCACATCGACGAGCAATCGCGCTCAGCTGCAGGTATCGCTGGTGTCTAAAGAAAAGCGTACCGTGACGACGGAGCAGGTAGTTGAGCTTCTGCGCAAACAATTGGCAGACATCTCTGGTCCCGAGATAGAAGTCAAGGAGCTGGATCAGTCAGGAGGGCCGGTAACTGCTCCGCTGGAAGTGACGGTGCGCGGAGACGATCTCGCTGTGCTAGAAGATATCAGCGCGATTATCGCAGGGGAAATGAAGCAGGTAGACGGCACTCGCAACATCCTCTCTTCCTTGGAAGAAAAAAACCATGAGCTGCAGGTGGTTGTGAATGCTTCGCGTGCCGGGCTGTACGGACTGACGACCAGTCAGGTGCTTTCCAATGTGAGAACAGCCTTTGACGGCACGACGGTCACGACTTTTCAAACAGGGGACGATCAAATTGACATCCGAGTGATGATGCCGCGTAAGTATCAAGACGACATTACTTATTTGCAGCAGCTCCGTATCCCGACATCAGGTGGGGCACAGATTGCCTTATCTTCCGTAGCTGATGTAGTCAGTCAGGAAGTGCCGCAGGTCATCGCGCGCTCCAATCAGACCCGTGAAGTGAAAATATCCGGAGAGTTCGTAGGTCGTGACTTGAATTCCGTCTCCACCGATATTCAAGCGAGGCTAAACGCACTGACTCTACCGGATGGCTATAGCATTGAGTTCGGCGGCCAAAGTAAGGAAATGATGGAGTCGTTCGGCAGTCTCGGACTCGCGATTATCTTGTCCATTGCCCTCGTCTACATGGTCATGGCCAGCCAATTTGAGTCATTGTTCACACCGTTTATCATTATGTTCTCGATTCCACCTACGTTCATCGGTGTGGTCGTAGGGCTCCTGGTAACCGGTAAGCCGCTCAGTGTACCGGCTTTGATTGGCTACATTTTGCTTATTGGTATTGTCGTGAACAACGCCATCGTGCTAATTGATTACGTCAATCAGCTCCGTAAAAAAGGGGTGGAGCGCAACGACGCCATTCTGCATGCAGGTCCCTTGCGTCTGCGTCCGATCTTGATGACCTCGCTCGCAACGATTTTGGCGATCACTCCACTCGCATTCGGAGGCGGAGAAGGAAACGAGTCACAAGCTCCGATGGCGATCGTCGTGATCTTTGGTCTGTCTTTCTCCACACTGATTACACTTGTGCTTATTCCAGTGGTTTATACGTGGTTTGACGATCTGGGACGCAAGCTGAAAAATCGCAAGCGCAAGCAGAAAAAGACGAGTGAAAGCGAGCTTTTGACAGAGGGATGAGTAGGCAGTTTGCTTGGTAGAAGGAGGAAAAAAGGGAATGAAAAGAAACCGAGCAAGGATCGGGCTGTTGGTAGCTCTCGCAGTAGCCATTGGAGGGTGCAGTAGCCAGGAGGTGCAAGTACAACCCAAGCAAGAGGAGAACAAAGTCGTTCCTGTACAGGTCGATACTGTAAAGCGTGGGAATGTAGGAACGCGAGCAGGGGTCACAGGAAAGCTGGCGCCGAACGAGGAAGTCGCTATCACACCCAAGATCAGCGGAAAAATCAGTCAGGTCCATGTGAAGCTGGGCCAAAGGGTTCAGGCGGGAGCAGTGTTGTTCACGTTGGATCAAACCGAGCTGAACAACGCAGTCAGGCAGGCGCAGGCGGCTTACGAGCTGTCCGTCGCATCGCTACGGCAGAGCACCACCAGCACGGGGCAAAGTCTGCAGCAAGCCAAAAACGGTCTCGTTCAGGCGGATCAGACATTAAAGGATGCCCAGCGCGATTACCAACGGATCTCGCAGTTGTTCAATCAAGGTGCCGTATCTGCCCAACAGCTGGAACAAGCCAAAGCTACGCTGGTATCGGTGCAGACCGCCTATGACAACGCCAAGCAGGCGCTTGCGACCGCCCAACAGAAGACAGGTGTAGCGGTAACGGAGGCTTCTGTCGAGCAAGCGCGTGTCGCTCTGGAAAATGCTCGTCAGCAAGTGGGCAATGCAGTCATCACCGCGCCTATTTCGGGGACGATTTCTCTCGTACACGGTTCGGCAGGGGAGATGGCTTCGCCCCAATCTGCCGTCGTGACGATTGTGAATACGGATCCACTCATCGCAAAAGCGAACCTGTCGGAACAAGATGTGGCAACTGTGAAAAAAGGGGACGTTGTGACCATTACCTTGACTGCACTGGAGAAAGATCTGAAAGGAACAGTCTCAGCGATCAGTCCCGTGATGAATCCGGATTTGCGCGCCTACCCAGTCGAGATCTCACTGGCCAATCCCGATGCCGTTCTCAAAGCAGATATGGTCGTCAACATTCAGTTTGGCTTGCAGCAGTCGGTAAATGCGCTTGTCGTCTCGCGAAAGGCAGTTTTTGAGGAAAACGGGAAACAATACGTGTATAAACTGGATGATAAGACAGCCAAAAAAGTAGAAGTCGAGACAGGTGCCCAAACGAGCGATGCGATTGAGATCGTGAAGGGGGTACAAGAAGGCGATCAGATTGTCGTACGCGGCCAGACTTTACTGAAGGATGGGGCAACCGTACAAATTCAGCAAGGATCTTGACACACCGAAATCGCTCAAGTAGTATGAAGAAGATTCAAAACATTATATTCCGTGTGCTTTACTTATTTAGAGAGGTGGAGGGACTGGCCCTATGAAACCCGGCAGCGGATCTGCTATCCTTTGATGCGATGGTAGATGCTGTGCCAATTCCAGCAGGAGTATTCCTGACAGATAAGGACGTGACGAAGCTGATCTACCCCTTTTTCTGTGAGGAAAGAGGGGTTTTTTGCTGCACTTATCATTTCACTTGCATTACCCGACAGAAAGGAAAATGACGACAGATGCGTATCCAACCTTCCGACATGATCGATCGGCTGCCGACACAGTTTTTTGCCACGCTAGTAGCGAAAGTAAACAAAGTCATCGCTGCAGGTCACGATGTTATCAATCTCGGCCAGGGCAATCCTGATTTGCCGACTCCGGCCCACATTGTAGAAGAATTACAGGCAGCGGCTGCACTCCCGCTACATCATAAATATCCGCCGTTCAGTGGTCGAGTAGAGCTGAAGCAGGCGGTCGCACATTGGTATAAGCAAGAGTTTGATGTGGATCTCGATCCGGAAGAAGAAGTCGCTATTTTGTTTGGCAGCAAAACAGGTTTGGTGGAAATTTGCCAGGTCCTAATGAACAAAGGGGATGTCGCGCTGGTACCAGATCCAGGCTATCCTGACTACTGGTCTGGGGTTGCTGTCGTGGATGGACGCATGGTCATGATGCCACTGCGGGCAGAAAATCAGTTCTTGCCAGATTACGGTCAGATTGCTCAAGACGATCTGGATCGTGCGAAGCTGATGTTCCTCAACTACCCGAACAATCCGACCGCAGTCAATGCACCTTTTGAATTCTATGAAGAGACCATTCGCTTTGCGCGGAAAAATGAAATCGTCGTATGCCATGACTTCGCTTATGGAGCCATTAGCTACGATGGCAAGAAGCCGGTTAGCTTCATGCAAGTACCGGGTGCAAAAGAAGTGGGCGTGGAGTTCTACACGTTGTCCAAGACGTATAACATGGCTGGCTGGCGCGTCGGGGCAATGGTAGGAAACCGTGAGCTGGTGCGTCTAATCAATCTGATTCAGGACCACTACTTTGTCAGCCTGTTCGGAGCTGTGCAGATGGCTGCCGCGAAAGCCATGACGGAGTCGCAGCAATGCGTCCGCGATCTCGTAGCTGTCTATGAGGACCGCCGCAATGCGCTGTTCACCAATATGCATCGCATCGGTTGGCAAGCACAACCTTCGCAAGGCTCGTTTTTTGCCTGGTTGCCTGTACCGAGTGGGTTTACGTCCGTAGAGTTTTCGGACCTCTTGCTTGAAAAAGCGCATGTCGTCGTAGCACCAGGGGATGGCTTCGGGCCAACAGGTGAAGGTTACGTGCGAGCAGCTCTCTTATCTGACGAGCAGCGACTCGCAGAGGCCGTACGTCGGATCGAGCAGCTAGGGATTTTTACAAAAGCATAAGGGAAACGTATCGTGGGCCGTACTTGCTGACAATCAGCGAGTACGGTCTTTTCTTTCTTTTTGCGACGAGTTCGGGCGCATGCCTATCGCCTAGTTTTGCAGAGCGGAATAGGGTAGGAGAGACTGGGCAAATCAAAAAAAAGGCACTTCATTCTCAATAAAAATCATTCTCATTATTGACAGATAATGATTTTCATTATACGATGGATACTGTTAATGATAATTAGTCTCAGCTGCGACTTTTGGCAGATCAGGAGGGTACCATGCGCTATCAGATTAACGGTTACACGGATATGTATACGGTGATCGCCAACGAGCGAAAAATAGGCGGGGCCATTGAAGCAAGTTCGATCCGTCTGCGTACGGGAGAAATATTTGCGAATGCCGTTCTCACTCGCTTGGAAATGTCCGGTGCGCATTTTTGCTCAATCGGTTTTGTAACAGAAGAAGGACAGCGACTGATTGTTCATGTAGACGATATCAGCATGATTGCGGATGCACGCCACGTTGATGTGTGCGATTTGCGCAATGACTGCATGAGAGCGGAGAAGAAAGCAGAGCGCTTGAAGCGTTTGAAGCGACTGTGCGAGCTCAACGAAGGTAGCTGTACCCTGACGTTCCAGGAAGAAGCCCTGTTGCTGGCTCAAGATGTTGGGTTGGAAGAAGCACATGCACAGGTTGACCTGTCTTTCCTGCCGCAAGTGGAAAAAGCACGAGTGATCCGCATCGCGTAGGCATAAGACTCACGGTAAACATACATAACCTCTTTCCGTTTTCGGAAGGAGGTTTTTCGTTTTTTCAGGAGATTGTCTTCAGGTTGTGCTGGATGGACAAGCGATTACGTATTTTCATCCACGGCAAATCGACAGAGGAAAACAAGGATGGCTGCTGCTTCCCAAATCAGCCGCGTATCTGTATCCGCAATTAGACGAAAGGTAGATCGCTATGTCACGCATCTTGGCTATTTCAGACATCTATGGCCATTTGGAAGGGGGAGAGTGGCTAAAATAAGCCGAACGAACAATCGCTCGACATAGTCAAAACCTATTCCCCCATAGTAAGCGAGCATTGGACATTGCCTTTCGACAGTGATAAAACAAGTATAAACAAAAATCAAGGGGGAACGGAACATGGAGTATTCATTTTCAAAATCAGTAGAAGCATTATCCTCCTCGGCTGTCCGGGAAATCTTGAAGCTGACGCAAGGCAATCAGGTGCTCTCGTTGGCTGGGGGATTACCAGCAGAGGATTCATTTCCAATCGCAGAGATGCGTGAAGCTTTTGATCGTTCATTTGATTTAGGTGCAAAATCACTGCAATACGGCTTGACGGATGGCTATCTGCCCCTTCGCGAGTGGGTTGCTGCCCGCATGAAACAAAAACATATGAATGTTGGCGTGGACAATATGCTGCTAACCACCGGCTCCCAGCAGGCCGTCGACTTGCTCTGCCGTGTCTATTTGGACGAAGGCGACGTCGTGCTGGTAGAAAATCCTACGTACCTGGCTGCGGTCCAATTGTTCCAATTTCGTGGTATTCGCGCCATTCCGGTGGATGGAGACGCTGAAGGAATGGACTTGGACGATCTGGCAGCCAAAATCGCGAAATATCGTCCGAAAATGGCTTATGTCATCCCGACCTTCGCCAATCCGACTGGCAAAGTGTGGTCGCTAGAACGCCGCCTCGGCTTGCTGCGACAATGTAAGGAAAATAATATCCTGATTCTGGAGGACGATCCGTACGGTGAGATCCAGTTTGACGGTCAAGCGCCTTATCGCTCGATTTTTTCTCTGGATGAGCACCCAACAGATTCGTGTGTGGTCTACACTAGTACGTTCTCCAAAATTGTAGCACCTGGTCTGCGTACCGGCTGGGCGATTGGTGATTCACGTGTCATCCAGATGATGGTTAAGGCGAAACAAGCAGTAGATTTGCAGTCGAGTACGATTGATCAGATTGCTCTGCACCAGCTCTTGTCCCATTTTGATCTGGAGTCCCATATCGAAAAAATCCGTGCTTCTTATAAAGAGCGCATGGAGTGGATGAACGAGCTGTTGACCCAGCAGCAATGGGCCGATGTCACTTGGGAAAAACCGCGTGGAGGCATGTTCCTCTGGGTGAATCTTCCTGAAAACGTGGATGCCGAAAAGCTGTTGGCTCTCTGTGTAAAAGAAGGGGTGGCTTTCGTGCCGGGCAAACCGTTCTTTGCAGAAGAAGCCAAAGTCAACACCATGCGTTTGAACTACACATTGCTCAACCACGATGATACACAATTAGCGATTACCCGACTGGGAAAAGCGTTAGCACAGTACCAACAAAGTCAGGTCGTAACACAGTCATAAAGGAGAAAGACGAAAGACAGCCAGTGATTGGCTGTCTTTTTGTTTGCGTTTGGTCCTAACCATGATGGACGTTCTCTTTCGAGGACACCAGTGAAATCGAGGTGTCATCATTGATCATCATCGCCGGATATTGATACACCGAAGGGTCTCGCTCACAAACGCGGACCCACGCCTCTACACAGCTGCCGTCAAAGTGGGATCCTTTATTTTTGAGCAGAAAGGCGATGGCTTCCTGATGAGACCAGGCTGTCCGGTAAGCACGGTTGGACGTAAGGGCATCATACACATCTGCTACGGAGACGATGCGGGCCATGAGTGGTATGTTTTTGCCTTGGAGATGGTCTGGATAGCCGCTTCCGTCCCATTTTTCGTGATGAGAGCGAATAATACTTAGCTCATCCTTCATAAAACCAAGATTTTTACACATTTCATACCCTTTGACCGTATGCATTTCAATCAAGGCTCGTTCTTCTGTCGAAAGCTTTCCAGGCTTGTTGAGAATGGAATCCGGTATGTTGAGTTTCCCTACGTCATGGATGATCGTTCCTTGAGCTAATGCGCGAAGCTGATCAGGCTTGAGCTTGAGCTCTTCACCTAGCTTCAAGGCGTACATCGTGACGCGAAAATTATGTCCGGCTGTATAGCGATCCTTTGTTTCCGTGGCGATCACGAGGGCTTTGACGCTCGGAGAGATACTATTTGTGATCCGTTCGATTGGATCCGTAGTGAACAAGGCGCGCAGAGCACCTGCCAGAGACTGTTTCATGGCGTACTGCCTGATCAGTCCTACGATCATGACAATCATGGAAGCCAGCAGCAAAAAGTGATAAATCCACCAGCTGATGCGCCACGTTTCCCCTAACTGCATGATGAGCTGGGAAGTAATCAACCATCCGGAACTGTAGACGATCGAGAGCTGGAGCGGAAACTGTGAATACTGATAAGAATGATAATAGCGATACATGGTGATCGAGTTAAGTAGGATGGTTGTCAACGTTAACAGCCAATTGATGGGCCGGGAGTCTAGCTGGATAACATCGACAAGATGCGGAAAGAACATGCTGACGGTACCGACGCTCGTTAAGATCAAGGCCCATACCGGGAGAAGAAGGCGCTGCTGATGAGACAAATACTCAATCAAAGGACGATCGGTCGTAAAGGAGGACAACCAGAGCCAAAAGGTAGCGAGTAATATACTAACTTGTGCGGCAACTCCAGGTAAGTGCGTTTCATGAAGCAGAAAATGTGGAGTAGACAATCCGTGGACAGCAAAAATTGCAGCCAGGGAGAGGAATGCCAAGGACAGTAAGGTGACCTTGATGTTGCGCAAGCGGGATCCGGCAACTCCTACAGAAATGGCAATCACAATTCCTAATATTGCGACGGAACTGACTATGTAAAAATGCCCGCTAGGTAAAACAATCTGGCGATCAAGAGCAGTGTCCATTCTCAAGTACCCGAACAACAGGAAAGGAAAAATGACAGCAAAAATGGGGCCAAGAATGCTGCGGAAGAACATAAAAGACAGTCACCTTCTTTGATTAAAGTATGACGTGATGCTTGTCTCATAGCGGAAGACTCCATGAGAAAAAGGCGTACCAATTGCTGTATTCATCAATTGATCCGCCTTTTCTTATGCGCAAAGCCTATTCTTCGGTTTCTTCCAGCGTGCAGATAGCACTCGGAAGTTTGATTCGCAGTACAACACACTCGTAAACGCGGAACAGGCTATTCATTTGTTCGTCTCCGAGGAAAGCCGAGTCAAAGTCTTCGGCGATCGCCAAGTCGAGGTTGTGACGACCCGTTGCTACGAGGACACCGCTGCGTCCTTTGATCGTCGGGGACTGGAACACACCGTCTGTTACGAGATTGCGGACATGCTCAATCTCCAGTACGTTGGTGCCTTTGTGGACACGGTGCAGCAGGGCATACAGCTCGGGAGACACCACGAGCGCGTAAGGACCACTGTGACCCATTTTCAAAAGCTTGTTGCGAGCTTCTACGATGTCAGCAAAAGCGTTTCCGGATTCCATCCAGTCACTCTTCAGATGGGTGAGACGTCCTTTGACATTCATCAGGCCAGGCAGATCAAATTCAGCTGCGCCATTGAAAATCAGATCATCTTCCATCAAGGCACCGCCAGCAGCCGCATTGGCAGCCGCACTCATATCGAGAGGCATGCCCAGCGTGCGTGCTTGTGCAACATCGCGCCAGTAGAGCATGAAGTCTTTATAAAGAATCGGAATGGTCATGCTGACACGGCGACTCGGCTGGGTCATTTCCAGCGATTCACCACGCAAGCTCAGTCCACCGAAGCGGGATTCATCATAAACGTCATTTGTGATGGTTTGGATCCCTTCACCCAACGGTCCGTAGATGTCAATAAAACGGCGACCAACCAGTTGACGACGAGCCATGTCAATGACGGTCGCGTCCAATTGGCTCCATTCTTCGAGCGTCAAGGGAGAATCTGGGTATTTTCGAAGCTTGTCCATAGCGTTACCTCCAAGTCATACGGGATCGTACTCTTATTTCAAACCTTTCAAGCTTCCTACGGTCAGTCCCTTTTTGCCGGGAGCTGGAGTTGCAGTGTGTGTGATCACGGAAGCGACGCCTTGAGGCGCATTGGCCGATGCTTTTAGGTGGTCCACCTGATGAACATCGTGCCCTTCGTCATGATCGGTGAGATCGGTGTACACATCAGAGAAGCGCTCACTCAGCTTGGCCATGATGTCTTTTACCTGCAAGTAGTCGGTATGCGTTTTTTCTCTCATACCATCGAGGGTTTGACGTGTCTCATCATCCCGGAACTCATACAGGGAAAGCTCCAGATGTTCGCGGAAATTGTGCAATCCGAAACGCTCCAGATTGATATCAGACAGCAGTTGGGACAGCTCGCGGTCACTTAGCTGGTCCGTTTTTTTCTCGGCAGATAAGGTTTCCAGATGGGGAACCAGTTCTTGCAGACGTCCCATGCGTTGTTCTTCTTCTTCAAGAATGTGATGGTAGTACAGACGAGTATGCTCGTCCTGGGCAGCGTCAATAATCGGCTGGATGATGCCCATGAAGCGGTCAATATAACTTTTGGTTCGATCAAAAATGGCGTGCAGCTGTGAAAAGTCTTGCACCCTACGCCACCTCCTCGCTAATGATCTATTTGTTCATTATACCTTTGGAAAAATACACCGGGCAAGAAGTATGTACATTTTCCTATATTTGTTCCTTAGTTTTGTTTTTTTACAAAAAAGATATCATGGAGAGTATTGTCAAACACAAATGGGAATGATAATATTTATCAATAAGAGTGATAGTCATTATCAATTACGTAACTGAGAATCCACATAGATCAAATACACATCCAACTTTCAAGGAGGTAACACGGTTATGTCATCTATTCTAGTGATTGGCGGAGATCGCCTCGGGAATATTATCGAGTTTTTGCAGGAGAAGGGGTTTCACGAAATCCATCACGTAACGGGACGGAAAAGCTCGCAAACAGGAGTAAAAATCCCGACCGGAACGCACATGATCCTCGTTTTAACAGATTATGTCAATCATAACCTCGCTAAAACGGTAAAGAGCCAGGCAAAAGACCGAGAATTGCCTATTCTGTTTTGTAAACGCTCGTGTTCTGCGATTGCCAAAGCTTTTCATATGACGGCGTAAATACATACCATTCGGGTTGGGCAGACTATATCGCGAGTCTAATATCAATGGAGGGATGGCGCAATGGAACAGAACCGCATGGATGAATTGCCGATAGCTCAGCTGACGGCCGCACAGCTGCAACAACTCCAGCATGCCGAAGAACAAATGAATACAGGTGGTCAAAATGTGTACCTGATTGCATTTGAGAAGCAAGCCCCGTCCCGTTAGACGGGGTTTTTTTGTACGCACTCATCCACATATGGTGGGGCTACGCCGAAAAGTGGCGCAGCCGGGTCCTCCTACCTTACATGAAAACGACTCTTACTTGAACACGTACTGCTCCAATTGAGATTTCAGGGCGTCAATACCAATGGCAAAACCAAGGCATTGACTAGACTGGATGATAAAAGCGTTTAGACCAATGACTTCTCCGTTCAAATTGATGAGGGGCCCTCCACTATTTCCGGGGTTGATGGCGGCATCTGTCTGGAAAATTTCTTCATACAGCCGTTTCGCTACCTGTAATCTGCGGTTTTTTGCGCTGATAATACCGGCTGTGACGGAATTTTCCAAACCGAGTGGGGAGCCACATGTTCCCGTAGAGGAAAAAATATCAGCATTACAGAAAGAGCCACTGGGTAACATGCACAGTACGTTTACCCTTTGTACGCGGGCTGGAGCACTCTTCAGCCTCCACACGTTTGAGCAGCGCGCACGTGAGCTGTCTCCTTTCCTCACGTGTGGCATGGGACCAAATGACCATCCAGTCTCCCAGCAAGCTCAACTCATCCGGATGGAGCGGGATAGAGGAGGGATGGTGAAACAGCTCTGCCACTGCCTCCAGCTCTGCAAGCTTGGCTCTGAACGCATGTAATGGTAGCAAGCCCTCCGCATAGGCATCTTCCCAGCGCTTTCGCTTGTGTGAAAGCGCGTTTTCTGTTTGGTGATCCCATTCCTGCTTTTTTCCTGCTCGTATGTCCCACGCGGAGCTAGCGACCTCATGCAATTGCGGTGAGTACTCCGTCAGCTGCTTCAGCATAGCACGCTCCAGTCGATCTTCGCGGATCGTAGGTGCGTCGCAGGTTCCGGACCGCTTTCCCGGGCATGAATAATAGGTGTGCGTGTATGACGTGTCGTTCGCATTTTGCGTGTTCGTGGTTTTTCCTCGCATCAGAGATCCACAGCGAGAGCAGTACAGCAGACCGGAAAAAAGCAGGGCAGAGGAGAGGACACGCGGATGTCTTGAGCTACGCTGTTCAATCATGTCTTGCACCATGAGGAAAGAATCCTCGTCAATAATGGCTGGATGGGTCGACTCCTCTAGTAACCATACACCAGGTGGATTTTGCCTTTGTCCGGAGTCTGCAAAATTCCAACGAAGTGCACCGTAATAGACAGGGTTTTTCAACAGTCTCAGGACGGCACTGGCACTCCACTTGGCACCATTTTTCCCCCTGGCACCCAGGCGATTGGCATAGTCAGCGATTTTTCGTGGGGAATCACCACGTGCGTACTGTCCAAACATGGCCTGAACAACAGATGCTTCTGTAGGATGAACAGTCAGATTTCCATCGATGAGTTCGTAGCCGTAGGGGGGAGGTCCACCCGGCCGTTTACGTTCCTTGACCATCTGCTCCATGCCGAGCTTGACGCGTTCCGCCAGGTTTTCTCGCTCCCATTGGGCAAGTGCTGCTACTAGCGTAATAAAGAGGCGACCCATGGCCGTCGTCGTATCGTATACTTCTGTGCAGCTTTTGAAGCGTACACCGTAGCGTTCAAATCTCTGGAGCAGCTGATACAAGTCGAGGACCGATCGCGTGAGGCGATCCAGACGATAGACGAGCACGACATCGATGCCTCCGCTCTGTATGTCTGCTAAAAGCCGTGTCAGTTCTGGACGGTTCGTATCCTTTGCACTAGCTCCTTCATCTACATACAGATTTGTTAGCGTCCAATCCTGCGAATGAACATAAGACAGCAGCTTTTCACGCTGTGCTGCAATGGAGAATCCCTCTCGTGCCTGCTCCTCTGTACTGACTCGAATATAGACAGCTGTTCGCATGAGAATCACCCTCCTGTCGCGTCAGGTTGCTAGAGTCTACAGCAAGAGAGGAGGGCTTATGCCTGGACAAAATAAAAAAAGCCCCGCTACTCATCCTTTTTTGGACGAGGCGGGGGGAACTACATCCACTTCTGACCCCATTCGTGAATGGAATCGATGACGGGACGAAGGTCCTTTCCTTTTTCTGTCAGCTCGTATTCGATGCGAACGGGGATCTCCGGGTACACTTTCCGATCCAAGATCTCCAATTCCTCAAGTTCTTTTAACCGTTCTGACAACATTTTATCGCTCATGTGTGGAACCATTTCCCGAATGTCTTTGAAGCGCACAGGACCACGCAACAGTACGTGGATGATCAAGCCAGTCCATCGTTTACCCAGGACGTTGATCGCCCCTTCGTATTTCGGACACATGTGTTCGCCAGCAAATTCTTGACTCATGACGGCGTCACCTCTACCCTACATGTTTGAATTACCCAATATTGTAACACACGGACTTGAAAAAAGTAAGTAACAGAAGTGTAGCTTCTCATCTCTCTTGTTGTCACCCAAACGGGAAAGACCTATGCAGCCAATAAGCGGCAGGGAACGAGCCTGATTCCTATGCCCTCGATACCATACCAGGCACGAGCACATATGATAGGAAAAAAGAAAGGGGAAGAGGTGCGGGCATGACTCCCAAAAAGGTCATCGGTATTTTGACTTGGAGAGCGGGAAAGCGATTTGCCGAACCAGATTACTTGAGCCGTTTGGTGAAGGCCGGCCGTGAGTTAGGGGCAGAGGTTTTTTTATTTTCTCACCAGGATGTGTTTGCAAAAGACCGGAAAATCAGAGGATTTGTCCCGAAAGCGGGAGGGGGCTGGGAGAGCAATTGGCATTCTTGGCCACAGATCGTGATCGATCGCTATCGCAGACGGGTTCCCGAATATATGAAGCTGCGCCACAGCAATCTGTTTGAATTCGCCAACAGCCCATTCAGCAAAAAGTGGAGGGTGACGGAGCTGCTCGCCAATGACGCGAGGGTCAAGATGTGGATTCCGGAGACCTACGTGTATTCGCCGGAAAAGCTCAAAGCCATGCTAAGGCAATATCCGATACTCT
Organism: Brevibacillus choshinensis; assembly: GCF_001420695.1. Taxonomy (NCBI): domain Bacteria; kingdom Bacillati; phylum Bacillota; class Bacilli; order Caryophanales; family Paenibacillaceae; genus Brevibacillus; species Brevibacillus choshinensis. Next base: position 58,579 of record NZ_LJJB01000010.1, on the reverse strand, counting down.
ATGTGAAGCCGGGAATTGGAACGGGTGGAAAAAGTATACTCAAAGTGTCGGCTCGTGGGAAACGGTATGAGCTCCAAGGACGAGACAAACGCTATGCGCGAACAAATGCCAGCCTGCAGCGTGCAGAAGAGGTGAACCAGTGGGTGCGCAAATGGGTAACGGAGCAGCGCATCAGCAATGGAAATTTCCTGGTGCAGCAAGGTTTGAATCTGGAGCTGATCCCGAATCGCGTAACGGATATCCGATTGTTGATTCAAAAGAACGAAAAGGGCCAATGGAGTGTGACCGGATGCGGCGTGAGGATGGGGGAAAGTGGCAGCTCCACCTCCAATCTGCACGGTGGGGGAAGAGCGATTCCTTTTCATAGGCTCGTGACGAAACGATTTGGCGAGGAAAGAGCACAACAGATATTACGCGAATGCCACCATATGGCTCATCAGGTCGCATTCGTTCTCGAGGAGAAATTCGGCCGCATGATGGAATTTGGTTTGGATATTGGCGTAGACGTGGATGGCAAGTCGTGGCTCATTGAAGTCAATCCAAAGCCAGGGCGAGAAATATTTAAGCAAATGAAAGCGATGGATCTATACGCGGAATCCATCAGCCGGCCTGTGCAGTTTGCGATGCATTTGATTGAGGAGAAAGAGGGAAATTGCATTAGGCTAGCCAAGTAAGAAAGTCACCACAATTGGAAAAGACGAATCGGTTAGATCGTGCTTGTTTTTACCTCTATGGCGACAAGTGGGGAACCGACACTGATGACCCATTCGCCAACCTTTGTGTGGGCGGAGTTTCCGAGAGGCAGCGGAAACAGTTTGCAATCGGCATCAATTTTGATGACCGCATAGTCGCGCACGCGATCGGACAGGATGCGCTGTGCTTCAAATACACGACCATTAAACAGCTTGACATAAATGTTTTTGGACTTGCCGATCACATGTTCACTGGTCAGGATGTACCCTTTCGGATGAAACAGGAATCCTGAACCAAAGCTGCGCTCAGTGGTGGATGGGGTTTCCTCTTCGTTCATCAGGCTGCGAATCAAGGAATCCATGTTTTTGGAATGGGGAGCGTCCTCGGTGACGATGGAGACCACTCCCTCTTGGACTCGTTCCACGATTGGCACAAAAAAATTGAAGGGATGCAAACTGCTGCTGCTCACGGGGTACTTTACCCGCGTATATTGGGACCATTTTTTACTTTTCACCGAATTCTCCCCCTACAGCAGATAGGTATGTATCATCTTATGGGGAGGGGATAGCGGAGGGAAGCCCAATTTTACTGAGCTTCGAGCATATATCAGTATTTATATATCATTATTTTTGATTGATATAATAAAGAAATAGCATTGGTATAATTATTAGAATCCAATTATAATACATATAGTTAAAGAATATTTTGAACATAAAGGCTATGCAGGTTCTTGCATTGGGACACTCCGAACTATCTGACATAGCCGCCACAGAGAGAAAAGAGACGAACGGTAATGGAGGATGCGAAGAGATGGACGTAAAAACAATCATACTTGGCTTTTTGAGTTACGGTGAGATGAGTGGGTACGACATAAAGCAGGCGTTTACCAATAGCATTGGTTTCTTCTACGACGCTAGCTTTGGTGCGATTTATCCAGCGCTGCGAAAGCTGGAAGAAGAAGGGTACGTGACCAAACAGGAAATCATTCAGTCGGGCAAGCCAAACAAAATCCTGTATCGAATTACGGAAACGGGCAAAGGTACCTTCTTGCAAGAGATTCAAACACCAATCGTACCGGCTGTTCTACGCTCTGACATGCTGGTAAAAATCTTCTTCGGCAAGAGTCGGAGCCAGGAAGAACAGCAGGATCTGATCGAGAGCTGTATCGAAGTTCAACGCCAGGTATTGCAGCAAAGTAAAACAACCTTTAAGAAGCTAGAAGCCAATTTTGACGAGTATCAGCGCTTTTGCTGGGAATATACCATACACCATCTAGAGACGACCATTTCGTTCTTGGAGCAAAAAGCGTCGGCTCTATTGAAACAGCCGGCCTATTCCGTGACTGGGTAAACGACGGGATGGCCAAATAGAAAAGCGAAGGACCCGCGGTGGGTGCCTTCGCTTTTTTCTTTGAACGGAGACGTTATTTCAGGTTTTCTGGATTGAGGCATTCCAGCTCAGGAACAACAAAGCGTCCATCTTTACGAATCAGGCGGTCATCAAACCAGATTTCTCCGCCGCCCCATTCAGGACGTTGGATCATAACCAAATCCCAGTGAACGGATGACTTGTTGCCGTTGAAAGCTTCGTCGTAGGCCTGACCTGGCGTGAAGTGGAAGCTACCGTCGATTTTTTCATCGAACAAAATGTCTTTCATTGGATTTTGGATGAATGGGTTGACTCCGATCGCAAACTCGCCAACGTAGCGAGCTCCTTCATCGGTATCAAACACTTCATTGATTTTAGCTGTGTCGTTTGCGGTCGCTTCGATAATTTTGCCGTCTTTAAACGTCAGCTTGATATTATCGTACGTGTATCCTTGGTAGGGAGATGGCGTGTTGTAAGAAATCGTTCCGTTGACGGAGTCACGCACAGGGGCTGTAAACACTTCACCGTCTGGAATATTCGCATTTCCTGCACATTTGATTGCCGGGATTCCTTTGATCGAGAAAGTCAGATCGGTACCAGGACCGGTGAGACGCACTTTGTCTGTTTTCTCCATCAGTTCTACCAGGCTGTCCATTGCGCTGTCCATTTTGCCGTAGTCGAGGGTGCAGACCTTGAAATAAAAGTCTTCAAAGGCATCCGTGCTCATGTTAGCCAGCTGTGCCATAGACGAATTTGGATAGCGAAGAACGACCCATTTCGTCTCAGGAACGCGCACGTCCAGTACCGGACGCATCAAAAGCTTGGAGTAGAGCTGCATCTTGTCGCCTGGGACGTCAGCCAGCTCGCTGATGTTATCGCCGCCGCGAATGCCGATGTAGCAATCCATTTTTTTCATGAAGCTCACGTCTGCTTCACGCATGACACCCAGCTGTGTTTCATTCGCATTCAAGAGAAGCTCACGTTGAACCGTTTGATCAATCAGTTGAACGTAAGGGTGACCACCTGCTTCATATACTTTGGCGATGACGGCTTTCACCAGATCAGTGACTTGCCCGATCGCGTAAATCAATACGTTTTCACCAGGCTGCACGGTTGTGGAGTAGTTAACCAGAACGTCTGCCAGTTGTTCGATACGTGGATCTTTCATAGGAAGGGTATCCCTCGCTTTCCATATCATTCAGTATGTATTGTACACAACCTCCATACAAAAAAGCTACCCAAGAAGAACGGGTAGCGTGCGTAGAAACGCGCTTAACAGGATTCGGTTTTAATGTATATGCAGCTCCCTGCCTAATTGTTCCACATCAGAATGAATCAATTTAATCGCAGCTGCAAGCAATAATTACCAGCAGGATGAACAGAATTAATACTAAAGTGAATCCTTCGAATTCGCCATTAAAGATGCTACTCATATGATAAACATCCTCCTCTGTGTGTTAAGCCTCTCGTGCTTACATCCATAAGATATGGGTTTTCGCACATGACCGATACGGGCATATGCCTATTTTTGGGAAGATTCTTTCGCATCCTTACTATTCCTTTTGGCTTCCATGTTTATTATTCTGAAAATCAGGAAAAGCTAGAGGATACGAAAAGACTTTGCAATAGCGAAAGGATGTTATTCAGATGCAAAGATCATTGTTTAGTCTCCAACACGACCTCGTTCCCATTACTATTAATGTAGGGGAAGATTTTAAATCGATCGTCTGGAAAGCTCAGTACGATATGGACTTCAATACGGAATGCCTGTTTTGCTTTTCAGAGCAGATTACCGGTTATCGGGTAGAGGATGAAGAAGGTCATTCCGGCAAGGTTGCTGTGTGTCCTCATTGTGAAAAAGTAAACGCTATTTACGCCTGATTTGCCAACCTTATACGAATGGGTCCAGCAAAAAGCGATGCCTCTAAATGGGCATCGCTTTTATTTGATTTCGTTTTCTATATCTGCCACTGTATCCACCATGTACCACCAAATGTTTAGCAGGATTGAAGAGAGGTTTCACGAATAGTACAGAGGTATACATATGTGGAATAGAGGTGAAATAATGCAGAAGAAATGTAGCCGCTGCGGAAACGACATGGAAATCGTGCTACGCAACGTCGTGTACCGCAACCGGGTCAAGATCCTGAATGTACCGGTACACGTCTGCGTGGACGACTGCTGTGCCCATTCCCAGGTGGTGGATGTCATTAAAGACGATCTAAAAGCACTCATGGAGGAATTGGGGCAACATCCAGAGCGACAGGCGATCGAATTCGAAGAAATGTCAGAGTTATCCAACTTATTGGTTTTGATTGCCAATGAAGGAATGGACTCATCTGTACGGGAAGTGCTAGGTGAGCGTGTAAACGAACTCTTGGACTTATTTTTACTGGCGCAATCATTGGGCGACGAGAGATGGACGCTGGAGCTTCGGGAGCGATTGACAAAGATAATGGTGTAAGAGAAGGGAGAGGGGCGCCTGGTAGAAGGCGTCTTTTCTTTTGTCCTATCGGAAGGTAAAAAATTCTAAGGATGATAGTATAAGCGAGACTTGTGTCCTTTGAGTGCTAAGGCTTCGCCGACGCCAAGGCATGGCCTTGCCTAGTTTTCTAATCTGCACCGGTGACGTAGACTTCTCGTCGTCTGTTTATGTATACTGAGAACCACATAGGAATGAACTTAAAGGAGAGATGCGAAAATGGCACAACAACAATTGCACTCCACAGAGGAATTGGATCAGTTTGTGGCAGAGAGCGGTAAAAGACTCTTGTTCAAACATAGTACGACTTGCCCGATTAGTGCTACAGCCTATTCGGAATTCCAAGCTTTTTTACAGGGTGAGTCCGTTCCTTCTGCCGTCATCCACGTAATTGAGGACCGCCCTGTTTCCAACGCAGTTGCTGAGCGTTTTGAGATTAAGCATGAGTCTCCGCAGCTCTTCTTGCTGGTGGATGGACAAGTAAAATGGCATACCTCCCATTGGAAAATTACCAAGGATGCCATTGCTCAAGCGTTGAAGGCCTAAAACAAAGCAACTCAAAAGAGCTGTTGACTCCCTCGAGTCAGCAGCTCTTTTTCCATCAATCCCAATATAATTCGAGCTTGTCGCCAGTCTTGAGCTCCGTCTGGAAAGACGCGAGCTCGCCATTTACGAGCATGACAAAGCCGGTGATGCTTTCTCGATCCGGCTTTTCCAGCGATACATCCACAAAGCGGAAAACATCGCTAAAAACGGGAGAGGAGGCAGGAGAAGACTTGACGGTGATGACCGCGCCATCGCTGATCACATCCTCCGCATGAGCTGCTCGCCCATCCATAGTGATGGTCACTTGGGCCACTGGAAGTACCACGCGTTCTCCGTTGAAGTGCACAGTGATCGTTTCCTGCACCCACTCCTCGAGAGGGATGACATCGCGAATGGCAGGCAGTGCGACATCTTCTACGCGATAAATCAGTTCATCACCCTGGCGGATGTAATCAGTAGAAGTGACAGGCTTGCCATTTACCTCCATCGTGACGGTCTGTGCCGGAATCGAGTATGAATGACCGTTTACGCTGAATTGATATGGATTCACGTCCTGTCCTGGCTCAGCTAGAAGTCCTGAGATCTGCAAGGCTTCGCCGACTGTGCGTGGAAGGCGAATCTCCACCTCGCTTCGATCCGGGACCTCGGTGTCGAGTGTTTGAGGCTCTCCGTTGATAAAAATGACAGGTCCAAGTGACAGAGAAAGATCGTTGCAACGGATTTCCAGCGTGTCCAAATGTTCAAGCAGGTCCTTTGCTTGTACGTGGGCGTCCTCGCCATTTTGACCTGCTACGATCGCGATCTCATCGCCGTCCTCGAGTGGAGCATCCAGTCCGACTGGCTCTCCATTTCTTTCGATGACGGGCGGTGTACCGTGCTTGCCCGGGATCATTTTCATTCTGCCGTTGATCGTGACCGTCATGGCAAGCCCCGGACGTCCGTAGAGGCGTCGGATGTCCAATCCTGCTCCGATCAGCGCATCACCCAGCGTCATTTTGCGCAGGTCGAAGATACGTACCGGAACCTCGTTGACTGTGACCGTCACATAGCGCAGTGGGTGGCGACGAGCAGCCACTGCGATACCGACAGGTGTGACGAACTCAGGGCCGCTTAGCAACGGATGGTCACCGACGTATTGCTTGATCGCATCTCCGCCTCGGACAGCTACACGAGCAGCAGGAATGCCCAGCACTTGCGCCACTTTTGTCGTCAATCCTGGGGTGAGACTACCACCGCCAATCAACATGACGGCTTGCGGCGCCTTTCCATTTAACTCCAGAATTTTAAAGGCAATTTTTTCTGCCAGCAGATGGATATCGGTATCGATCGCGGCTGTTACCTCTGTAGCTGACAGCGTGTGCTCCAGACCCAGAATGTCGGTAAATGATACGGTATCATGTGTGGAAAGGACACGCTTGGCTTCCTCCGCCATCGGGAAATCGAGCAGATACGCATTCATGAGCGCATCGGTGATTTCATCGCCTGCGACAGGGACCATTCCATAGGCTGTGATGGCGCCCTCCTCCGTCAACGCAACATCCGACGTACCCGCGCCAATATCCACGAGCGCGATGTTCAGTCGACGCATCGTGACCGGGATCAAAACGTTGATTGCAGCGATCGGCTCCAGTGTCAGTGCCTGCATGTCCAGACCGCATCTTTTTAGGGCAGCGATCAAGGAATCTACAACCACACGTGGCAAAAAGGTTGCGATGACGTCGGCGCTCGCTGTGTCTCCTCGCTGGTCGATCAGGCTGCCAATAAGTTCGCCGTCCAAATGGTAGTTTACGACGCTGTAGCCCACGCAGTAATACCGGGTCACGTCTTGATCCTTCAGCTCCTGGGCGAGCTCAGCCTGGGCTTCCTGTACCGCGGCAAACTCCAGCGTCAATACGTCCTCACGTGTTATGAAGGCGTGGCGTGCGAGAGGCATGTCCAGCTTGACGCGTCGCGTGCGCAGCGAACGACCGGCAGCAGCGACAGCTACTTGGTGGAGCGGTCCGTATTTTTGCTCTAGTTCATCTTTTATTTGTTGGATCACTTTGGCAACGGCAACGATATCGTGGATTTGTCCGTCCAGCATCGAGCGTTCGTCATGCTCGCGGATGGCGCAGTCCAGGACGCGGTACTGTTCACCAGTTGCTTCCACGATCAGGCCAACCACACTGCGTGTTCCGATATCTAAAGAAAAAATCAGCTCTTGTTTGGCTGTTTCTGTATGCTCAGACAAAGGTCAGGTCACTCCTCGTTCTGGATGAATAAAGTGCAAGTATATGTACTTATATCCAATTATTCGACTCGTTTGAAGGAGAATCCTGTCGAATCAAGGAATCTTCTATCCTTGTAGAGAAGATTTGAAAAACATTTACAATTTACTTTCGCGCTTTTTGGCGCTAAACTGCTGACAAGGGAGAATGAATCGATTATAATAACCCTAATTTATCGAAAGTACCTGTAACAAGCATATAAAGAAAGAGGAGAGTGGAGAGAAATGGCACACGATTTGATCGACACCATGCGCAAACAGATCGACGAGATCAACCTGCAAATTCTTGATCTGATCAACAAGCGCGCGACTTTGGTACAAGAGCTTGGCAAAGAAAAAGAAAAACAGGGCAGCAATCGTTTTGATCCAGAGCGCGAGCGTCAAATGCTCAATCTGCTGATAGAGAACAACAAAGGTCCTTTCAATGACAGCACCGTTCGTCATTTGTTCAAACAAATCTTCCAAGTATCTCTTGACCTGCAAAACGACGACAAGAAGAAAGTCTTGCTCGTCAGCCGTAAAAAACAGGCAGAAGATACAGTGATCACAGTAAAAGGAGTAGAATTCGGCGGTGGCAATCCGATCCTGATCGCAGGCCCTTGCTCCGTAGAGAGCTACGAGCAAGTAAAGGCTGTAGCGGAAAACCACATCAAACGTGGTCTGCGCACGCTGCGTGGCGGTGCCTACAAGCCTCGTACATCGCCATACGACTTCCAAGGCCTGGGCGAAGAAGGCTTGCAAATTCTCAAACGCATCGGTGATGAGTACAATCTCGTTACGATCAGTGAGATTGTAACACCGGGCGACCTGGAAATGGCGAGCAATTACATCGACGTCATCCAAATCGGTGCGCGGAACATGCAAAACTTTGAACTGCTGAAAGCAGCAGGTCGCCTCAACAAGCCAATTCTTCTCAAACGTGGCTTGTCCGCTACGATTGAAGAATTCATTTACGCGGCAGAGTACATTCTGTCTGAAGGTAATGCGCAAGTCATGCTGTGTGAGCGCGGTATCCGTACTTACGAAAAAGCTACTCGCAACACGCTCGACATTTCCGCAGTACCACTTCTGAAGCAAGAAACTCACTTGCCTGTATTCGTGGACGTGACTCACTCCACAGGTCGTCGTGACCTGCTGCTGCCTACCGCAAAAGCTGGTATCGCTGTCGGATCTGATGGAATCATGGTCGAAGTTCACCCGGATCCAGACGTAGCGTTGTCTGATGCGAAGCAACAGCTGAACATCCCGGACTTCAACGAGTTTGTAGACTCGCTGCTGGCTTCTGGCCTGTACAAAGGCGAAGTAGTCGTTGCAAGAGGTTAATCCAATACGTATGATGTGGATGGAGGTCTTTCCTGTTTGCGGGAGAGGCCTCTTCTTATTTGACGAACAAGTGGCGACCAAGTAAGCTAGGATTACGTACTGGTATCGCTAGAAGGGGGATAGTACCAGATGAATGAACAGGACCAATGCTGCTCGTCAGATCGAGCCACTGTGCGTACGGACAAAATCAAGTCGAATCTCGTGTCCCGTCTCAATCGGGTAGAAGGTCAAATTCGTGGGATTCGTGGCATGGTAGAAAAAGATGTGTACTGTGATGACATTTTGAACCAGATCGCTGCCGTACAGTCCGCACTGAATGGGGTAGGCAAGATTCTCCTCGAAGGACATATGCGAAGTTGTGTCATGGAACGCATTCAGCAAGGGGACAATGAAGTTATCGACGAGCTGCTGAAAACGATGAACAAATTAATGAAGTAACACGGTATAGACAAGCTAAAAACGATTGCAACCATGTACGGCTTGTCGTATCATAGGTGCATATATTTATGAAAATGATTATGAAAACCATTTAATGGGGAAAGCGAGGGTGTGTGATGCCGGTTACGATTTACGACGTGGCAAGAGAAGCGGGGGTTTCGATGGCGACGGTCTCACGGGTTGTTAACGGAAACCCCAATGTGAAACCGTTGACCCGGAAAAAGGTGCTGGCTGCCATTGAACGATTGGGATATCGTCCGAATGCAGTCGCGCGCGGACTCGCCAGCAAGAAAACGACAACTGTCGGTGTCATTATCCCGGATATCTCCAGTCTGTTCTTTTCAGAGTTGGCTCGCGGAATTGAAGATATCGCGACCATGTACAAGTACAATATCATTCTTTGCAACTCCGACCAACGGATGGAAAAGGAATTGCAATTAATTAATACCTTGCTTGAAAAACAGGTGGACGGGCTGTTGTTCATGGGTGCAGAAATCAAGGAAGACCATTTGCAGGCGCTCACAAGCACTACCGTGCCGACCGTACTGGCCGCGACACGCGATGCAGACAATGCGTTGCCATCCGTGAGTATCGATCACTTCCAGGCTGGTTACGATGCGACACAGGCTTTGATCGATCGTGGTCACAAAAGGATTGCTATGATTACTGGGCCTCTGAACGATCCACTGAGCGGTCTGATGCGCTTTGAAGGCTATAAAAAAGCCCTGATTGATGCAGGAATCGGCTTGCAGGAAGAGCTCGTAGCAAGCGGTAACTTCTTCTACGAGTCGGGACTGATGCAAACCAAAGAGTTTTTGAAGCTGGCGGAACCACCTACTGCTGTTTTTGCAGCAAACGATGAGATGGCGATTGGGGCGATCCATGCCATTCAAGATTCGGGACTGAATGTACCTGGTGATATCGAAGTAATCGGTCATGACAACATCCGACTGGTTGAAATGGTGCGCCCGCGTCTGACGTCCGTGGTTCAACCGATGTATGATATCGGTGCTGTAGCGATGCGCTTGTTGACGAAGTACATGAACAATGAAAATGTGGAGGAGCATGTCGTACTGCTGCCACATCGAATCGAATACAGAGAGAGTACCAGACCCGAGCAAGCATAATCACGGGACCCATGATCGACCAGCAAGAGGAGGATATCGTTATGCGGATCGGCATCATCGGCGCGATGGATGAAGAAATCGCGCTGTATTTGGAAGCGATGGGACAGACGAAACAGACTGCCAAAGCAGGGATCACCTACTATGAAGGGGAGATGGAAGGTAAATCCGTCGTTCTCTGCAAATCAGGTGTAGGCAAGGTAAATGCGGCTGTCACCACACAAATATTGATTGATCAGTTCCAAGTGGATCGCGTCATTTTTACGGGAGTAGCAGGTGCGGTTCATCCGGAATTGAATATCGGGGATATCGTCGTATCGACAGATTGCGTCCAGCATGACATTGATGTCTCTGCGCTGGGGTTTGCGCCAGGTCAAATCCCGTTCACTGAGCAATGGGTATGGAAAGCGGATGAGGAATTAATGCAACAGGCGATCGAAGCCGGCAAAGAGGTTGACGCAGGCATTCAAGTCGTGAGCGGGCGTATTTTATCCGGTGACCAGTTTGTAGCTAGTCGTGAAAAAGTGAAGTGGCTGTTCGAGCAGTTCGAAGCTCATTGCACGGAGATGGAGGGAGCTTCCGTTGGCCAGGTTTGCGCGATGAACAACGTGCCGTTTGTAGTCGTGCGTTCCATGTCGGACAAGGCGGATGGTTCCGCCCATGTCAACTTCGTGGAATTCACCAAGCTTGCCTCGCAACGTTCTTACGCGATCGTTCGCAATATGCTGACGGCGGGTAGTGAAGCTGCACAGGTCATTGTCTACTCTACGCAAAATTGCATTGATTGCAATCTGGTGAAGCAGTGGCTGACTGCCAAAGGAATTTCCTTTGAAGTGCGTGATGTCATGACGAGCCGTGACTACCAAGAGGAAGTCGAGCGCTTTGGATTCATGGGCGTACCTGTGACAGTCATCGGGGACAAAGCTGTAAAAGGTTACCAGCCAGCTGAGCTCGAGCAGTTGGTAAGTAGCCTTTCGTAAGGCAAGGCAAAAAGCGTGAAGGCAACGTATCGGAATGATACGACGTCTTCACGCTTTTTGCTTTCTCTCCGGGAAAATCTCAATCTACAGGGGCATACATCAAAGCACGCTCTAGTGTTATCTTGTTCTTTTGTGTAATTTCTTCCCGGCGAGGAATGGCTGGGAATGGTTCGTCAAACAAACGCTTGGGTAGAGCCAGCTCGGAATGCGGCTGCCAGCGTTCGCCCCATGCTTCTGGGAGCGGCCCGTCTGTCAGGGGCTGATCCGTCATTTCGCTCCACAATAAGGTCCAGGCACGTGGAACGACCCGCCAAATATCGTAGCCACCGCCACCGACAGCGATCCAGCGACCATCACACAGCTCATGCGACAGCTGATGAGCGAGCCGAGGGATTTCCTGATAGATTTTCATCGAGCAGGACAGATGAGTGAGTGGATCGTACGCGTGGGCGTCGCAGCCGTTTTGCGTCAAGATGACATCTGGCTTGAAACCGCGAGCGATCTTGGTGACCAGCTCCTGATAAATATCGAGGAACGATTCGTCTTCCGTAAAGGCATCAAGTGGGACATTCACGGAATAACCGTAACCGCTACCATCGCCGCGTTCTGTGAGATTGCCGGTGCCGGGGAACAAGTACTTTCCCGTTTCGTGCATGGAGACAGTCAACACGTTGGGATCGTCGTAAAAAGCCCATTGCACACCATCGCCGTGATGGGCGTCCGTATCGATGTACAGGACCCGCGCATTCCACTTCTGGCGTAAGTAGGCAATCGCGACAGAACAGTCATTGTAAATGCAAAATCCGGAAGCTCGTCCGCGAAAGGCGTGATGTAAGCCACCTGCAGGATTGAATGCGTGCTCGGCTAGGCCACTCATCACGGCTTCCACGGCATTCAGTGTTCCTCCTGCAATGAGGGAAGCTGACTCGTGCATGTTGGCAAAGCAGGGAACGTCTTCCGTACCTACCCCATAGCTGGTAGCGAGAGGAAGCTCTGCTTCGCTATGCCCCTGATCGCGTATGAATTGTATGTAACGTGAGTCGTGAACCATCGCCAGCTCTTCATCGGTCGCGTGACGCGGTGGCAGAATGTCAGATTCAGAAAGGATTCCGTACATGCTCATCAGATCATGCATGAGGAGAAGACGCCGTTGGTTAAATGGATGCTCGTCATTGAAATAGTAGTTGGTGTAGTCCGAAGAATAGATGAGACGGGCATTGCGGCTCACAGAGGATTCCCTCCTTCTGTTGGCCAGACGACGGTAAATCCTTTTGCGGAAAGTCTCTGGATGACGATGCGAGGATCGATCGTCTGTACGCGGAAGACCAGATTTTTCTTGGGAGGTTTTTTCCCCGGGTAAACGACGACACTACAGACGTTCACCTCGGCTTCTCGAAAAACCTGGCTCACCTCGGCTAGCATGCCAACTCGATCATCCACTTCCACTTCAATGTGAGAGCTTGGTTTGTTGACGCCAAACAGCTCGATCAGACTGGAAAACAAGTCCGATTCTGTGATCATGCCCACGAGTCGAGTTCCTTCGACGATTGGCAGCGAGCCGATCTTATGCTCGTAAAGTTGTGCAGATGCATCCTCGATGAAGTCTAGCGGATGGGCAGTAATGACCTGCTTGTACATGATGTCAGCGACTGGCTTGTGCAAGATGGTGTCATCATCCTCGTGTTTCAGCAGGCGGGAGGGAAGGGCATCGCGCAGATCGCGGTCAGAGAAGATGCCCACCAAACGATCATGTTCCACGACGGGTAAATGTCTGATTCGATTGGAGCGGAGTAACAGGAGAGCTTCCCCGATAGAGGTGGAAGGATTTACCGTGACAACGTTTTTTCGCATGATATCCTCAATACGCATGAGAGGCCTCCTTTTTCGCATCCGAGAGGGCTTTGATCTAGTTAATAAAGAAAACGATTTTGAAATCGCATGGCGTCAAAAGCTTCGACGGTTTCTGGAGGGACACGCTTGCCGATTTTTGCCATCAAGCAATTGGCGGGGTGAGAGCAGATTTCCGGATCATCCGTCGCCATCCAGGTCATCCCGACGCTCCCCATGACTTTTTCCATGACTTTGCGATACTGCCAGACGTCCAGTCCGGTTCCTTTCAGATCCCAATGCCAGTAATATTCAGTCGTGATGATGACGTAGTCTTCTATGGCATCATCCATAAAGGATACTTCCAGCAGTTTTTTGGCAACACCGCCTGCTCGGACCAGATGGCTGATTTCAATAGCACCTAGCTCCAGAAGATCGGGAAGCTTGGCTTGCGACCACCGCTCCAGTGGGTCTGGATGGAGAAAGGTTACGTACCCGAGTACAAGATCGTCCTCGCGTGCTACAATGATGCGCCCCTCAGGGAGATCAGCTATTTCGATAAGGGCTTTGTGCTGCTGCTCGGGAATGCGGAAGGCCTTAAGACCTTCGTCAAAGCGGAAGGAGGCGAGCTCGCTTCCGGAAATGGGTCCCTCAATCAACAGTTCTCTTCCGTTCACAGTCATTTTCAGCGAATGATAACGCTTGACGTGATCCATCAGTTCCCCCCCTGTTTTTGTAGAAAAAGAGAGATGGTTATGACAACCATCTCTGCTTCTTCTTTCAGTGTATTCTTAGTTGTTGGCCGTGACGCTGTTCGAATGTGACGATTCTCCGTAACTGTTCACAGCCGTAATGTAGTAGTTTCCATTTGCTACATCCGTAGTATGCGTGTAGCTCGTGGCAGATACCGTATCGATCAGCAGGAACCCGCTCGTCGCATCCGGTTTGAAGTAAATATTGTAGGCAATGACTTGCTCAGATGTAGCATTTGCTTTCCACTGCAGCTTCCATCCGCCACCTGCTGATTTGATCGTCAACGATTTTGGTGTAGATGGAGGGGATGTCGTTGCAGCTCCAGGGTCCGTTTGATTACCGTTATCTCCTGGGACAGCTCCATTTCCATTTCCGTTTGGATCGGTAGTATCACCTGGAACAACAGGAATATCAGGAATTCCTGTTCCTGGGTCCTTATTCGGATCTGGCAACTGCCATGTATGCGAGCCGGTGCCACTGGTTGCGATAGCAGACGGCTGTGATTCCTGACCGGTAATATCGACGGCGGTCACGTAATACCCTGCATCTCCAATGACTGCTCCCGTCTCGGTAAAGGTCAGTACAGATGGATCCTTGATAGTGGCGATGCGGATGAAACCATTTTGACTATCAGCGCGATAGATTCGATAGCCTAACAGATCGGCTTCTTTGGCGGATTGCCAGGTGAGTACACTTTGCTTGCCTGTCGTATTGGCTACTAAACTGCTAGGTGATGCCGGAGCCCCAGCGACTTCTGTACGCGGATCTTCCTTATCTGGGAGTCGTTGTTCCCAGTCAGGAGGATGGAGGGCAACTTTCTTGTTTTTCTCCTGAATTTGGTCCTTGGTCGGGAGCGGATCAGGTGAGCGGTAGAAGACGCCTTCGGTAACAAAGTCATCAGGAGTGCCTTCTTTGGCCAAATATCGTTCGTCGTCATAAGTGACAATACGAGCTTTCTGATGCGTATCGTCTACTTTCGTCGGTACGAAACGACGGTTGAACAAGTCTGTGATCACGTGACCTGCTTCCTTGGAAAGCTCGCTCGGCAAGAGGCCCGATTTGGAGTCCACAGTGGCACTGACGATTCCATCCGGTTTCTGGAACTTGTCATCCGGTGGCGACAAATTCGGTTGGTTTGCGATAATGTCTTTCATGATCTTGCCCCATACGACCATCGGTACGTATTTATCGGCATCTGGCATCGGATACGGCTCATCAAAGCCGACCCAGACACCCATGGACAGCTCTGGCGTATATCCGACAAACCACAGGTCATTGCTGCTGTTGGTTGTACCGGTTTTGCCCGCTACGTCCACTTTTTTCGGTACGTATTTTCGAATGTGAGTCCCTGTACCTGCGTTGACAACAGAGCGCATCATGTCGGTGATCAAGTACGCAGTCTGTTCGCTGTACACTTGTATGGGTTGTGCCTCGTGTTTATAAATAACCTTGCCTTGGCTGTCCTCGATGTGATCAATGAGGTAGGCGTCCACAAATGAGCCGTGGTTGGCAAAGGTGGCGTACGCATTGGTCATCTCTTCGACGGTAGTACCGTATGTAAGTCCGCCGATTACCCCAGTCGAAGCGTAGTTGTCTGCATCAACGAGTGTCGTGATCCCCATCTTTTTCACATACTCGAGGGCTGTCGGGATGCCCACTTTGAGATAGGTTTTGATGGCCGGAATGTTCCAGGACATCCGCAGGGCTTCACGCGCGCTCATGATACCTTGCCATTTGTTATTCCAGTTCATCGGCAGGTGAGAGCCGTTTTGACCGTCTGCGAGCAAGACGGGTGAGTCATCGAGAGGAGAAGCTGGTTGCAACAGCCCTAATTCAAAGGCTGGAGCATAGGCAGCAAGTGGTTTCATCGCCGACCCAGGCTGTCTCGCGGCGGTGGCATGGTTCGTCTGTTCCACTTTAAAATCACGACCACCGATCATCCCGAGGATGGCACCGGTCTTGTTGTGGATCAGCATAGCGCCGACTTCTTCCATTGCATTCTCGATCTTCTCTGTCTTGCCGTTGGAGCGGCGAATTGTATAAGAGCGATTTTTACCGAAGTTCTTTGGATCATTCGCGACGGCTTGCATCGTGGTGTACACGTTTTTGTCGATGGTGGTATGTACCTTGTAGCCGTTGCGGAGAATGTCCCGTCGCTTTTCTTCTACTAACTGGCGATACTCGTTTCGGCCTACCGTCTCTTTGTCCCTGCCTTTTTCTTTGAGGTCCACGTCGACCAGCTGGCGCGCAGCACGTTCTTCGATTTCCATCATCAGGAACGGCACTTCGCGATAGGCTTGTTCGGTAGGTTTTGCCAAGGACGCTTTGAGATCCGCGTTGGTGGCTCCAGCGTATTGCGACTGGGTAATGTAGCCATTTTCCACCATTCGGTCGAGAACCATTTTCTGGCGTTCTTTTCCGCGCTGGTAGCTCTCGTTTCCAAACGGAGAATAGGCGCCTGGATTCTGAATCATCCCTGCCAAATACGAGCTTTCGCTGAGGTTCAGCTCCTTAACGTCCTTGCCGAAGATCCCTTTTGCGGCAGCTTGTACCCCGTAGACGTTCGAGCCGTTCGCATTTTTTCCAAAATAGATCTCATTCATGTAAGCTTCCAGGATCTGATCCTTGGAAAACATGCGCTCGATCCGCAGGGCGATGAAGATTTCCTTGGCTTTGCGGGAATGGCTGACTTCAGCAGAGAGAATCGTATTTTTGACGAGCTGCTGAGTTATGGTGCTTCCTCCCGTTACGACAGGCTGATTGGTAAAATCTTGGATCGCTCCACGCAAAGTGGACTGCACGGCGATCCCGTTGTGATGATAAAAACTTTTGTCCTCAGTTGCGATGATTGCGTTGATCAAATAGGGAGAAACGTCTGCTTTTTTCACCAATCGTCTGTCGCCCTCTTCCGCTCGCAATTGACCGATAAGAGAGCCATCATTGTAATAGGCGAAGCCAGTCAGATAGTTCGTGAAAATCTTATTCTCTAGTTCTTCCTTGCTGCGCACAGGCTCGTCTTTCACGAGTGCGGCAACATAACCTGTCACGATTCCTCCTGCAACGACGCCTCCCATTATGCCTAGTAGAAACAGCAGCTGGACGATAATCCAGATCGTTCTACCGCGGCTTCGTCGGCGTTTTTTCTTCGTCGGTTCAGAGGAAGAATTGTGGCTATTCGACATAGTCTATGACCCCCTAGCATACACCCTGATTATACCATACGAGGGACATGGAGGATAGAAGTTGAGAAGTGGACAAGCGGGGAGACGGTGTGTAGGAAAGCCTGATATTTTTACAAAGAACTAGACTTCGTGAGCCAAATAGAAAAGGAGTCTGCTCGGTAACAAAACCTACTGAACAGACACCTTTTTAGAAGCTACGGGACGATCTTCTACTTTTTCTGCGATCGGAAAACCGTTGGCACCGTGAATTTCGACGCCATCTTGCGCAGCTAAAGAAAGCGTAGCTTGGGTAGAGGATCAAGCAAACGCAACTTTTGTGACGATAAGACGTGTAAAGAAAAGGGGTCGCCCTAATGAAACCATGCAAAAGGGAGTGGATCGGGATGGTAAAGGCACTCATCGAGGAGTACGGAAGCGGGCTCGAACGGGTAAGGGAAGCAATTCGCGCACTGTCAGAAGAGGAGATGCACTACAAGTCGGGGCCAAACAAATGGAGTATTCATGAGATTATCGTCCATCTAGCCGATGCAGAGCTAGTAGGTGTGCACCGCATGAAACGAGTGCTTGCGGAAAACAATCCGATGCTGACGGCGTACGACCAAGACGCGTGGGCCACTTCATTGGGCTACTCAGACCAGGATGCAGAGTATTCCCTTAAACTGTTCGGATTAATGCGGGAGATGATGCTTCCAGTGCTGCAGAAGGTGGAAGGCGCCGATTGGCAGCGCTGTGGAATTCATGAAGAGGCGGGACCCTTGACATTGGTTCAGCTGCTTGAGCGGTACGTGAACCATGTGAGTGATCATTTGGAACAGATCCAGAGGGTGCGAGCCGCCTATCGAGAACAGACAGTTCGATAAAGTGCAAATTAGAAAACTTGGCCCACTAAGACTTTTGGCGGAGCCTTAGTTGTACTTATACTTTTCTGAAAGAATAAAAAAGAGTAGGCCACAAGTGGCGCTACTCTTTTTTGGACTCCCAGTCGATTAACGGCTGTAGAACTCAACGATCAGAACTTCGTTGATTTCAGCTGGCATTTCTTCACGGTCAGGCAGACGAGTGAAGGTACCTTCAGCAGCAGCATCGTTGAAAGTGATGTAGTTAGGCAGGAAGTTACGGCCTTCCAGGGAGTTCTTGATGATTTCCAGACCACGGGATTTCTCGCGGATGGAGATCACATCACCTGGTTGAACACGGTAAGATGGGATGTTAACTTTTTTGCCGTTTACCAGGAAGTGACCATGGTTTACCAACTGACGAGCAGCTGGGCGAGTTGGTGCATAGCCCATACGGTATACCACGTTATCCAAGCGGGATTCCAGCAATTTCATGAAGTTTTCGCCCACTACGCCAGCCATTTTGTTAGCATGGTCAAAGGTGCGGCGGAATTGTTTTTCGTTAAGGCCAAACATGTGGCGCAGTTTTTGTTTTTCTTGCAACTGGATTCCGTACTCGCTCATTTTACGACGGTTGTTATGACCGTGTTGGCCAGGAGGGAAGTTGCGTTTGATGTCTTTTCCTGTACCATCGAGGGAGATACCCAGACGACGGGCAAGTTTGTGACGAGGTCCTGTGTAACGTGACATATATTCATTCTCCTTTAATATGGATTCGCAGGTGTTTACTTCCGACAGGTTAGTTCCTTCTTTATCTACACGAACTTCGGACGGTAGCGTTTCCGCATCGTGCTCCTCACAGGTAGTACAGCCGCTGCCTGAAAGGGAGGGAACTAAGAGGGTACATCCTTCCGTTTTTACCTGCAATCAATGCTACCCTGTACACATACATTCAATAATACTCGGATAGGCAGTTCGAAGTCAAGGGAAAAGAAAAGCGCCATCCGGCACCAATATTGGCGCGGACGGCGTCAGACTTACTCGTATTTGGCCTGATAGGTGACAGGTTGTGAGTCTTGATTCCCCCGTTTTTCGAGGAAGCGTGTAAAGGTTGTGGCAGCATCGGCGCGGGAAACGGTCGCTGTCGGCTTGAACGCTTGTTTGTCAGAGGTCATGATGCCAAGAGTCGTCGCGATGACGATTGCCCCGCGGTGCTTCGTGTTGGCGATGTCTGTCAGGTTGGACTGGAACATCGAGGAGTAGTCAGCCAACTTGTTGTAGCCCAGAGCACGCACGATCATATCTGCCAGTTCTTCCCGATTGATTGGCTCATCTGGATTGAGCTTGGAAAGATTTTTCTCGAGCAGACCGCGGTCAACGGCAGCCTCGACAGCGGAGAAGTAGCGGGAACCGTTTGCTACGTCACTGTACGTATTCTTGCGCTCGGCTGAGTACATCGGGTAATAGCGCCCGTTGTTCAGGCTGATCATTAGCATTTCGATCATTTCGCCGCGAGTGATCTGTTTTTGTGGCATGATTTTGCCGTCGATCAGGGAAAGAGCATCATATTCATACATCAGGAGCAATTCTTTCTCTACTGGATGTCCTTCCAGATCAGAGGGTGCTGGTCGATGCAAATTTATGACTTTTCCGGTTGATTGTGAACGCCACTCTCCCGTTACGGCATCGTAGAAATATGCCTGTTCAAATGGAGTGGTTGTGGCACGATACACGAGTTTGGCTGTTCTCTTGGGTAGGTAAGACGGCAGTGCTTCCATTTTCTTGCGATCTTCTGTACTCAAAGGTGTCAAGACGTAAACCGCTTCCGTCTCGATTTCACCCTTCCATGCAGATATAGCTTCTTGCTCAGACAAATGCTTGCCTGGCTTGGCTGGGTATGTCTCGCTTCCGATCTCGGCGTAATAGGAGAGGAGCTCGCCAGACTTCGTGTCAAAGGTCAGGGATGCCGTACCGGATGCGGCAGCAATCCCATCCAGATAGCGTTGGAAGGTTATGCTGTAGCGATCCGAGTCGCCTTGATCGGCATCTTCTTGGCTGCGGTCCACCAGGTACAGTTGATTCGCTAGCGTTGGTGTCCATTTACGGACGGTTTCGATCGCTTTTTCCTGGAGTTTATCGGTGCTGACTTTTTTGGTGGAGCCTTCGGATGACTTCAGTGGACGTATGTCTTTGTTATAAGCGTAAATATCGCCTGTTCCTGCATCGATGGACACGTATGCAAAGCCACCGTTGCGATTGTCCTTTTCCCCGTATTCCAGATTCCAGATAGGTCGGTTTCCGCGGTAATCTTTTTCATTATAATTAGCGGAGCGCAGCTCGTATTTGTCGAGATCAAATGTGTCGGATGCCACTTTGATCGCTTCGTCTTGAGAAAGGGCTTTGCCCGAATGACGAGCGGGCAATGCTTTGGGGCTCACAGGGGCCGGTTCCTTGACCTGACTGCGAGGAATAAGGGATGCAGTCGTCAAAGCGGAGCCATCAGCCGCATCGATGTAAAAGGTGAACGGATTTTGATAGGCTAGGGTCGGCTTGGTGCGTTCCTCGCCTCCTTTTTCCCAAGGAATGAGATAGGAGAGTCGAGCATTGGCCTGTGCGGTCATCTGTTTCTCGGCTTCCTCTGGGGAGATGACCTTGGATGGTTTTTCAAACGTGACGTCGTTCCATGTGAGCGAGTATCCGATCACTGATCCAGCGCTGTTTACAGTAATGTCAGCACTATTGTCAGGAAAGAGCATCCCATCGACAACCCGAACAAAACGGAAGGAATACGCGGTATCCGTGTTCAGCGGCGTCTTGGGAGCAGGCATGTCGCGGACGTACAGGCGAGTCTGCTCGGCTTTACCCGCGTTGTATTTGGCCAGGAAGTTCTCGGCTTGCTTACGCGCATCTTCATACGATATCCGTTTGGCATACGGCAGGTTCGACGCTCCGCGATCATAGCGAGAGTAAGCAGTCACCTCACCTGTGTTGGCATGGATACTGACGCTGTAAGACAATTCTACATCTTCACTGTTTGCTACTTTCTTTCCCCAGCTAAAAGACCATTCAGGGAACGGTCGCCAAGGGTCACTCGAACGGAACGAGACATTGGTAAGCTCCAAGCCTTTTGTTGGCACGAGCTTTTGGGCGAGAGTCACTGCATCCTCTTTGGACAACTTCACCTTGCTGGCAGCGGCGAGCATAGCACCACCTACTTGAGAGTTATTGGAAACGGCTTGGTTAGAAGCATTAGGCGTTTGTGCGTGTGCTGAAAAAACAGGGAACACCAGACTAGCAGTCAATAGAAATGAGCTTGAGCGAACGAGCCAAGGCTTCATGTAAACCCCTCCAACGATGTCAATATTTTCACTTACCACTCTGACGTACCAAAGGGAGATGGCGTTTCACCTTCTAGAAGAAAAAGGTTGAAATGTAGTTTCGAGGGCAAGAAAGGAAGAATTATGGGAATTTTGTCCCAAATGTTTTTTGATCAATCTAGAATTGCGTATAAGCATCTTATATAATAAAAAGTACTATCAATTAGAAAGATTACCAAAGGAGATTATCGTCTTGGAAACCATCATGTACCTCGTCCGCCACGGAGAAACAGAATGGAATCAGATCAGGCGCATTCAAGGTCACAGTGATATCGACTTGAATGAGCAGGGGTTGCGCCAGGCAGAGCAGGTTGCCCGTCGGTTCCGGGGCGAGACGATCCACGCCGTATATTCTAGTGATTTGAGCCGTGCTCGTGTCACTGCGTCCAGAATCGCCGACCAATCGGGCTCAACCATTTCCACCCGGTCGACACTACGGGAGCGATGCTACGGACAATGGGAAGGATTGACCTACGAAGAGATCCGCGCACGATTTGAAGCGCAGGATGAGACTGCTTGTGGGATCGAGACTTTTGAGGACATGCAGCAGCGTGCTGTGAATGCCTTGACAGAGTTAGCCAAAAACCACCCGGACGAAGCGGTGGTCGTCGTGTCGCACGGCGGTTTGATCAACAGCTTTTTGCATTACGTGACTGCCGGGGAGCAGGGAACGGGCATCACGCAGATCGATAATACGGGAATCACGATGTTCCGGTATACCGACAATCGGTGGGAAGTTCTGCAGGTGAACGATACAGACCATTTGGGAATTTGAGAAAAATGCGTAAGAGAGGGAGTATCTCGTGTCAAGTAAAATGTTGGGGAAGTTAGAGACGGTCTTTTCCTACACGGCCCATTTTATTCTACAATCTTGGCCGGAAAAGCGCCCAGGCATCCTTTTCTTGACAGATTCCGGGGGCCGTGTAATCAACTTCATGGAGATGCAGGTAGGCCAATCCTGGAACCCTCAAGGACTTGACCTGATGCTACACTCTGTTCCTTCCGGTCATGTATTTGAGCTGACCGCGGAGGCGGCTAGCACCGGGGAAATTGTCATGAGAGCTTGGAAGGGTGATCCCAACGTATACGGGGCCATTCCTCTGCTTGAAAATGACGGACGCGTACGTGCCGTGATCGGGATCATTGCTTCCCAGTCAGACATAGACGTTGATCTCCATTCCTACATGCGAGGATTGGAGCCCATGATTCGAATGGGGTATGACGCCTACATCCAGCACGCAACTAGCCAGATTGTAATGGATCTCAATCTTCATGACACCACGCGTGAGTTATTGGTTAGCTTGACGAATCAGATCAGCGAAATCATCCAAAAAGGCTATTGTTCGGCCGTGAAGTTGTCCGAAAACGGGTTGTGTATCCCACAGGAATGCGTGACAACACAGCGAATGGAAGAGGGACAGAGCGAGATATCCCAAATCGTTGCACGTTTCGGACAAACTCCTGTGATCCCGACCATTCTCGAAGAAAACCGGATCGTGGTCGTGCCGATCATGTGCAATGGCAGCCCGCTCTATGCGTTGCTCCTCCATCTGCCAGCTGATGAGACAGATTGCTTGTATGATGAGCGGGATGTTGCCTTCTTGCAGGAAGTAGGGGAAAAGGCGAGCAGTGCGCTTTGGCGGGCCGTTATGGCGGATGATTTGCGAAGGGAAGCCAGCAAAAAGGACTTGTTGTATCAGCTCATGTCCAAGATTCAGGCATCGATCGATGTGAATGACGTCTTGCACGAAATCGTGACGAGCATTCCTAGCTTGTATCCGCACTTGTCCGTAGAGTTGTTTTTGACGGTCGAACCGAATGCCACTACGCCAGTCAAGCAGCTTTCCTTTCAGGAAGCGGAGCCTTCGACGAGCACAAGAGCGTATCTCGAAGGCAGACTGATCGTGGAAAAAGTGGAAGAGGAAGATCAGTCCACAACAGTGATTGCGGCTCCATTGTTGGGGAAACAAGGGATTTACGGTGTGCTGCAGGTCACATCGGATCAGCGGGTGTCCTTGAGCCAGCATGAGACAGATTACATTGCGATCCTGGCTGATACGGCGGGAACCGCATTTGAGAATGCCCAGCTGTATCAGCAATCCCGAAATTTGATTCGTGAGCTGAGACTGATCAATGAAATGGCGCGACAGCTGAATCGCAGCCTCGATTTAAAAGAAATACTGGACTTTGTGACCACGATGATGGGTGCTACCTTTGATGCTGAGTTTTGTGCTATTTTGAGCAAATCGCCTGGGGAGGACCGCTTTGACGTGCTCTCGTCCTCGTTGCCGGAATTCACCGGAATGACCGTGCACACAAACGAGAAGCCGTTCCAGGAAATTTTGCAAAACAAACAGGCGCTATTACTGGCTCAGCCAGGTGCTGGACCCCTACCGTTCTCACTTTTGCCTTGTTGCTCGCTAATGGGTGTGCCGCTGATCGTGGAAGGCGAAATTAGTGGAGTGCTGCTAGTCTCTGATTCGCGTTATCATTTTTTTAGTTTTGACGACTACAAGCTACTCGAAATTTTCGGACAACACGCCAGCCTGGCGATGACCAACGCAGTCTTGCACAACGAGATGGAACGCATGGTCATTACAGACAATTTGACCGGTCTCTATACTCGCAGGCATTTGAATGAAAGGGTCCGCTCCTCGCTGGAAAAGGATGGGTACGGTTCCCTGATCTTGATCGATATCGATTACTTTAAAAATGTGAATGATACATTTGGTCATCAGGTGGGGGACGAAGTATTGATACAGGTGTCCAATCTGATTCGCCACAGTATTCGTGACAGTGATATCGCTGCGCGTTGGGGAGGCGAGGAGCTGGCTGTTTATCTGCCGCGCGTAGACAAGACCACGGCACATAGTGTGGCAGAGCGCATCCGGCACTGCGTCGAGCAAGAGACGTCGCCACAGGTAACGATCTCGTGCGGTCTCGCCAAGTGGAGCAAGGAATCGGATTTCGATCTCAGCGTCGAATCGCTGTTCCATCAAGCCGATATTGCGTTGTACGAAGCAAAGAATTCGGGAAGAAACCAAGTTGTGTTAGCATAGAGCCAGACATTGGCTCTCTTTTCTTTTTTCGGAAAAAAGGGGCCAATCATTGAGAGGTTTACGGGAGGAAATCAGATGACACCACACGTTCAGCGAGGAATCGCGCAAGAAATGGCACCAGATGTGTTTCGGTTGGAGCTACCGACTCCATTTAACGTAGGTCCTGTCAATGTGTACCTTGTAAAAGGCGAGAAGCTGACGCTGATCGACGTAGGACCACTCACCGAAGAGGCGTGGCAGGCTCTTACAAACGGACTAAGCTCGATCGGAATGAGTATTGAGCAGATTGAGCAAATCGTGCTCACTCACCATCATGTTGACCATTGCGGACTGTTGGAGCGGGTCAGACAAATCTCTGGGGCAAAGACACTGGCTCATCCACTGGCGGCTCCGTATATCGAGCTCGACGAGGAATTCATGGACTTTCATGACCGGTTTTTTACGGACCTGTACAAGCAGAGCGGTGTACCTCAAGAGAAAATGTACATCATTCAACGATTTCACCAACTTATGAAAACATTTTCGGAAACGAGTCGTATTGATGTACATCTGAAGCACGAACAGACTGTTCCACACTTGTCGCAGTGGCAAGTCATGTATACCCCCGGCCACAGCCAGAGCCATTTGTCTTTATACCGCGCTTCTGACCGCGTGATGATCGGAGGGGACCATATCATCAAGCGGATCTCCTCCAACGCCTTTATCGAGCCTCCACGCGACCGTAGTAGCGTGCGCCCTTTGACGTTGGTGCAGTATCGAACAGCTCTGCAAATGTGTGCGGATATGGACATTGAGCAGGTGTTGTCAGGACATGGGGAACCAGTACTGGACCATCGAGAGCTGATCCTCGCCCGATTGCGAAAAAACTGGGAACGGACAGATACGCTTCGTCGACTGCTCGGAGACGGAGAAAAGACAGCCTACGAACTGACGGCTCTGCTCTTTCCAACTCTGTATGAAAAAGAACTGCCGCTTACCATCTCGGAAACATTGGGGCACATTGATTTGCTGACGATCTTGCATCAAGTGGATGTGCGAGAACAGGAAGGTGTGCTCTACTACTCCGTATAGCGAGAATAACCTTTTTCTCCCCCGGAAACGCTATGAGGGATGAGCTTTGCCAGAGTAGCGTGAAGGAGGGGTAATTATGCGCAAAGGTTGGATGATTTGTCTCGTGACCCTTTTATGCTCAGCCTTGGGCGGCTGCAATCAAATGGGGGTAAAGCAAAACGCGGGTTCGACGTTTGATCAGGTAAGCGATCATTTCACTACACAAGATGCTTACGAATTTCACGGTCTTACCAAGTTACTCACGGAAAACAGTGCAAATGGCAACGTCGTAAACTTTTCTGGACGAAAAGATAAAGACGCCGTCTATATGAATGTGAAGCTGTCTATGCCAGACGAAAATCGGGTAAACAATCTTAGCCTTTTGCATCAGGGAGAAAAGCTGTATGCCAAGCAGGGCAGCGATCCAAATTGGAAGAGTGTCACCCATACACAGGCAGCCTTTCAGCAGGAAATGAATAACTGGGATCCAGCTTACGCGTTTCAACAGATGGCGGAAATGAAAAAGAACGTGCTTCCTCTGCCAGATGAGGATCCAAATGATGACTTAGAAGCAGTAAGAGTCACGCTCGATCCTAAGAAGTTGAAAAGCTGGCTGGTGACTCAAATGAGCGAGCAGTCCTCGGGCTCCCAGATTCAGTCTACGTCTACCGCTTCTTACAAACCAAGGCTGAAATTAGCGATGGCTTTGTCTGATGGGGATTGGAAAAAGAGCTCGACAGGCCACAAAGGTCCGCGGATCCAATCCCAGGCTGCGCCGAATGTCAAAGAGATCGTGGATCAAATGGACGTAAATGCGGAGTACACGGTCTACTACAACAAGACGAGTATGCTCCCGGCTACTATCAACATGTCCATCCAATCACAATATGATTTGAATGGGCACCGTGTTCGCGAGCATTCCCAAGTGGAAACGTACCTGCAAAATTACGGGAAAGTCAAGCCGCTTCCCAATCCGGAAGAACGTCAATCAGCCAAATAAACTGTACCCAGAGGCGGTCTTTGTCCGACATCAGTTGGAGGAGATCGCCTCTTTGCTGGGAAAGACCAGTTTCTTCAGCCTCATCTGAACTGGAAAATGATCAGAAGGCCCGATGGCAGGTGCAGAAGCATCGATGAAGGCTAGCTCAGGTGATAGGAAAATGCGATCGATCTCTTTAGGGGTACGCGTATGTTTTAGGGTGCGAAGTGCATGCTTCTGTTCGTGTGCAGGATCGCGGTACACACCTCGCAAGGTATCGAGTAATGGATCGGTGGGGAGCATGTTGAAATCACCGAGCAGTATGCTGTACTTGTACGACTTTTCTTGCAAATAAGCGTGCAATGATTCAATTTGATCTCTATGTTCTGACTTTTTTACGCCTAAATGTGAAACCAGGACATGAAGCGGTTCGCCATTCCAGTCAATCGTTACATCCAACATACTTCTTGGCTCCCAGTCAGCAGGGAGTTTCTTTAGTTCGGCATGTTGAATGGGGTACTTGCTGAGCACGGCATTGCCATATGTTCCGATCACAAAATCAATGGATGGTCCGTAGGCGTAGTTCATCTCAAGTCCTTTCGCGATCGCTTCGACCTGATTCACAAACTGGGAGCGTGGTAGGTTGTTATCCACTTCTTGTAGGGCAATGACATCTGCATGGAGAGAATGGAGTGCAGCAATGACGAACTCGGGATCGGCATTTCCCGAATCCGTACGACATCCCCGAATGTTATACGTAACGACGGACAGTGGATGCTCGTAATTACTTGACAGAGACTCGGAGGATGGGGCAATATTCCGGATGATCGCTCCTCCTGTCGGAAAGGTAAACAGGGTGAGACACAAGGTGAGTGGTAGCCATTTTTTTCTCATGGTACCTCCTTTGCGACGTCGACATAAATAGGGAGCTTTTTTTATCGTGCAGGAATTCATAAGCGCGAATGCTTATGAATTCTGGAGCGAATAAACTTTCCGCTTAAACGCGGTCGCTCCTCCATGAACCAGCCTAGATAGTGGTTTTTTTATCATAGCTCGTCCAGTCGTAGGAGGAATACTGGAAAACTTTGTCGAACTAACAAACTAGACTATCTTTTTACGTCGAATCATCAGTACAATGGATGAGAAACCTGACTGGCCTTTGGTGATGCACCAATACAGGAGGGACTAGGCAATGGATCAGACGAAGATGCGCATCCTGTCAGCAGCGGCTAAGCTATTTGACATACATGGCTACAAAGGTACATCGGTTCGACATATTGCCGAGGAGGCTCAGGTGAACTCCGCACTCATCTCCTATCACTTTCAGGGGAAGCAGGGCGTACTGGAAACCTTGATTGCCTCTTATTTTGATACGTTATTCCGGCTGGTAGAAGAGCAGGAAATCGAATATAAAAATGCACCACCATACGAACGACTCGAACAGATTATCGGGCTCTATTTGCGTTTTCAGTGCGAGCACGCTCCGATCACTAGGCTGATCCAGCGAGAATTGAGTGTAGAGTCCATGCTGGCGAGGGAAGTGTTGACCCTCTACATCAGCCGTTGGAAGCATGGATTGTCCCGAGTCATTGACATAGGCATTGCATCAGAAGAATTTCAATCCGTATCTGCGGACAAAATCGTCTTGGCTGTTATCAGTCAAATGACGTATCCATTTTTGCAAGCTCAAATGGTTCGCCAGGTCTATGATCTGGAACCGTACTCTGAGGAGTTCGCCTTATGGCTGCAAGCCTCCATCATGCGCTATCTGCGGGCATGCTTGCTAGATGCATAAGCAATACCCTCTCCCATGAATACATACGCTAAGGGGTTGTATGACAAGTGAAACGTT
The DNA here is from genome assembly GCF_001420695.1 of Brevibacillus choshinensis. Classification (NCBI taxonomy): domain Bacteria; kingdom Bacillati; phylum Bacillota; class Bacilli; order Caryophanales; family Paenibacillaceae; genus Brevibacillus; species Brevibacillus choshinensis. Next base: position 30,444 of record NZ_LJJB01000010.1, on the reverse strand, counting down.
CATTATTCATGCTCTGTCTGGCAGGCATGTTACTATATGCGAATCCGGCTTTTGCCACGCCGTTTCCAGATAAATCAGATGAAGTCGTGCAGGACGCTGACAACTATTTGAAAAAAGAAGATCGAACGAAATTCGCTAATGCCCTCAAAGAGAATCCAGGCAGCTACAAAGTCGTTGTGGTAGAGAGCACATCTCCTGAAGCGGAGTCTCCCGATATTTACGCACAGAAGCTGTTTGATAATTACAATCTGGCCGATGATGCCTTGATGGTTGTCCTCGATATGGATACGGAGCAATTAGGAGTATACGCGGGTCCTTCCTTGCAGTCCAAAGGTGCGAATCTCGAGATGCTCCACGATAAAATTACTTCCTACTACGACCCGTTTCGCAATCAGAAGCAATATTTGACCGGAATCCAGACACTGATCACAGAAGTCAATTCTGAACTGGATAGAATCAAAACAAACCAAGGTGCAACGACCGCGGCCACAACTGATCAGCCTGATGCCCAAACGAAAGAAAAGGAAGGATCAGGTCTTGCTAGCGTGCCATGGTGGATTTACTTGATTGGGGTGGTCTTTGCAGGACTTTCCGTCGGTCTGATTTATGCCATGATGCGTCGCCGGTCCATTTTTGCACAAGTAGATGATGTGGAAGACTGGAAAGAAGAGCTGGTAGAAAAAATCAATGTCATCGAAGTAGAAAAACCATTGCGCCGCTCCAGTGGCATGACAGAGGTTCGGTACCATCATCTCGCTGATAAAAAAGAAAATCTCCTGCGCATCCGTATTCCCGATGTGGAAATGATGATTCTCGATGCGGAGGAAGCATGCGATCGCTTCCGCTTTACGTTGGCGCTCGGTATGCTGGATGAAGCCAGAGCGGCGATCACCGAAATCGAGCAGGAATTGGCGGAACTGAAAACAGACACGTCCAAAGTGGCGGTAACCAAACAGGAAAACAAGGTCGTCATCCCGGAAATCGGTAAGCTGGTTGAGCAAGTAGAACGACGTCTATCTGACTTGCGGCTGGAGTACGGACTTTCGTTTCATGAGCTAAAGTCGACACTGGATGAAGTCGAAACGATGCGCAAGCTGGTCAAAACCTCGCGTGCCGCTGGAGATGATGTACAGGCCTATGAAACGACAATGAAAGCGCAGCAGCTGCTGGAGAACGTGAACAAATCGATGGAGCAGATCCCAGCGATGGTCCAGCGCATTAAGAAGGAACTGCCAGAGGAATTTAAACAGCTCGAAGAAGGCATTGATCAGGTTGTTCGCGATGGCTTCCAGTTGGAGCAGGATACGCTGGAAAATGCTTTGATGCAAGCCAAGCAACTGCTGGCGGCGTCAAAAAGCGCCCTGGAAGAAGGCAGTCTGGAAATGGTTCAGACCCATCAAAAAGCGTTTGAGGTATTGATGGACGCCACTTATCAGAGCTTGGAAGAAGCGGTGCTGGCGCAAAGAGAAGCGGCAGCAGCGCAAGCCAAGCCTGCCGACGTACATTTGGTCGAACAGCCAAAAGAAAACAGGGATGGGGATGCTGACGAGGCCTTCCAGTCAGAGGTGCTTTCTGTAGAGCATGACCAGCTACAGGCTATCATCGAAGATCAGCATGAAGATCAGCATGAAGATCAGCATGCAGAACAAGCGGAACCGGCCCCAGTCTACCAGCCTGCTCGTTCAGACAAAGAGACTGGGAAGGCCTACGACTATGAGGCAGATGAAGAATATGAAACAGTATATCCACAAACGGCAGAAGTCTCTGCTGCGGAAGTAAGCAAGGCAGAGCGTGACGTGTTGCTGAATGCAAAAGCGATCCCATTCCCGTCCTCCCCACGCCAAGCTCCCGCTCCTACGACTCAGCAAAAGACAGTGGAACCAGAACTCGATGGTGAAGAAGAGTACGAGTTGGTCATTCCCAAGCGTCCAGCAGAGTGGGAAGAAGGGAATTCAGAGGTCGAGTCACCGTACTTGGTCATCGAGACAGAGGATGATGCACTCGATGAACTAGAGCGAATCTCTGGGACACTGGTACGGGTTCGCCAGCAAATCAAGAGAAGCTATCTACCAGGTATTCCTGATCATTTGAAGTATTTGTTTGAAGAAGTGGTGCAGACGTTAGCACGAATCAAGGCGATGATGGAGCAATATCGCTACGATCTGGAGGAGGTTTCGATTCTCATCCAGGACGCCAACGAATTAGTAGGCGAGACGGAGCGGATGGCAGAACGGATTATCTCGACGTGCCAGTTGGCGGAAGGAGCTATTCAGTACACCAACCGCTATCGTAGACAAAACCGTCAAGTGAACGATTTACTGACAAAAGCAGAGCAGTCGTTTAGACAGCTGGCTTTCGCGGAAGCCTATCAGTTAGCAGAAGAGGCGCGTCTGGTAGTCGAAGGGGCTCCAGAGGAAACGGAGACGCGCTGGTTGCTGCGGAGGAAGAAAAAGGGGTGAGACGTCTTTGAATTTTCCTCTGTTTCTTCTCCTGATCGGCGTCATAGTGATGATCCAGCCTCGAACGAAACGCTGGAAGTCCCGTATGACGGCCCATTTCAAAGGAGATGAAAAGCGGGTCAAGCAACGCGCAAACACCTTTTACTTGCTTGGCTTCGCTTTTATAATGGCTGGCTTTGCCTATTTGTACCAAGCGGTAGGATGATGAAAAGAGAGCAAGAACGAGACACCCGTGCGGATCGCATTGGGTGTTTTTTCGTTTATGAGAATGGCCCCATGGAGCAAAAAAAAAAGAAGCGTCGCTCACCGAGGCGACGCTCCATATAGGGAAGATAAAGGGAGTAAAGGTGTGATAACCAGCATCTTACAACTAGGGGGGAGTAAGATGCTGATCACTCTTTTCCAAAAAGAGTACCTTCTCTTTAGCTTCCCCGTTCTGGCCCTACTTAAACCTCATTTGCAGAATATTTTTCCAGCGCTTCGAGGGCGCTGTGTGTTCCTGCGACATGTCCGGAGGAAAAGGCGATCGTAATATTGTAACCGCCCGTGTGTGCGTGCACGTCCATCACTTCTCCGGCAAAGTAGAGGCCATCCATACATTTGGATTGCATCGTGCGCGGATCAATTTCTTTTACGCTGACCCCACCGCCAGTGATGAACGCTTCCTGCAAGGAGAGTGTTCCTGTGATCGTCAGCGGGAATGCCTTAATGAATTTCGCCAAGCCTGCCCATTCCTGTTTGCGCATGTGGCTGAGCGTCGTATCCTCAGGAATGGAAGAGAGCGAGAGCAAGAGCGGAATGATCCGTTCTGGCAAATATCCTTTCAGGACGTTTTTCACTGCTTTCTTCGGCTGCTCCTCCAAAAGGCTCCAGCTTTCCGCTGTAATTTCTTCTGTGGACTTGCTAGGCATGAGATCAAGCGTAAGGGAAAGCGGAACGGACCCGTGCTTGCGCTGCGTAATGGAGACATAATGACCCATTCGCAGAGAGGAGGGACCGGACAAGCCCTGATGGGTAAAGATCATGTCACCTTCCTGTGTGTTGACCTTTTTCCCGTTCGGGGCGTACAGTGTCATTTCCACATCGCGCAGAGAAAGTCCCTGCAACGATTTATCGTGGATGAACGAATCGTTTGCCACCAGTGGTACTTCCGTCGGATACAGGTCGGTAATCGTATGTCCGGCATCTTTGGCCCATGTGTATCCATCACCGGTGGAACCAGTCTGTGGTACGGAACAACCACCGACGGCAATAATGACACAGGCAGCAGACAGTTCTTCACCGGATTGCAGCTGGATTCCGACCGTGCGGCCATTTGCATACAGGACTTGCTTCACTGCGCTGTTTAAGCGAATGGTCGCGCCTTGTCTTTTTAATTTGTCTATCAGAGCTTGGGCGACCGTGACGGCTTTATCTGTCACAGGGAACATACGACCGCGATCCTCTTCTTTCAGTGCGACCCCGAGCCCCTCGAAAAACTGGATGATTTCCCGATTGCTAAACTGAGCGAATGCGCTGTACATGAAGCGTCCGTTTCCCGGCATCTGCTTGATCAGTTCATCCTGCTCCTTGGCATTGGTCACATTGCATCGACCGCCACCTGAGATAATCAGCTTCCGTCCCAGCTTGCCGCCTTTTTCCACCAGACAGACTCTCGCTCCCTGACTGGAAGCAGCGACAGCAGCCATCAATCCAGATGGACCGCCGCCGATAACAATGACATCAAAATCGTGTTCAGATCTATGCATGTATTTTTCTCGTCCTTTTTATATAGGGTAGGCCAACACCCATTGTACCACAAGCCTCAGGCATTTCGCTCTTACCCGCGGGAAGAGGCGTTCAGGATCGCAGGGAGCGGCTGCTTGTCGAGCACGTAACGGACGACATCCTGATCACGGACGATGTACGTCACTGTATAGCCCTTTTCCATGTAAGACTGAAACAGCTCGCTTGTCATTTTGCGCCAGGCTATTGCGGTATCCATGTCTCGTCGTTTGACCTCCTGGAAATGGGCAGGGACCGGGAGCGACAAGACGGGATCCTGCAGATCGAGTCGCATGCCGAGTGGGCGTGGTAGTTCATCGATCATTTCGTAGGTGAGCACCTCAGGAGCATCCTTCACTTCATCAGGAACTTGGACACTTCCATCGTGAAGGCGTTCTACGCGATGACTCTCTAGAAACCATTCGACGAGGAAGCGGTCCGTTGGAAGTCCACGGTTGAATTCATCGTCGAGCTCTCCATAGCAGTCAGGAAGATAAGAGCGGACGATTCCTCCTAGTTTGACGATATTGAGAATGCCGTTTACCGTTTCTAGAGGATCGTACGTCCACGTAATCTTCGTATGCCCCATGGCCAATGCTTCCTCACGCTGTAGCCACTTCATTTTCACGCCCAGCCCTTGCTTGCGGTAGGCAGGCAAAAAGCCGAGCATGTGTGAGCAGAGGTGAGGCTCTCCGCGGGTATAGCCAGGAAAACTATAGAGAAAGCCAATCATCTTGTCATCATCGAAAGCTCCCATAAAGAGACCGCCAAATTTGGCGATCGTAATGGTCATATGATAGGGAATGACTTCTTCCGTATTCCAGACGTCGCCTTCTAAGGCTTCGACTTGCTGCAGCTCAGTAGGCTCGGTTAATTTGCGAAAGGTAATGGACATGTTTTTTCCTCCCAAACAATGTGTACACGTAAAAGCATTCGGGAAACGAATGCGTATTCCTGCTACAGATCGGTTGCATCCCTCTGCGCCCTCGCTGATAATAGAGTACGTAGAAAATTATTGGCTGTACATAGAGGAGGCACGACTGGAATGGATAATGAGTTTCAGCTCGAGTTGTGGAAACGTTTGACCGAAGCACCTGGTGCACCAGGCTTTGAAGGTCCGGTACGCGATATCATGCGGGAATACATAAGCAAGTATACAAGTGAACTGGTCTATGACAATCTCGGGAGCATGTTTGGTGTCATGCGCGGGGATGAAACGGGACCGCGGATCATGGTAGCGGGACATATGGATGAAGTGGGCTTTATGGTCACACGTATCTCGGAAAAAGGGTTTATCTCCTTTCAAACGCTCGGCGGATGGTGGGGGCAAGTGCTTTTGGCGCAACGAGTGCAGATTATAACAAGTCAAGGTGTAATCGAAGGTGTCATCAGTTCCATTCCTCCGCACGTACTCAGTGATGATCAGCGCAATCGCCCTATGGATGTCCGCAACATGTACATCGACATCGGAGTGGATACGCGTGACGAAGCAGAGCGTCTGGGAATTCGTCCAGGTCAGCCGATTTTGCCGATTTGTCCGTTCCAAGTGATGGCAAATCCTCGCCGCATCATGGCAAAGGCCTGGGATAACCGCTACGGATGCAGCCTGGCTGTCGAGCTGGCAAAGGATCTGCATGAGCGCCCTGGGCACCCTAATGTCGTCTATGTCGGGGCAACTGTACAAGAAGAGCTGTCCGGAGCGCGTGGAGCCAAAACGGCAGCAGATTTGATTCAACCTGATCTCTTCTTGGCCGTAGATGCGAGCCCAGCTGGTGATATTCCAGGCGTTCGAGAAGAAGGAGGCAAACTAGGTGGCGGACTTCTGATGCGCATTTACGATCCGTTGTACGTCATGCCTGTCGGTCTCCGAGAGCTGTTGATTTCTACCTGTGAAGAGGAAAAGATTCCGTATCAGATCTATGTAGCTAAAGGGGGTACGGACGCAGGTGTCGTTCAAAACCACGGAAAAGGTGTGCCCTCTGCTGTGATTGGTATTCCATCCCGATACATTCACAGTCATGCATCGATCATCGATACAGCAGACTACGAAGCGGCAAAACGTCTCTTGTTCTCTCTAGTCCGCAAGCTGGACCGTAAGACATGGGAGTCCATCCTGCCGCGATAACAATGAAGTGGAGGTGGCGCTATGAACGCGATCACTTTTTATACCAGGCGTCTAGAACAAGCCACATCCTTTGAATTCAATGTGTTTGACAACCAGTTTGCGACGGAAAACCTGGCTGTGCGCAAAGTCTTGATGGCGATGCTCGAGTCCGTCCAAGAACGCTTGAGTGATGTAGAGATTGAGTACAATGATGGGATGCTTGCCGAAAAAATAGGAGCAAAGCGAGCAGGGGAGCTTCTCCGCTTTATGGGAGCGAACAAAGAGAACAGTCGCGAAACACGGAGCAATGGAGTTGTGGTCAGCCGTACTTTCCACGCACCGTTGACTGAGGAGCGTTACGAGTATTTCTACAACCTCAAGGATATTGCGACACTGGCTCACTATCGGTTAAAAGAAGGGGAAGAGGACCGGATCGTGTTTTACTTCACTCGTTATTTGCAACTGATTGCCCCTGACGATCAAGCGACTGACAAGTTTTTAGCCAGACTCGATTCGTTTTCCTTGCCCTACAAGCTCGTACCGATTTCGTAACAAGAATAGGCAAAAAGCCATGCAGCTCCGCTTTCCTGGAGTACATGGCTTTTTGTTTTGCAGGGAGTTCTTTCATCAATCGTCGTTTTAGGCTGGAAAAACGCGCTGTTCGGCTACGAGTGGATCGAGCAGCTCATTAGCCCGCGAAATTTGATGAGCATAGTGAAATGTTTCCTCAGTGATGCTCTTGAAAAAGGCGTCTACCACTCTAGGGCAAAACTGAGTGCCAGAATTACGAATGATCTCGTCGCAAGCTTTGGAAAACGAAAGTCCTTTTCTGTACGCACGAGAGGAGGTCATGGCATCAAAGGAATCGGCTACGGCCGTTACCCGGGCGATGATCGGGATGTCATCCTCTTGGAGCTGATCGGGATAGCCTTTGCCATCAAAGCGTTCATGATGGTGACGGGTGATTGCCAGGATGGATCGAATACTCGCAGCATCCTTTTTGTCCACTTGGGCATATAGCTTTCTGAGGAGGGCCTCGCCACGAACCGGATGTGATTTGATGCTGTGGAATTCTTCCTCTGTCAGTCTACCCGGCTTGAGCAGGATGCTGTCTTCGATGCCAATTTTGCCAATGTCATGGAGTAATCCGCCCGTATACATCAAGTCGAGCGTTCGCTCATCCAGTTCCATTTGCTTTCCGATGACGCGCATGTAATAGGCCACTCGCTGAGAGTGACCAGACGTATATGCATCGCGTTCTTCCAATGCGACTGCGAGCGATTTGAGGATACTCTGATTGACTTCGGCAAGCTGTTCTCCGCGCAAGGTGGAGGAGAGTAGCGCTTTTTCCTTCCGGTACGTGAGAGTAAACAAGATGGCAGCGATGAGGTAGCTCACAGCGACAAGGATGATGAGGAACACTTTGACCTTACTGAATTGCTCGTAAAATTCATCCTCGGGGGAGACGAGACAAATGTACCAGTCCCACTGAGGGAAGTAGCGGACGACCGCAATTTTTTCGATGCTGGAGGAGTCACCAGGCTGTGTCCACTGATATGTACTGACTGTTTTTCCTTCGTTTAATGTTTGCTTGACCAAATAACGTTCACCCGGAAGGTTGTACATGTTTTGCCCTTCGAGGGAGCTGTGTACGGTCAAGGAGCCTTGCGAGTTGAAGGCGAACAGTTCATCACCTTGGGCGAGTGTCAGTTTGACTTGAGAGCGGTCACGGGTCTGATCAGGCTGTTTGGGACCTACCATCATGTCTCTGATTTGATTTTCGGCTTCCGTATAGCTGAGGATTTCGTCCTTCACCTGACTGTTAAAAAGCGAAAGAATTTGCGTTACGGTGTTCAGTTGCCTGTCCATCGCGTGTACGCCTGATTGAAAATAGAGCAGCTTCGCCTGTGAATACCCGATGACAACGACCACTGAAAAAATAACGGGTAGAAGCACGAGGAATAAAGGATAGAGATGAGATTTGGTCGTTGATTTGAGAGGCAAGGCTCTACGTCCTTTCCGAATATTGGTATTGTGTTCTTTCATAATAGGCGATCTCAACATAACGTTCAAGAAAATATCCGAATATTGTCGAAAATTAAACGTTCCTTGCATGGATGATAAAAAAGGAGCACTCGCAAAGGCGAATACTCCCGATCTCATTTTAGGTGGAAGGGCGATTAGGACCTTCCAGTTTTTTATCGCCATAGCCAGGTGCATCGTTTTTTACTTCATCTGGTTGGCGATTTCGCTCGGCATTTTGATCAGAGGATGAAGCTTGCTGTTTCTGCTTGTTCATTGAAGTCTCCTTTCCTGACAGCTATGAATCCCAGCTGGATTTTGCCTGTCTTGGTTGATGACGTATGCTAGCCATATCCTCTAAATGAATCAACAAGGAGGACAAAGGCAACCTCTTTGACTCCCCTGTTTTTGGCTGTTGTATTTGTCCATCTTTTCTCACCTGGCTCCCTCCTTTTTCCCCGTACCGGGCAATTTGTTTTGAGCATCTTGTTTGTAGCGTGCCATCGCGTAAATGGCGAACAAGCCGAGAATGGCTGTAACGAACAAAGTAATCACACCGTACGCGATCCAAGGATTTGGGCTGCCTACACCCCCCAGCTTTTCCACCATAAGTCCACCGAGACTTGTACCAATAGCTGTTCCGATCCCTGAGACAAAGTTGGAGAAACCGAAATACGCACCAAGCCAGTCCTCTTTAGCGAAATGGGTAACAAGACTGTCTTGTACAGGCATAAATAGCATTTCTCCCAGAACGAACAAGATGGCGGCACCACTCAACGTAAGGAATTGCTCTGCCCAGCCCATCACGGTCAGCCCCGTCCCCAGAAGTGTCGTGCCAATAGCGAGTGACAGATAAGGATTAATCCGTTGCAGGACGAAGCGGGAAATCCCCCCCTGCAACAATACGACGCTTATGGAATTAATCGTCCAAATCAGTCCTATCATCGTGGCGGAATGGAGTACATGCTCACCTCGGAGTGGCAGGATTAGGGCGAATTGAGCGTAGAGCGCCCAAATCAACAGGGTAATCAGGGAAAACAACAGAAAGCTGCGGTGGGTCAAGATATTCTTGTACTCCGAGAGCGGTGTTCGCTGACAGTCGGGTCCGACACAGCGATCATCGGGCAGGCTGAATCGGGTGAGCGCGGCCAGTGAGCCAAAAACGAGTGCCGCCAGTAAGAATGGCTGTTGTCCGAGCGAAGTCATCCATGCGATGACGATGCCTGCCACGATTATGCCAGAATGTGCGAGGATCCCACGCCACGAAAAAGCAGCCGTTCGTTGGTCAGAATGGACTTCATCAGCAATCATGGCTTTGATCGTGGGGGCAAGCAAGCCGAGCCCAAGCCCATTGACTCCCGAAAACAAGAGAAAAAACCAATACGTGAAAGCGTAATGATACCCCAGCATGGCACTACCTTGTAGGACGGCTCCAATCGTGATGATGCTACGCCTGCCGAAGCGGTCGGACATCGGACCTCCAAGCAAGCTGCCGATCTGATAGGTGATGCTGCCCGCTCCTAACACTAACCCTACTTGGGAGAGTGAGAGTGTACGCGCCTTTTCCAGAAAAATAGGAAAGACAGGGATGACCAGATAAGAGGCTAGGTGCATGAAAAAAACGAGTAGCAAAAGCAATAGATACGGTTTGTTGCGCCATAGTGAACCTGTCGAGGTTGCCATAATCGTCTCCTCTTTTGTTCATCTCGGGATTAGTATGAGTGAAAGACGAGTGGATCTATGCACCCAATTGGGCAGGAGCGGAAAATGAGAGTCAGCAGGCGATGGTCCAATCCAACGATTCTCCTGCCACATATTACTATAAAGAAGGGCACCATGGGCGGTACGCCTGATTGGCAAGGGGCGTGGCAAATCAAAGGGGGGGATGGACTTGAATGGTTTTTTTAACCAAGACGGTTTTGAAGTGGTGATCTGGATCGTGCTGATCATCTTCCTCCTCTCTATATTCTTTGATGAAGGGATTGATTGAGATGAGTGCGTATCGACCGGTTCGACGCTTAAACAAATACTACAAGTCCAACAAAGGGTTCAAGGCATGGGTGAATGCCAATGAACAATGGTTTCGGGAGAACCCGGATGTGTTCAAACAAGTTCTGAGCAATCCGAGCATGGTCAACTTATTTATGGATCAGATGGTCCAGCATTCTCCCCGAATTGAAAGAAGACTGAGAAGACTGAGCAGGAAAAGAAGACGATAAATGAGTAGACGGCATGCGATGTGGCATGCCGTTGTTTTTTCGTGGCGTTAAAGATGGCATGATACATAAAAATCAGACAAGCCGCGTAGGGATAAACAATAAACTCTCGTAGTCGGGAGGATCGATTTGGTATGGCACAAGTCATTCTGACATTTTTCGTGGCGTACGGCATTGTGGTGGGAGGGTCGCTCTCGGGTGGATTGGGAGCATTTCTAACGGACAAACCACCGCTCCTGTCTATGGCCCAATTAGCAGATCAATTGAAGATTTGGGGACTCGTCGGTGCACTGGGGGGGACGTTTGATTCCTTTTTACAGATTGAAAAGATATTGATGGGGAATTTCTCTCCAGTCTTCAAGCAATTGGTGATGATCGTCGTTGCCTTTCTGGGAGCGCACATCGGGACGATCTGTGTGCAGTGGCTGGTACAGGTACGGTCATGAGTAGACAGCATTGGAAGCGGTATATTGCCATTTTGGTCATCGGTATTCTTTTGGGTGGATCCGTTGTACTCTTTTTGTACGGCAAGGAAATGGAAGAAATGATGCTAGTAAAGCAGAGTCTGGAGTTTCAAAATAAAAAGCTGTACGAAGAGAATCTGGAGCTGAAGAAAAGCCAGAATATATCGCGCAGAAAACTGACGACCGGCATCGAAGAAGTCCGCGTCACTGTTCTCGATCCCAAGCCCCATCCTACAATCGAGGTACAGGTGGTCGAATGGATGGTAAAGGATCTCTCTTCATTGAAAGGGAAAAAAGTCGAGCAGGTTGCTGAGGTGCACCAGGTACTGCACGAGATGCTGCGACGCCGCGAATACGTCCTCCCCGATCGAACCATGGTAGAGGTCAGGGTCAAGACCGTTGTCATTGGTCGTACCTTGCATTTGTTCGTATCGGTTGAGGTGAAAAAAGATGATGTGTTAAAAAAGGTAGCGCGAAACTTTCTATTTCTTCGTCCGTATACTCCTACATAAACACTCTGTGGACTGATTAACAGGATCAACAGGGTCATCGTAAAGGAGAGAGTGAGTACATGTCGATGTTCAAAAAACTGTTGGCTAGCGTGGGAATTGGTTCTGCGCAAGTGGATACACGATTGGAGCAGGATTCCCTTATACCCGGGGATGAACTATCTGGTGAAGTGCATCTTACCGGAGGAGACGTGGCCCAGGAGATCGACGAAATATATATGTATGTAATCACCCATTATGAACGGGAAACGAATGACAGCAAGGTAAAAGAAGAGTGCACGCTGATTAAGCATCGCCTCACAGAACCAATCGTCTTGCTGCCCAAGGAACATAAGGTGCTCCCGTTCGCTTTCCAGCTCCCTTATGAGACGCCGTTGACGATGGGGCGCCAGCCAGTCTACTTACGGACGGGACTGGATATCAAAAATGCGATTGACCCTGGTGATTCTGATTTTATGGAAGTACGGCCACATCCTTTGATGGGGAAAGTACTGGATGCAGTGCAGCAGATCGGATTTCAATTGTACAAGGTAGATTGTGAGTACAATCGTCACTTGGGAAAAACGCATCCGTTTGTGCAGGAATTTGAATTCCGCCCGACAGGTCCGTACCGTAGTCGAGTGGAAGAGCTGGAAGTGGTCTTCTTCCTCCAAGAAGATAGTCTGGAAGTATTGATGGAGCTGGATAAACGAGCACGTGGCTTCTTGGGAGCATTTGAAGAAGCTTTTAATCTGGACGAACGCTATGTGCGTTTCCGCTTGCATATGGATGATCTGAAGCGCCCGACAAGTGTTATCGCTGACTCTATCGAAGAGCTGATCCGCAAACAGATTCGTTAATAAGCACCAAAAAAAACTGCCTGTAGCCAATGTACAGGCAGTTTTTTCTATTCAAAAAATTAATCGCAAGCGACACTAACGATGACCAGCAGAATAAACAAAACGAGGATCAACGCAATCCCTTCTCCACCATTAAATAGGCTCATCATTTCCCCTCCTAATCATGTTTCATCTCTTGCTCCCTATAGGATATTTGTGGATAGACAATTGGTGTCCGGGCATCGACCTAAATTCCGGGTACATCTTGAGGAATGTACAGTTTAGAGGGCAGTCCATCAAGTGTCTTTCTAATTTTTTGACTTGCATGTATGGGCCTGGATTTTTCTGACAATACTGTGACCATGAAGAATCCAAGGAGGAAATAAGGAATGAACTTACTAGAAAAAACCAGGAAAATTAACGTGATGCTGCAAAAAACAATGGGAGGAAGCGGCGTAGGCTATCAAGACCTTGCGCGACTTTTATCCGAAGTCATTGCAGCCAATGTGTACATTATTACGGCTGACGGTACTATCCTCGGAAGTGGGCTGAATCAAGAAATCGGGCTGAACGAAGACGGACGTTCCTCAAACTCCGTTCAGAATGGTATTCACCAGAAGCTATTGGAAGTCAATCAAACGCTGGCAAACGAGACAATCAATAGCCCTTACAGCATGGTACCGGCTGAAATGAGCTCACTGTTCCCGCAGATGATGACGACAGTTGTGCCAATCAATGCCGGAGGAAGCCGTTTGGGTACGTTGGTCTTGCTCCGTGCTTACGGTCAATTTGAAACGGAAGATCTGATTCTTGGTGAAATTGGCGCTACGGTCATTGGAATGAAAATCGTTCGTCAACGTACCGAGCAGATCGAAAATGAAGTGCGTGACAAAACGTTTGCCAAGATTGCGCTCTCTTCTCTTTCTTACAGTGAACAGATCGCGATCGAAAAAATTATGGAGCAGCTGGATGCGAGAGAAGGATTGCTGGTCGCGAGTCAGTTGGCAGATCAAGCAGGTCTCACACGTTCGGTCATCGTCAATGCTTTGCGCAAGCTGGCGAGTGCCGGTGTTTTAGAATCGCGTTCGTTGGGCATGAAAGGTACCTACATCAAGGTGCTGAATGATAAATTCCCTTCTGAGCTGGCGAAATGGAAAACGTCTTAAACCGTTTGAGCAACAGCTGGAGCCTCTCTTCGTAAAGGAAGAGAGGTTTTTTGTCATAGTCAGCATTGAATATTTAGAAAAAGGAGACTATACTTTCAGGTAAGGCTATACTGCAAAGTTTTCAAAAAAGTAAAGTTTATACTTCAAAAAAGGGGAGAAGGGCCAATTAGCCATATGGAAGATGTCCAGGAACGAATCCGTAAATACTATCCGCAATTGACAAACCAGCAAAAATTGGCAGCCAAGTTTATTTTGGAAGAGCCAAAGGAAATTGCCTTGCATCCAGCCAAAGTCGTAGGAGCATTGAGTGGGACCAGTGAAACGACGATCATCCGTTTATGTTACGCCCTTTCCTACTCCGGCTATAGCGAGTTGCAAAACGAGTTGCGCCGCACGCTTATCGACCGTCCACCACAGGAGCAGACCCTCAGCCATTTTCGGGTCGCTGCTGAGGAGCTAGAGGGCCAAGAGGATCTGATTGCTTTTCACATGGAACAAGATTTTGCCACGATTCAGCAGACGTTGACGGATTTAGGCAATGAAAAGCTGGCGCGAGCCGTCGAGGCTATTCTTGATGCCAAACAGATTGTCGTAGTGGGATTTCGAAGCTCCCATGCACCAGCTCACTGGCTAGCCTTTGCATTGAATATCGTAAAAGGCAACGTCCATTTGTACAACGGGCCGATTGACGATGCTAACTATTTGCTCACACAGCTGAATTCATCTTGCCTGGTTATCGCATTCTCATTTCCTCGCTATGTCAATGAGACGATTCAGTTTGCCCAAGCGGCCAAGGAAAAAGGGGCAGTCGTGCTGGGGATCACCGATAATGAGCTGTCTCCACTCGGGCCGATTGCCGACCAGCTGCTAAAGGTCACAACACCAGCACCTACGGTATTAGTAGGGATGGCCGCCCTTTTTTCCTTGTTAAACACATTAGTGAGCGGTGTTGTCGCCGCAAACAGGGAACAGGTACAAGAGCGTCTCGATCAATATGAGAAAACCAGCCGACAAATCTATCCATTTGTTCGCCATACAGAAGAGAAGGGATGATCCACATGAAAATCGAACGCATTGAAGTACAACAATTACATATGCCGCTTCGTTTCCGTTTTGAAACGAGCTTTGGCAGCACGACGATTAAAGATTTCCTGCTCATTTCCGTCCACGGTGAAGGTGCAGTCGGCTATGGAGAGAGTGTCGCGATGCCTGATCCTTTTTATAATGAGGAAACGACGGAGACTGTATGGTACATGATGGAAAAGTTTTTGATTCCACGTTTGCTGTCTCATCCGATCGAAACGCCGGAGGATGTAGACCGCCTCTTCGCTCCGATCCGTCGCAACAACATGGCGAAGTCTGCATTAGAAGGCGCGATCTGGGATCTTTACTGCAAACAAAAAGGCATCTCGTTGGCTAAGGCTCTCGGGGGCAATAAATCGGTGATCGATGTAGGGATCAGTATCGGCATTGAGCCTACCGTCGATGCAGTGCTGCAAAAGGTGGAGCGTGCTCTCGGGGATGGATACAAGAAAATCAAGGTCAAAATCAAGCCGGGATTTGATGTGCAAGTCATTCAGGGAATCCGCGAGCGCTTTGGTGCCGATGTTCCACTAATGGCTGACGCCAACTCTGCTTACACGATGGAGCATCTTGCTATCATGAAAGAGCTGGATCAATACGGGCTGATCATGATCGAGCAGCCGTTGGCACATGACGATATCATCGATCATGCCAAGCTGCAGAAGCAGCTCAAAACACCGATCTGCCTCGATGAAAGCATTCATAACGTTGAGGATGCGAGAAAAGCGATTGAGCTGGGAAGCTGCGGGATCATTAATATCAAGATCGGACGTGTCGGCGGGCTCACCGAGTCCAAACGTATTCATGACCTGTGCCAGTCCCACGGCATCCCGGTGTGGTGCGGAGGAATGGTCGAATCAGGTGTAGGGCGCGCGCACAATGTCGCCATCACTTCTCTGCCGAACTTCACGATCCCTGGAGACACAGCTGCATCGAGCCGTTATTGGGATCAGGACATCATCGAACCGAGCGTGGAACTGATCGCTCCAGGTCAATTGGCTGTCCCAGAAGGACCAGGTATCGGCTATTCCGTAAACCATCAGGCTGTAGGGAAATACGTTATTCGATCCGCTAACTTCCGTCCAGTGAAGTAAGCAAAACGCACACCTTGAGCATTTATCATGCTCATTCGGTGTGCGTTTTTTGTTAGTTTTGTTCCTCGCTTAAGATCTAGGAGGAAAGGGAGCGAGATGGATTTACTTCAGTGGGACGCGCCCAAGCAGGATGCTGCTCCATCCGACGAACCTCCCGGAATAGCCACAAGCTCATGCTGATGAGCGCGAGACCAAGTCCACCTGTGAGCATGATCACGGCAGGGGTAGCGACATTATGCTCCAGGACGAACGAGCAGATGGCGTAACTTACTGGCCCCAAACCGATTGACATCAACGAAAGTAATGACATGACGCGACCTAGCATATGAGCGGGGACGATGCTCTGAATGTAGGTGATATACGGGATATTGGTGATGCTGAGCATCAAGCCGATGGTAAACATCGCGGCGAAGCCCAGACTGATATGTTGCATGAAAAACAAGGAGCTGACCGCGAATCCCATCACAGCGAGAAAGAAAGGGAGCAGGAGGAACTTGCCGCGAAAACCGTGTAATAGCCCTGTAATAATGCCACCGGTGATCGTACCGATACCCAATGTGATACTGAGCGAACTGTAGGCGCTACCGTCCCATCCTAGATTTTTTACGAGTAATGGCAGCCCCATATTGATTGGCCCGGAAAAGGTCATGTTCGTAAAGAGAGAAGTGACAAAAATGATGCTCAATATCGGGACGGAAAAGGTGAATCGAATGCCGCTGAAAATGTCTTTGAAATAGGAGCTGGTGGCAGGAGTCGATTCTTTGGCGGGATCATTCGGCTCGTGATTGGTCACGGCAGGCTGCAAACGTAGCGAGAGGATAAATAACGTCCCTGCAAAGAAGGCAACCCCTAATATCATGAACATGACAGGATAATGAGTGGTGCGAATGAGTAGAGCAGAGACTAACGGTCCCCCGACCATGCTGATTTGCTGGGATATTTCCATCATGCTGTTGGCTGGCGCGAGCTGATCGCGTGTGACGAGAAAAGGGAGGATCGAGCTGCGAGCAGGCCAGAAGAAGGCATCGACAGTGCCAAAAAGCACGGCGATGACATAGGCGGAGATCGGAAGCCACCCGCCACCCTCATCTAGCAGGAGCAGACTGAACACAACCAGAATGACACCGCGCGCAAGAATGGAGCTAAACATGATCCACTTGCGGCTCCATCTGTCAGCAGCGACTCCACCTACCAGCATAAATAGCAGTCGTGGGATCGACATGCAGATCAAGGTGGTTCCGAGCATCGCCTCTGAGCCTGTCACATCCACAATAAACCAGGAAAGCAAGATGAAAAAGGCGCTGTCGGCCAAGGCTGACAAGATCGTGCCGCACCATAAACGCACAAAGGAGCGATTTCGCCACAGACTGTTAGTTACGGGTTGCGTCGTCATCAGAGTCGCTTCCTTTCTTTTTCTTTACGACTTTTTCTGTAATGTGCTCGTATTCCGTTGGGACATGTTCGTAGTTCTCAGGCAAGGACTCGTCATCGGCGACGTAGTAGCGCTCGTTGGTCATGAACCCGACTGTCACCAAGTAAAAGTTTTCTTCGGTATCCTCCGCTTCACCGTTCGCGACACGTTGAAGATAGCGATGCTCCATCTGTCCAAGCTCATTTATCAAAGCTTTGTATTTCTTGAGCCACTCGTGTATCTCATGGCGTGGGGCTTTGACTTCTGAGTTGAGTCCGATGGATGGTGGGCGTTTCTCCTCATCAGCAAATTGCAGAAATGATTCCTCGGGAGCGTTGTACAAGCGTGTAATACTGGAGCGCAAATGATTGAGCAGCGACTCTTGCATGAGTATGGTGTCCTCTTGCAATGAAGGGAGAAGTGCATCACTGACTTTCATGTCATAAGCAAGCGCACGATAAAACTTTTGCACGATGCCGTTCTTTTCTTCCGTTCGTACCACGTGAACAAATTGGTGGTTTTCCAACTCCTTGAGATGGTAATGGACCTTGGAGGCAGAAAGGTTTAACATGGTAGCCAATTGCTTCCCGGTGTATTCTTCTTTGACTAGTAAGGTAATGATCTCCATGCGCAAAGAGTCGCTGATTGCCTTTAGTTGATCGACGGTTTCAATAACCATATAACGTTTCAACAGGATCATCCTCATTTCGATATAGCTAAACGTATTTTTATTTTTAAACGTTCAACTTTATTTGAACGTATTGTATCAGTAGAACGAGATGAATTTCAAGATCATTCTGCCATTATTTTTCGACAAGTGATACAATACGAGAAAAACGGTGAAAGGGACCAGGTCTATGGCACTGCTAAAACATCCGGTATTTCGCCGTTTATACGCGGCTCACATCATTCACATCATCGGAAACGAGTTTACATTCATTGCGGTCGTTGGGCTCTTGCATGATCTTAGTGGTTCCGGCCTCTCGTTTGCAGCTGGAACGGTTTTTCGTATGCTTCCTTATGTATTGACCAGCTTTTTTTCCGGAGCACTGGTAGAAAATTGGGATAAAAAACGAGTCATGATTACGGTCAATCTGCTTCGTGGCATACTCGTTAGCTTATTTTTCTTCATTTCCTCTCCGACTTATTTGTGGGTAGCTTTTTTGCTGCTGATTTTAGTGAATATCTGTAGCGCCTTTTTCCAGCCGGCGATGCAAGTAGCTATCGTCAGTTCCGTTGAAGAAAAGGATCGTTTGACTGCGAATTCCTTGCTACAAGGGACGACTTCATTTTTGATCATCGTTTGTCAGGGTGTGGCTGCTGTTCTTGTCTATTTGTTCTCCTATCGATACAATTTCTTGCTGGATGCTGCGTGTTACATGCTTTCTCTGGTGATCTTGCTCAGGCTTACCAAGATTGATATTTCCAACGAAACCAAAAAAGCCACGAGCTTTCTTACGAGATTGCAGGAGGGCTTTCGTTATATTGGTAAGAAAAGGGAAATTGGCCAGGTGCTCATGTACCAGATGGCAGAACGTGTGCTGGGCGCGTACTACATTATGCTGATGTTTTATATTCTCCAGGAGCGGGGGGAAGGGCTTTATATCTTTGGGTTATTGGATATTCCCTTAGGTTTGGGGGGCGTATTCGCGGGGATATTGGTGACTAAAATGTCTGACCGACTAGGTGACAGAGGGGTCTCAGCTATACAGGGCTGGACACTCGTGGCCATGGGCATCTCCATATTTGCAGTATTCAATATCAAGCCTTTGCTCGGTTTGGCAGTGGCCATTCTGTTTTGTTCTTTTGCTTCGTACAGCGCGTCTATTCTCTCGGTTACCAAGCTCCAGAGATTGGCAGATCCCGAGTATTTGGCCCGAGTCTTTTCCATTCGGGAAATGGCGACAATGGGAAGCTTCTCCGCAAGCTGTCTCGTGTTGGGGTACGGGGCCGAACAAGTAGGGAGTGCGACGGTTTCCGGCTGGTTGGCTATCTTTGGGGTTGTAGCAGGGCTGATCTGGCTGTGGAGTCGACACCAGATAGAAAAGCAGATGGTGAGTATGTAAATGAAACAACGATTCTTTTGCCGTTTCGCGTGGCAAAGGGATCGTTTTTTATTCTCCAATGAGGAAGATCAGAGTAACTTTTTGATTTAATAAATATAATGATTGAAAAAGTATGGTGAAATTCGTACAATGAAGGCAACCTCAGGAAAGAAAAGGAAGATGGATATGAAAGAACTGTGGCGACAGAGCTCTTTTCGTTGGTACTGGCTGGGGATGTTCTTGTCAGGATTAGGCGATCAGTTTGGCTGGATGGGTTTGACGTGGTTTGTCATGAAAAAGACAGGCTCATCCGCAGCGATGGGCGGCGTGATTCTCGCATACATGCTTCCGGCTGTTTTTGCCGGTTTGGTGGCGGGTGTGCTTCTAGATCGATATGATCGAAGAAAATTGATCATGATTGACAATATCGTCCGAGGATTCATATTCATTTCTTTGGTCATCTTGCTGCAGGTCGACCAAGTGCCGTTATTTGTTATCTACATCCTGATTGTCATCGCGGGAATCCTTTCCCCTCTCAGTACGGCAGGTGCCCAGACTTTGCTACCGAGGCTGGTGACGGACCCCAAGCATTTGGTAAAAGCGAATGGGGTCATGGAGAGTCAGTGGCAGATCGTTTATATGTTTGGTCCTGCCCTGGCGGGTGTTCTGATCGGATGGATTGGCGAAGCTTACGTACTGTTGATAGATGCAGCTAGCTTTTTTGTATGCGCGTTTTGCTTTTCACGTTTACCCAAGCACCTTACGCAGAGTGCCAATGCTTCTACGCCAACACAACAAGGTGAAGCTGTTTCGTATTTGCGCTCCCTGTTGCGGGACATGCGTACAGGCTACCGCTATTTGTTTGGCCGCAAGCAGATGATTGTCCTTGTTTTTTTTACCTTTCTGTTCAACATGGCTTATGGACCTGTTGAGGTGGCGTTGCCGCTCTATGCCAATCAAGACTTAGGGGGTGGTTCCGTTGCTCTGGGGATGCTCTGGTCTTCCTTGGCGATTGGTGCCTTACTTGGCTCCTTGTTCTTTTCGACGATCACGTGGAAGGTTCCATTGGGAGCGACTCTGGCGGGAATCATTGTAGCTTGGGGGGTAACGACGCTGCCGCTTGCGATGTTCTCGCGATTGGAAGTGTCGATGCTGGCAATGGCACTGGCGGGCTTCTGCTACTCTCCGTACAACATTTTATATCGTAGCTATTTGCAGAAGCAGGTTCCCGATGCGCTGTTGGGGAGGGTGATGACAAGTATTCGGACCATCACAGGTACAGGCATGCCCGCAGGAGCCGCCGTCTCAGGCTTGTTGATACCCTTTTTGGGAGTACAAGGCTTGTTTGGAGCCGGGGCCGCTGTGTGCATCGTTTGTGGAGGAATTGCGTTTGTGATGCTGCGCCAACTGGATGAAGCATCACTTGCGGTTGAGGAGAGGAGCGACGAGTCGCTTCACGCTGTGCGGCAAGAAGGCGTAGAGTAAGGACAGGTAATGGAGTCGCAAAGGCATCGCTACTTCAGGCTTTTTGCGCTCGACGGCTCTGCTAATGAGTGCAGCCGTTTGCTCAGGAGTCAAGAGGTAGCGACTTACTTTATTGCGATAATTCCCGGTTCGGTCTGCTCGGTCGAGAAAGGGTGTATCGATTGGGCCTGGCATCGCACAAGTAACATGAATGCCGTACTCCGCCAATTCGTGTTGCAATCCTTCACTAAAACGAATAATGGCCGCTTTACTGGCGGCGTAGACAGCTGCTTTTGAAGTGGCGACTTGCCCAGCTAGCGAAGCAATATTGATGATGTGACCTGCATGCGCCTGCTGCATCATAGGTAAGAAAGCGCGGGTCGTATACATCACCCCGGCTATGTTCGTTTGCAACGTTTCTTCTAGCTCCTCGAGGCGCATATCTGCCAGCGCTGCAAATACAGCAGTGCCTGCGTTGTTATACAGAAGATCACAGCGTCCAAAGCGGACATGAACCCATGCAGCTAACTGACGTGCTGCCTCGTTGTCGGTGACGTCGAGCATTTGGGTGTGAAGTCGCTCATTTTGCTGGTGCTCCAATGTTAGTGCTTGTAGTCCCGCAGCTTTGCGTCCGGTGGCGATAACCAAATCACCTTTGTCGAGATGCAGGCGTGTGAGTGCTCGTCCGAGTCCGCTTGAAGCTCCCGTGATGACAACGATTCGTTGTAAAGTCATAATTTCTTCCTTTCTGACTGGGTTAGATGGGGAGAATCGCACGCTTTTTCCTCGTGGCAGGCTGTATAAGCATCCCTGTTGTTGTGAAGGATAGCCCCTAGGGGGTGAATACACATGCCACAAGTAAAATGCAGTGTAGCGAATTGCGAATACTGGGCGCAGGGTAATCTGTGCAGCGCTGACGAGATCATGGTGGAAATCGACGCTCACTCGAACGCGGACTACAAAACAGAGTTTGCTGCGGAGAACAATTCGCACCAGGATAAGGCTAGCACATCGTCCGAAACCTGTTGTCTGACGTTCAAGCCGAAAAACTCCAGCAAGTAGGCCGTTATCGGTACAAAAAGACGTATCCCGATCTGGGTGATACGTCTTTTTGTATTTCATTTATACGCTTGTCCGTTCCAAGGAAAGCAGCTGAACTTTTTCCTGGACTTCATCCCAACTGGTGACACGGTGCACGAGTGGAGGAAGCTCACTCTGATTATAAGGCGTATCAAATAAAAAGACGGGGATCTGTAATGCTTCCGAGAGCTGTAATGCGTTTTCCAAGCGGTCCTCCAAAAACAGATCCACCCCCCACTTTTTCGCTGCAGACAGCTTGTCATGGGAGCCAACCAGATCGATATTGTGAAAAGGAATGTTGTAACGGGAGAACCAATTTATGGTGACATCGCGGTGACGGGCTTCCCGAGCGCTGATATAGACCAGCTTAAACTGAGGGTGCCATGTTCGCAAAATGTGATCGGCATTTCCATGAACAGGAGCTTCATCGTACAAGCGCTCCCCGTGTAGATCCAGCCACTTGTCAAATTCCTCATCCGTGATCTTATAGACATTTGCCAGATTGTATTCGTAGCAGTCTTCATATCGTAAATCTTTTCCAAAGCTTTCATTCATCAGTGGGACAATACTGCTGGGTGATGTCACTGTGCCATCAATATCAATGCCAATGGTTAGGATTTTCTCAGGTTTCATCCTCTCGCCTCCAGTTTAAATTGTACACCGAACGCAGAGAATAAGGCTACTTCCTTCACCAACTAATCCTTTTCCAAAAGGGGCTGAGCATGCCATGTCGGACCGAAAAGAACGTATGAATGCGAAGCGGAAGGAAGATACCGGCTTTTCCGAGACAGTCGATCTTCACGATACGGAGTTTGCTGCGGACACGTGGACCCAAAGAGCGTTTGATGAAGACGAGGATAGGGTCAAAAAGCGAAGAATCCAGTATGACCCGTACACCCACACAGAGCGCTATACTGGCGAGATGGATGGGGAAAAGGACGATTTTTCGGAGCGTCTGGACGGTGTAGATCGTACACAGGAAGAGCGATACCGGATTTCCTCTGTACGTGACCGTGACACAGAGACCGCTGCGGAAATCGCCGAGCCGATTCCGGTTCGACGACGTTCTGATCGTGTTGAACCTGACGAGGATAGTCGGGAAAGTGGGGCAAGCGGTATCGGGATGACGGGGCTAGGGTTATCGATCCTTTCCCTGTTTTTAATGCCGTACCTGATTGCACCCATTGGGATGGTGCTAGGCTATCTGGCGTATCGACGTAATTCTCGATCGCTAGGTGCATGGGCTATGATTGTAGGGGCGATAGCCATTTTGGGCGCATTGATCATCTACCCCTTCTACACGGCCCGGTAAGCACCTTTCCAAAAAACCTCTCCAGTTGATTCTGGAGAGGTTTTTCTACATTTACACATATAGTTTTGAGAAATACGGCGTCAATGCTGCAATCACCGCATCGCGAAAAACATCCGCCCTGCGAATGCGACCCTCTGTTAAAAGCGCGTAAGCTCCACCTTGATGATTACTGTTGCGAATGCCGCTCCATTCGTCGATGATCGTGCTCAATTCAATGTTCTCTTTTTGGATCCGCTCAGCGGCTTGCTTTGGTATGGGGAAGGACAAGCCTTTTCCTACATGAAGTTTCATCCCGTTCCACGCGGCACATATGGAGATGAGGTACCACTCTTGCGTGAACCGTTCGTCGTACATCAATCCTCCTTCCAGTCCCAGTCCGATATCAACATTTGGAATTTGAGTGAAGACTGTCTTTGCTCGGTTAATGGCTCCGGTAATCGTTTCCTCTTCGGTCATAGGCTGGTCGGAAATGCAAGAAGGAACAGACAGGCAGATGGGTTCTACACCAGTAGCCAGCTGAACCGCCGATTTTTTTGCAGCGTTCGTAGTACCCAACGCATAGTGAAATGTGGAAAAATCCATGCGACACTCTCCTTATCAAGCGATAAACTAGTGGTAGTATACCACTTCCCCAAAGACGGGTGTGTTGTGTTAAGATAGGGCTTATACTAGAGACAGAAATTTGTGAGAAAAAGAGGAGAGGACCATGAAGTTTACGAAATTGCATGGACTGGGAAACGATTATGTGTATGTGAATTGCTTCACAGAAGATTTGACGGGCGTGGATCTTCCTGAGCTGGCAAGACGAGTAAGCGATCGTCATTTCGGCGTTGGCGGAGATGGATTAATCTTGATCTTGCCTTCAGAGCGGGCCGACTTCCGCATGCGCGTTTTCAATAATGATGGCAGCGAAGCGAAGAATTGTGGGAACGGATTGCGCTGTGTCAGCAAGTACGTATTCGATCATGGTTTGACGAGTGAGCATACATTTACCGTAGAGACGTTGGGGGGAATCGTTACTCCTGTCGTTTCACTCGGCACGGATGGCAAAGTAGAGCAAGTCACGATTGACATGGGCGAACCGTGTTTTGAGCGAGCAGCCATCCCGATGACTGGGATACCCGAAGAGAAGGCGCTCGAAGAAACGATCGAAGTCGACGGAGAGGCTTTTACCATGACGGCTGTTTCCATGGGTAATCCACACGCCATTCTGTTCATGGACGAAGTACTCGACGAAGAAGTGGTCAAATACGGTCCCAAGATCGAATTCCATGAATGGTTTCCTGAACGAACGAATGTAGAGTTCATCCAGATTCTAGACCGACAGGAAATCCTTTTCCGCGTATGGGAGCGAGGATCCGGTGTCACACTAGCATGTGGTACAGGAGCTTGTGCAGCGGCAGTCGCTGCGATCCTGAGCGGTAGAACAGATCGGGAGGTTACCGTGCATTTGGCGGGTGGAGACCTATTCATCGAATGGAGAGAAGTCGATAATCGTGTGTTCATGACCGGTCCAGCCACAGAAGTATTTTCTGGCGATTACCAGGGGGCTATCCCTTATAAATAGAATAGAAAAAACGTTCCGTCTAACACAGACTGGAACGTTTTTTTTATGAACAAGTATCTTACTATCTTCCGGTTGCTACTTTGATCGCTTCCTGATGATCAGGGTCTATGGAATTATCCTTGTGCCGCAGACTGTTTAGGAAGTGGATGTCAAAATGGCCAGTGAAATTATTGTTAGTAATGTACTCGATACTGTGAGGCATGGAGGTCATCGAAGCCGCAATTCGTCTTCCGTTCACCTCAACAATGACGGGACGCACGCTCCAGGAAAAATCGCCGCCCCAGATGTCTTTAATCTTTGCTGTATCTGCCGCAGTGAGTGGCTCAGTATCTGAATGAGAGGCCCCGATCGTGCGCTTGACCTGAAAGCTACGTCCTGTTTCAAAATCTGTTACCGTCGCAACGGCATTGATAGGAAAGAGGTACTGACTCGCTTCAAACCAGTCCAAATATTCACCGTACTTTGAATTTTTGACGGAAGTTTCAGGAATATGGTGAACAGGGATGATGAGTGATTGCCCGATTTGCAGCTCTGCATTTTCCGAGAGCTTGTTCACTTGCAACAGCTCGGTCATCGGAATCCCGTGATCGATCGAAATCGTCCAGGGAGTATCGCTTTGCTTGACTTGGTAGCGAGTGTTTTCTACCCAAGGTTTTGTGGCATCTTTTGCAGGTGTAGCTGTATCTTTATCTTTCTGGCTCCCTGTTTGATTGGAAGCTTGTCCAGTTGTTTTCGGGATGAGTAACTTTTGACCGATAAGAAGGTCGGTAGAAGTCAATC
The DNA here is from genome assembly GCF_001420695.1 of Brevibacillus choshinensis. NCBI lineage: Bacteria > Bacillati > Bacillota > Bacilli > Caryophanales > Paenibacillaceae > Brevibacillus > Brevibacillus choshinensis. Next base: position 5,086 of record NZ_LJJB01000010.1, on the reverse strand, counting down.
GATTGGCATCCAGAATAGATTGGATGGACACGTTATAGCGACTGGCAATTTTCCAGAGAACGTCGCCGCTTTTCACGGTGTATGTTCTATCCGTAGTAGTAGCGGATGCTGTCGGTACCAAGATTTTTTCACCGACGAAGAGATCGTAGGATGTACGTTGATTGATTTCCATGATCGTGGGAATCGTAGTTTGATGGTCTGCTGCAATTTTCCAAAGCACATCGCCTGACTTGACTGTATAGATTTCGGAACGGGGGGGTATGTACAGGGATTGACCGGATTGGATCATGTCTGTCTTCAAATGATTAGCGATTTTCAATTGTTCTACAGAAACTTGATAGTGGTACGCCAGATTGCCCAACGTATCTCCAGGTACTACAGAAATAGGCTGTGCAAAAGCAGACGTGGCAGGGAGCAGTAAAGCGATCATTGAAGTTTGCGCAGCTAGACGTTTCCATCGTGTTGTTCGGAACATGAAAGCCTCCTCGATGCCGTAGCGTGATGTTTTTGAATGTTTCCACCATAATTGTAACCAGCAGAACCATTAGCTTTCATTAGGTAAATAAGCACTTACATGGGCTTATTTTCCAACGTGAGCAAGGAGACTCCCTTTTACGAAACGTATTTTCGATCCATGGTAGGAGAAAGAAGGGCGTATAGACACAAAAATAGCGTGGGTTGCGGCAGATTCATCATGCCACTTCCACGCTACTGAAAACAAAATAAGTGAAATGTCACCCGTTGTACACCTCATTTAGATAAGCGACGTCTGATCGGTTAATGGGAGGGGTACTTTTGTTCATTTTTGCAAGTTCAGCCTGCAGTCGTTTCAGTTCTGCTTCCATCTTAGTGATTTTTTCTTGCATGGCTTGGGTAGTCATAGTTGCTCTCTCCTCGTTGTTTTGTTTAAATTTACTGACAATTCTAACGAAAAGGACTTACGATGTAAAGAGCCTATTATTGGGTGTAAGCGCTTTAAGTATGAATAGTGTGTGAACGATCGTTCAGAGCTGGTCCATAATGGCTATTTTGGCTGGTAAAGTGGGGAAAATAGAGGGGAAAGAGTGCTTTGCGCTATATGTTCGTGGAACAGTCGTGTTATGATGTAGCGTAGACATAGGGCACCTCGCCCTCAGGAAGGTGTGGACCAGTGATTTACTTGGATAACAGTGCTACGACTCGTCCTCATCCCCAAGTGGTTGAGACCATGAGACGTGCAATGGAAAGCTATTATGGCAATCCCTCTTCTCTCCATCAAAAAGGGGTAGAGGCAGAAACGGTTTTGAAGCAGGCACGTGAGGTAGCAGCAAAGTACCTAGGATGCAAGGCTGGGGAAATCATTTTTACCTCCGGTGGTACGGAAAGTAATAATACGGCGATCAAAGGCGTTGCCTTCCAATATCAGAACCGCGGGAAGCATATCATTACGACCCAAGTGGAGCATCCGGCTGTATACGATGTATGCAAGCAACTGGAGAGCTTGGGATTCTCGACGACGTATGTACCTGTCGATCGGGATGGACGTGTCTCTCTTGAAGACGTCAAAAAAGCGATGCGACCTGATACGATTCTCGTTTCAATCATGCATGTGAACAACGAGCTTGGCACGATTCAACCTGTCGAGGAGATAGGTCAATGGCTCAAGCAATTTCCAAAAGTCCTCTTTCATGTGGATGCCGTGCAAGCCATCGGCAAAGTCCCGCTTCGACTCAAAGATTCCGGTATTGATCTGTTGAGCGTGTCGGCCCACAAGTTTTATGGGCCACGCGGTGTAGGGATTTTGTATAAACGCGAGGGGCTAATTATTCATCCTTTGTTGATGGGTGGAGGGCAAGAAGGCGGTGTCCGGTCGGGTACAGAAAACCTGCCAGCGATTGCCGGTCTTGCCAAGGCGATCCGTTTACTCGAAGAAATGGGCTCTGGAGAAGGTAATCGTCTGCAGGAAATGCTGCGTCAGCTGCGAGAAGGGATCTCATCGATTGAAGGCTGTATCATCAACACTCCTGAGATCGGAGCGGCCCCGCATATTATGAACATTTCTGTTCCGGGCGTAAAGGCAGAAGTGTTGCTTCACGCGTTGGAAGAACGTGGCTTTTTGGTATCCACCAAGTCGGCATGCTCCTCTAAGGCAAACGAACCGAGCCGTGTACTTACGTCAGTGGGCATTGAACGTGACTGTGCGCTGTCATCCCTTCGCATTAGCCTCGGTAGGGAAAATACAATAGAAGACATCAATCAGTTTCTCGTGGCACTTAAGGCGTGCGTCAGCAGCTTGCGAACACAAATGAAATCCAAAAGCGTAACCAGATAAAGGAGACGAACATGAACTACGATGTAATTTTGATCCGTTATGGAGAATTGGCTCTAAAAGGCAAGAATCGCGATATGTTTGAAGAAACGCTGATGCGTAGCGTGAAAAGCGTCTTGCGTTCCTTCTATAAAGTAAAGGTACGTCGCAATTACGGTCGAATGTATGTGGAGTTGCACGGAGAAGATGCTTACGAGGTCATGGATCGACTCAAGCGTGTATTCGGGATATCCTCGATTAGCCCAACCATTCACGTAGATCCAGATATCGAGGTTATCAAGGAACGCTCCCTGGAGCTGATTCGTCAAATGAATCCGCAGCCACGAAATTTCCGTGTCGTAACGCGTCGTGCAGACAAGCGTTACCCGATCCCTTCAATGGAAGTCAATCGTATGGTCGGTACCCATATCCTGCGAGCCCTCCCAGCGATCAAAGTAGATGTGCATGAGCCAGAAGCAATCGTGAACATTGAGATCCGCACAGAAGGTACCTATGTCAGCTGTGAAACGATTCCAGGCCCAGGCGGATTGCCGGTAGGTGTGAGTGGAAAAGTTCTTTTGTTGCTATCTGGTGGGATCGACAGCCCGGTTGCAGGCTGGATGATGATGAAGCGCGGTGTTACACTCGAAGCCATTCACTTCCACAGCTATCCGTATACCAGCGAGCGTTCTTTAGAAAAAGTACGCGATCTAGCGCAAAAGCTGACAAAGTGGGGAGGAACTGTCCGCCTGCACGTAGTACCGTTTACAGAGATTCAGACAGCGATTCGCGACAAATGCCCGGAAGATTACCTGATTACGATCATGCGCCGATTCATGATGCGCATTTCTGAGAAGGTGGCTGCAAATACAAAAGCATTGGCACTAGCGACGGGTGAAAGCCTAGGTCAAGTGGCTTCGCAAACTCTCGAAAGCATGGATACGATTAATAAAGTCATTTCTATTCCGATGCTGCGTCCCCTAATTGGGATGGATAAGATCGAGATCACGGACATTTCTCGTAAGATTGATACGTATGAGCTCTCGATCTTGCCATATGAAGATTGCTGCACAGTCTTCACACCGAAAAATCCTGTTACTCGCCCCAAGGCTTATCTGGCGGAAAAATTCGAAACGGCGCTGGACGTGGATGCGCTGGTAGAAGACGCAGTCAATCGCACGGTTATCGAAGAGATCACAACGAAACCGCGGGAAGTCGTCTCGGATTTGTTCTAAGACAGGCAAAGGTTAGACGGGGGAGGAAGAGCCATGATTATTCGGTTTGAACGAAACGGTAAAGTGAAGCACGGTTGGATGGTAGAAGCAGATAACAAGGTGCGTGTGATCGAAGGGGATATTTACAAGATTCAAACGGCGAAGCCCATTATGACGGGATTGGAGCTCCCGCTGGACGAAGTGGCGCTCCAAGCACCCACCGCTCCCAGCAAAGTCGTTTGCATCGGGGTCAATTACCCGGATCATGCGTCTGAGATGGACATAGAGCTGCCAAAGGAACCATTGATGTTCCTCAAGCCTTCCACAACTGTCATTGGACCAGGAGAGCCGATTGTTTATCCCAAGCTGACCAAAAACCTTCATTATGAAGGTGAACTTGCTATTGTCATTAAAAAACAAGCCAAGAAGATCAAGGCAGAAGATGCGGAAGATTACATTCTCGGCTTTACGTGCGCGATTGATGTGACTGCACGGGATTTGCAAATGAGCGATGGCCAATGGACGCGTGCCAAAGGGTTTGATACCTTTTGCCCGCTTGGTCCGGCGATTGCAGCAAAACTTGATTACAATGATCTGCGTATTGTGACTCGTGTCAACGGAGAAGTACGGCAGAATGCGAGCACGAGCCAGATGGTATTTAGCATTCCGCAGCTCGTGGAGGCTGTTTCAGCTGTTATGACTCTTCTTCCTGGCGATGTGATCCTCACGGGAACGCCAGCGGGGGTGGGTGAGCTGCAACCTGGTGATGAGATATCCGTTACGATCGAAGAGATTGGTACACTTGCTACACGGGTGGTCATGGAAGAATAATCGTCATATCTACAAGTGAAAATAGGCCAAGCCCCCTTGGTGAATGAGGGGGCTTGGTGTTTTTATCAATTGGGGCACCAGATTATTCTCTTTCATCCGGATCGTCGTGGATCGGATGAGCAGATGGATCTTGACGAGGCAAGTCTTGATGCATGTTCCGGGTCTCGTAGGTAAAGCGAGTCGTCGTTGAATGCTGTCCTGGTTCCCAGTCTTGGGATTTTCCTAGTCGTTCTCGATTGGTTGATGAACCGTATGGCCCTTCAGGGAATTCCTCCTGAAGAATTTCGTTACGCTGAGATTCTACTGTAGATAGCTCGCTATATTGTTCGTTTTCATACTCTTCATAGGTTGGCTTCGGATCCATGGGTGAGCCACCATCCTTTTTCATTGAAGTAAGGGGAATTTTTGTCTATGGGATAGTGTGAAAAAAAAGAGGTTCTTCTATTCGTTTTTTATTGACTTCTTCAAGTTTTTCACTTATACTTAATTTCCGCTACGAAACATTGAGTTTTATTAAAAAACATCAGTAAAAAAGTTTGGAAATCACTTGACTCTTTTAGTAGCGATTTGTTATATTAGTTCTTGTCGCCGCTGAGCGACAAAGACTGTCAAAAAAACCTCTTGTAAAATCGAATCTGACGTGATAAGATGAAGAGGTCGCCTTTTGGGCGGATAACCAAAATGTTCCTTGAAAACTGAACAGCGAAAGCGTTGATGAGTCTATCATTAAATGATTTGCCAGCTTTGAACCAGA